>NZ_JBHTTU010000103.1:0-21035 GCF_042794375.1 Kitasatospora sp. NPDC056531 | reverse complement strand
CGAGGTCAGGCTGCCGCCAGCTTCACCGGACTGCTGCGACAGCCCGGCGGAGGGTCCTTACACCCCTCCCGGAAACACAGCGCCTCACGGCGCACGGCCACCACATGGAAGGGGTCCGTCACCCGCAGCACGTACGGTGCCCGATCGGCGATGACCTGGGCGATCCAGGCGGCGCCGTCGGCACTGATGTGCGTCGGCCGCGCGGCTCGAGCCTGGCCGAGTTCGTCGAAGAACCGGGTGAGGACGTCGGTTCCGTGGCCGTCGGCCATCCACACCACGCGGGCGGTGTCGTGGTCGACCACGACGGTCATGTAGCGCTGGCCCTTGCGGTAGGAGATCTCGTCGATCCCGATCCGGCGCAACCCCGCCAGCCGGTCCGTGCCCCGGTCGCGGTCGGCGGTGTAGCGCTCGACGATCCTGCCGACCGTGCGTCAGGTGCAGCGCAACAGCTCGGCCGCGGCGCTCTTGGAGCACTCGGCGGCCATCCATGCGGCCTGCTGGTCAAAGGCCAGGGTGTGACCGGCGTCGTGCCGGGCCCAGGGGAGGAAGGCAACGGTCGGGCCGTGTCCGCGGCAGGCGACGCGCGGAGCGTCGGCCTCCAGGAACACCCGCCGCGTCCCGTGGTCCAGGTCACGCCATCGGCGCCGGCCACGTCCCCGGTCGTACAACGGTGCCGGGCGCCGGCACAGCCCGCACCGCCCACGCCGCCGCGCGTCAGGCCGTACCGACACGACCACGCACTGTTCCGATTCGTCCCAGCGGACACCCTCGACCGCGGTGTTTTCGACCATCAGGGTGCGCTTCCATATGCTGAAGGCAGGCACGCCGTCTCTCTGCTTGATCCAATTTGGGCTTCGACACCTCAAGGATCACAGGGAACGGCGTGTTTTACATCCAGCCGTAGATCAGCGCACCCACACATGCGGCAGGAGAGCTCGAAAGGTGAGGACCAGTGCCACCACCTCCACGGTGGTCAGGACAACGGTCACGAGAACGTCGATTACCCACTGCGGCATCCGGTCATCCTCGCGCTGATCCCCGGCTCCGTCTTGAGTACGGATACTCAAGTCCGTGACTGCTGTCCGGTGGTCTGCCGGGACCACGCCGATCTGACCGCCCGCCATCCCGGCCGCGGTCCGGTCGACGGCTACGGCACTGTCCGGGCCCAGCTCATGGCTCTCTTCGCCCGGCACGCCGACGGCCAGCCGCTGCGCCTGGGTCGCCGGCTGCGTCAGGACAGGGCGACGGCCCGGGCGGTCGGGAGGTTGGCGGTCTGGCTCGGCGTCAGGCCCGGCATGCGTGGCGGCACGCCCGCGGTGCCCGCTGGCCCGCCGGCGCCCGGCTGCGCGGTGCGGTGGCGTAGCAGCTCCGCCGGGAGTTCTGCGTGGTGGAGCTCGCCGTGGAGGGCCGGGTTCGTCCTTGGCGCCCGCCCGGGCCTCGCCGTGCCGGAGCCCGTCGTGCGCGCCGAGGCCTGGCAGGCCGGCGCCACCCTGCACGCCGCCCTCGCTCGGCACCCTGCCCGCACCCCCTTCACCCAGGATGAGGGCGAGGACGACGACCAGGAGCACGGACTGCTCGGCGATGTCCGCAGCCGGGTCCGCCGTCGAGCGGCCGGGATGACCCTGGAGAACCTCCAGCAGGCCCTGCACCGGGCCCGGGACGACGAGCGCACCGCCGACCGGTACGCCGACGCCGGAGACGAGATCGGCTTCGCCACGGCGGCCGCCATCTGCGCCGAGTGGCGGCGCGTGCGCGACCACGCCGCCGAGACTCGGGCAGAGCGCTACGACCCCGACCACGACACCGCCCTCCAGCACGCGCTGCGCGCCCAACGCCACCGCCAGGACGTCGCCGAATGCGGCCCGCGAGGCCGCCCACCAGGCCCGGCAGACCACCGACGTCGCCCACCGTCGCCTCGCGGGCACCGCCGAGACGGATGTCTTCCACAGGGGAACCGAGCTGGTCGATCGCACTGGTGTAGCGCTGAGTGATCCATCCCTGTTCCGCAATGCCGTTCTGGGCCGTGGTCTGGTGGTTGGTCGGGTACAGCGAGAGTGCGGTGATCACCAGCGCGCCGAGCGCCGCAACCGACGTCACGGCCCGAGTCCAGCCCTGCTTCCGAGCGTCGCTCCTCCCCGCCTCCTGCGGACGGAGAGACTTCCTCCCGCCACGGGTTCGCCCGACCGACGAAACCGGCGGTCTTCCACCGGCCGCTGCGCCTGGGGCGTGTCTTGCGGATCTTTGCCGGGTCCGCGGCGCCGGGGCACGCACCCCAACGCCGCGGCCTGATCCGACAAGATCCACAAGACGGGCCCTTGCAACACGCTCCCCGGGCTTTCGGCGGGACGATACGAGCGCTATGTTGAACGCGTTCAAAACATCTTCAGGGGGTTCAGGATGAGCGAATCACTGCCGGCGCGGCCAGGCTTTGCGGTCGAAGCCGCGTTCGACGACGAGTCGAGCCAACGGGGGGTCGCGCCCGTGCGGCGCCGGGTCAGGCCCAGCGGGCGTGTGCTCGTCGTCCTGGCCGGTGTCGCCTGGGTGCCGTGGGCCGTTGACGGTCTGTGGTGGGGGGACGGCGGTCCGTGGTACTGGGGCCTGTTCTACGGGTTCCTCGGGATGACCGTGCTGCCGCTGGCTGTACCGCGCGAGCCGGCGTTCCGGCTCACCTGCCTCACCGTCGGCTGGCTGCAGCTCGCCATCGAGGGCGTGTGCTCCGCCCCGTACTTGCTGCTCCCGCTGCCGGTCTTCGTCTTCGCCTTCCCGTCCGGCGTCATGCTGCTGCTCACGGGCCGGCGGAACCGCGGCTCCGTGGGCACGGTGGTCACCGCCCTGCTCGTGGCCTGTCCCATCGGACTGCTCGCCAACGGCGGGTGGACGCACATCTAGGCCATGTCTCTCCGATCATCTGACTCGTTAGATTGGTATGGCTGGTCGTGGTGATCTGACGGACGATGAGTGGGCTCGCTTGGAGCCGCTTCTGCCGATGAGCAGCGGGCGTTGTGGCAGGTGGCGGGATCACCAGCAGGTGATCAACGGGGCCCTGCATCGGATGCGGACCGGGGTGCAGTGGCGTGATCTGCCCAAGAGGTTCGGGCCGTGGAAGAGCGTGCACAAGAGGCATCTACAGTGGTCGGCGGACGGCACGTGGGAGCGGCTCCTGCGGCAGGTCCAGGCCGTCGCGGACGCCGAGGGATCCATCGACTGGGACGTCTCGGTCGACTCCACGGAGATGCGTGCCCATCAGCACGCCGCCGGCGCCCGCAAGGCCCCGCCGCCGGCCATCTCAAAAGGGGCGCCGGCGACGGAACATCAGATCGATCCGGTGTGGACGGGCCTGCTCGGCCACCTGGAGGAGGTGGTGCTGCACATGAGGGCCTGGGCCGCTCGCGCGGCGGGTTCACCACCAAGGTCCACCTGAGCGCGGCCAATGCCGCCCGCTGTCCCTGGTGGTCACGTCCGGACAGCGGGCGGACTGCACCCAGTTCGAGCCGGTCATGGAGAAGATCCGTGTCCCGCGCATCGGCACCGGCAGGCCCCGCACACGCCCGGACAGCGTCAGCGCCGATAAGGCCTACAGCAACCGCCGCACGCGGGCCTGTGAGCGGACAGTTCAAGATCCGTTCTGACGGACAGTCCATTTGGGCGTGTCCGTCGACAGTACGTGCTCTGCCAGGCGATCGGCCAGGCCGGGCACCACCACGGGTCGATCACCTCCAGCGCCCTGCGCCGCTCCGGCACGAGCGCACTGTCGCTGCTCGGTTTTCTGTGTAGTGAGGGACGGGTGAGCTGCGGGTTGGCTTGACGTTTAACCTCGCGCGGCGAGGTGGGCCTGGAGCGTGGGTTCGCGTTTGACGGTCTTGCCGACGTCGTGGCGGGGTGCTGGGTTGCGGTTCTTCGAACCCGGTGGCCGTCCGGGGCCAGGTCGGGAGTGTTTCGGCACGCGGGCTGGAGTGAGTGGTTCTCCTTACGCCTGGATCGCAACAAACCCAGACATCAGGGACTCCACGAAAGCCAGAGCAGCTCACACCCGGCTCTACCTCTCCCTGCCCCCGACGCAGTAACCCTGACGCCACCGACCGCTCGGGGCCTGACTGACGCCCCCAAGCTGTCCTTGCCCTGCCAGTTGAGACAATCTGTTACGCCCGGCCTGCACCGCGGGCGGCACGTATCGCCCAGGCGAGGCAGACCAGCGATGCGGTGGTCACCAGGGTACGGGCAACGTTCCAGTGCACCCACGTCGCCTCGAACCGCGCACGAACGGCGGCGAGATCGTGGATCCTGTCCGGGGAGCCGGCCGCCGCCAACTGATTATTGAGCGGCACGCTAAGGCCCATCGTGATCAGCAGGGAGATCACGTAGAGCACGATTCCGGCGATGATCCACGCAAGGGCGGGGCGGTCCTCACCGTGCCGATGCTGGAACGCGGCGACCAGGCCGAGCACCAGGGCACCGCCGAAGGCCAGGCCGAACCAGCCGTTCTGGATCGCCACGTTGATGCGCTGCATCGCCTCGACGAACGTGCGGTCGTCCGACCGCCCGAGCCCTGGCATCACCGCGACGGAGAACGCGAAGTAGATCCCGGCCATCAAACCGGTGAGGATCGTCGCGGCGAGCAGGACGATGCCGCGGATGTCACCGTTCACGGATACTCCCCAGGCGTTTCGCGGTTGAGCTGTCGGATTCTGGGCGGCGGGAGTGCCCCACTGCGGTGGACGCCCCTTAGAAGGCATCCGCAATCCGCTTGCGGTGTATGACTTTTCGCTGTTCAGGCATGGTGCGTGGGGTTGGGCGGCAGGGTTTCGGCGTGGGGTTGTCGAGGCCGGAAGGGAGTGTGTGGTGCCGCCGTCGCCGCTGGGGTTGCTGGAGGAGCGTCGGGAGGCCGCCCGGGCGCGGGTGGGAGATCTGGAGGCAGAGTTGGAGTGCCTCGAGGGTGAGCTGAAGTCGGCGCGGGCGGTGTTGGAGCGTCGGGTGGTGGCGGTGGAGGAGCTGGCCGAGGCGCTCGCCCCGGCCGAGGATGCCGCGGGGCCGGCGGAGGCGGGGGTGCGGGTGCCGCCGAAGGGAGCGGTGGTGCCGGTGTGGCGGGAGGGTCTGGATCCGGTGGACGCGTTGGCGCCGGACTACCGGCGGCTGGTGGAGGCGGTGGAGTCCGGCGGGCAGGGCGGAGTCGGCCTGACCATGCGGGAGGTGGCGGTCGCGGTCGGCCGGGAGCCGGTTGCCGCGGTGACGGAGAATCTGCGGCAGAAGGCGAGGCGGCTGGTGGATCGGGGCTGGCTGGAGGTCGACGGGTCCGGGAGCCGGTTCATGCAGCGGCGGCCCCAGGTCGCGGAGTGACACTCCGGGCCCGGCGCCGGCTGTGGCGGGCGAGGCGCCGACTCATGACCATGGTCATGGACCACAGGATCACGGCCTGGGCGCTGTCGGCGCGGGTCTCGTAGTCGCGGGCGAGGCGGCGAGAGCGCATGAGCCAGCCGGTTGGGTCGGCCGCGCGGCGAGGTGCCTGCCTGTGGCAGGTCCTTTTCCGCGCGGCCTCCCGCCGAACCGGACATGACGGTTTCCCTGTCATCCGGCTCTCCAGTGATCACAACGTGAGTGATCCAGCCGTTCGTGCTTCGTGGATGCGGTCATGGCAGGCGGCGCAGGCCACGAGGGTCTTGCGTCGCCGGTCGAGCATGACGCGCGCCCAGTCGGACGGCGGCCATCCGGCACGAGCGAGATCGGCAAGGGCCCGGACATGATGCACCTGGACGTCACCGGTGGCCCCGCAGACCTCGCACGTGTCCGCCAGGAGCCGGGTGATCAGCTCCTTCTGCGGATAGTCCACCCAGACAGGCCGACGGTCGACCACCTTCGCCGACCGCTGCTGCTGGAGAGGGATTCCACCGAACCGCGCCACCAGCGGCTTCCTGTTCTTCCGCTCGATCCGGGCCTCGAAGCAGACTCGGGGCCCGCTGGACGTGTCGATCCTGGCCTTGTGCTTGGCGGCCATCTTCGTCACGGTCGAACGGTGCTTGCCTGCAAGGGTCTTGAGCATGGAGGTCTCCATGACCCATTGCAGCCGGTGCAGCCGGAAGACGTCTCCGGCGAGCAGGTAGTACTGGACGATGCCCCGGTAGACGGCCCCGAACGTGGCGACGATCGCGTGATCGCTGCCGTTGGTCAGTTCCGTCCGCTTCGCGGGCTTGCCGCGAACCATGTAGGGCTCGCATTTGGCCTTGATCACGTCCCGGGGGACACGAAGGGCGATCTGGCCGTTGACCCTGCGGTAGCGGCCGGTCTTCTTCGTGTCGTTGTGCTGGGTCGTGATCTCGTAGCCGAGGAACCGCGCCGCCCGGGTACGGGCGTGGGTGATCAACGTCTTCTCCCGGGAGAGTTCCAGCTTGAGTTCGTCACGCAGGAACTCCGCCAGGCGGTGCTTGATCTGCTCGGCCTCGGCTTTCGGTCCGGTAAATCCGAGGAGGTGGTCGTCTGCATAGCGAATATAACGCAGCCGTCGATATGACGGATCGTTCGGATCTGCGCTCGGCAGGCTGGTCATCCGCTGACGCAGTACCCGGGCCTGGACCCGGTCACCGCGCCGGCGGGCTTTCGCCAGCAGATTCTGCAACTCCAGATACGCCGGGTTCCTGGCCCGGCGCTCTCCACGGGTGTACTCCGGGATCAGAACTTTCTCGACGAACTCGTCCAATCGGTGCAGATATATGTTGGACAGGATCGGGGAAGCCACTCCGCCTTGCGGCGCTCCGGAGAGCGTGGCGCCCCATTTCCAGTCCTCCAGGTATCCGGCGCTGAGCATGATGCGCACCAGCCGCAGGAACCGCTGGTCATGGATCTTCTCGCCGAGGATCGACAGCAGGACCTGGTGGTCCAGGCTGCCGAAGCAGTCGGCGATGTCCCCTTCGATGAACCAGGACGTCCCGGTCCAGGTGTGAGCCACCTCCCGCAACGCGGTGTGGCAGCCCCTTCGGGGACGGAATCCATGCGATCGGTCGGAGAACGTCGGCTCGTAGTACGCCTCCAAGAGCAGGCGGACCACCTCACCGACGAGCTTGTCCGACCAGGTCGGCAGCCCCAACGGGCGCGTGCTCCCGTTCTTCTTCGGGATGTGCACGCGCCGAACCGGACGGAAGCGGTAGCGCTCGTGGCGCATCGCCTCGATGATCCGGTCGATCTTCCGCTGGGACATGCCGTCCACGGTTTCCGGCGTGACCCCGGGCGTCATCGCGCCGTGGTTGGCGTAGATGCGACCGTAGGCCAGCAGATACAACTGCGGGTTGAACAACTGTCGATACAGTTCGTTGCACGGCAGGCGGCGCCTGCCGCGCTCACGCAGGACACCCAGCACCGTTGCGGCGCTCTGCATTTCGTATACCTCCCCATATCCGGGTGTCCGAATCACCTGGCCCCCTTCGCCCTGCGGACGGCTTTCCCGCCCTCCCTGGCCGGGCGTGACTCCGGCGACTACTACGGGGCCTCCGTCGCCATAGGACTCGCGTCCCGTAGGCGATCCCACGTTCGTCTCTGTCTGTACGTTCTAGCGCGACACAGGCGTCCCACTCATCTCCTTGAATGTCCTCGCTGGACATCGCTCCGCCCCCGGAAGTTGCACCGGCCAAACCTTCGAAGCCGGTGCAGGGCGCGGCGTCGGTTTCAGTTGTCTTTCCGACGGATGGGAACTTGCATCTTCTGGAGATTGGGCTTCAAACAATCCAGTCTTCGCCATATCGCGCGGGCCGCCCGGCGCACCGTCCCTGACAACTGGGCCCGGTCACCGGTTTCCTGACATGCTGCTGTCCCCTTCACCTTTCGGATCCAGGTGAGTCATCCGGCCCAGGAACCTCCTTCCGAGTTCCTCCCGGCTGAACCGGGGATACAAACAGAGCGCCTCGTGGCGCACAATGTCCTCTCCGCCACCCAGCGGCGCGGGACGACGCGGAAGCCGGACAGGTCGTCGGTGCGCTTGACGATCTCCACGATCAGGGCGAGCTTGGTCTTCGCCCAGGTGGCGAGGTCGCCGGTGTAGCCGCTGTCGGCCCAGATCCTCTGCAGGAGGCGGTATTTGGCCTTCAGTGTGGGGAGCATGTCGGCGGCGGTGGCCCGGTCGCCGGCGCCGGCGGGCGTGACCAGGATCATCAGGAGCAGGCCGAGGGTGTCGACGACCAGGTGTCGCTTTCGGCCGTTGATCTTTTTCGCGCCGTCGTAGCCGCGTGTCGAACTGTGCACGTTGGCGGCGGCCTTGACCGACTGGGAGTCGATGACCGCCGCGGTCGGCTCGGGCTCGCGGCCCTGCGCGGTGCGGACGGCGGCGCGCATGCGGTCGTGGAACTCGGCCAGCAGGCCGGTGTCGCGCCAGCGGGTGAAGAAGGAATGGACGCGCTTGTACGGCGGGAAGTCGGCGGGCAGCGCGGCCCATTTGACGCCGTTGTCGACGAGGTAGCGGATCGCGTCGAGTATCTGACGGTGGCAGTAGCCCTCCGGCCGCCCGCCCTGTCCGTTCATCCACGCCGGGACCGGCAGCAGGTCCCGCACCGCCAACCACTCGGCGTCGGTCATGTCGCTGTTGTAGCGTCGAACACGCTCGCCGTGGTCGCCCGCGTTGCCGTATCGGTGTGCGAAGCAGTCACACCTTGGGGGTACGGAGTTGCCGCCGACTGCGGCGGCGGCGTACAAAAGCGGCAACAGGGCCTCCTTGTGGCTTTTCGGTCTCGACAACCTCCAAGCTGCACAGGGGCCCTGTCTTCATGCGGCGACAACGCCGAGATCACCCGAATCGGGAACCCGCGAACACTCGTGCTAATCCCAAGCCCCCTGACGGGTTTGCGGATCACTTCTGAGAGGGCGGTAGGTGACGTGGCGTCCGTTTCGCGGTTTCAGTTGGGGTAGATGGGCTGGTCGCGAACTCGCCGGCCTCCTATGGCCGCGGCCGGGTGAGCAACCCCTGCTGGGTTCGACCATCGATCGCCTCGCACGCCGCCCTGGCCCGCAGCGGCACTCCCGGATGTGCGGCCGGTGCCGCGCCGGGCGACGGGCCACCGTCGGTCACCGGCTGACCGGTCGTCGGCTGCGTTTCGCCCCGGCCGCCGCCCCCGCCCGATGACGTGATCGTCAGCCGGCGCGCGGTGCCCAAAAAAGATCTTCGCGGTCCGGTGCAACCTTTCCGGGGGCGGTGACAACTGGGGGGTGTCCGGACAGGCGGTCTGGGCATAGGCAGCGGCCGAAAGAGAGCATCGACATGTTCCCTCGCCCATCCATCAACAACTCGCGGAGGAAGAGAAAGCGTTCCTGGTACCTGAAGATCCGCCTGCTCGCCGTCGCCGCCGCAGTCGGCATCGCGGTCGGCCTGAGCCTGCCGGCCGCACCCGGGCGAGCCGCCCTCTCGCTGACCCAGATCAGCAACTTCGGCACCAACCCGACCGGCCTGCAGATGCACCTCTACGTGCCGGCCAACGCCAAGTCCAACCCGCCGATCCTGCTCGCCCTGCACGGATGCCAGGGTTCGGGGCCCTACCTGTACTCCAGCCAGGACTTCGCGTCACTGGCCGACCGGTACGGGTTCCTCGTCATCTACCCCTCGACCAACCCCAGCGGAGGCTGCTGGGACGTCTCCTCCGACCGGGCGTTGACCCGCAACGGAGGCAGTGACCCGGTCGGGCTGATGTCGATGATCACCTACACCGAGCAGCACTACGGCGGAAACCCGAACGCCGTGTACGTCACCGGGCAGTCGTCGGGCGGGATGATGACCAACGTGATGCTCGCCGACTACCCCGACGTGTTCAAGGCGGGCGCGGCGTTCATGGGCGTTCCCTACCACTGCTTCTACACCGGCTCGGTGCGCGGCTGGAACGGGCCCTGCGCAGGCGGGCAGGTGTCGATGACCCCGCAGCAGTGGGGCGGCCTGGTGCGGGCGGCGGACCCCGGCTACAACGGTCCGCGGCCGCGCGTGCAGCTCTGGCACGGCACCAACGACACCATCCTGAACTACCGCAACCTCGGTGAAGAGACCAAGATGTGGACCGACGTCACCGGCGTGAGCCAGAACCCGTCGTCCACCGACACCCCGGCGACCAACTGGACCCGCACGCGCTACAACAACAGCGCCGGCACCACCCAGGTCGAGGCGTACAGCATCTCCGGCGCCGGGCACGAACTGCCCGTCAAGGGCACCGCGATGGCCGCCAACGCCATCCACTTCATGGGCCTGGACGCCACCACCTCCGGCGGTGGCAACACCGGCCGGCTGCACGCGGTGGGTGCGGGCAAGTGCCTGGACGACCCGAACTCGACCACCACGCTGGGCACCCAGCAGCAGATCTACAGCTGCACCGGCGGGGCCAACCAGACCTGGACGCACACCTCGTCGAACGAGCTGACGGTCACGGTCGGCGGCAGCGTGCTGTGCCTGGACGCCTACAATCGGGGCACCACCATCGGCACCAAGGCGATCGTCTGGTCCTGCAACGGCCAGGCCAACCAGCAGTGGAACATCAACTCCAACGGCACGATCGCGGGCGTCCAGTCCGGCCTGTGCCTGGATGTGACCGGAGCTTCCACCGCCAACGGCGCCTCGGTCGAACTCTGGTCGTGCAACGGCGGCGGCAACCAGCGGTGGACTCTCGGGTAGTCGGCTTCCGGGGTGCGACGGCCGGCGAGAGACTTTCACTCACGCGGTGGCGGGTGCAGGAGGCGTGGGACGTCGATCGTAGCGCGCGGCGACCCGGCGAAGCGTGTGCAGCCGCACCCCGGTCGAACCGGCCTCCTCGGTCCTGAGCTGGCGCGCCGCTTCCGGGCGGCCGCCGGTTCGGGAACCACCTGGCCGCCGTGCGCCCAGCACGCCGACGTCTGCCCACGCCGAGGTCGGCGCCAGGCCGTCTGCGGCAAAGGTTGACTGCGCGTACTGCCGCCGTCGCCCCGGGACATCCCACCGCTCTTCGGAGAGCGATCCGTCGCACGACTGTTAACGCTCACAGTCAGCGGGGCCACACCAGCGCACCTCAGAAGGGCAGTACGTGAGCTGACGCCCGTTCTGCACTTTCGGTTGGGGCAAGTAGCTTGGTCACGGGCTCGCTGGGCGGCTATGGCCTCGGCCGGGTGAACAACCCCTGCTCGATCTCGACCAGGGTTCCGCGCTCGACCAGCCGCTTGATCTTCAGGCGGACATTGTTGACGTTGTTGGGCGCGATCTCCAGGTCCATCGCCTCACACGCCGCCCGCGCCCGCAACGGGCCGTCGGCGCGGTGAACACCGCCATGATCTGCTGGTAGGCCGGATGGTCCGGCAGCGTCGCAGCCGCCGGCGCGGGCGGTGGCGGAACGGGCAGCTCCAGCAGCGTCCTGCGAGTGATCCGGATCTCCCCAGCAACGTCGCGTTGCAGCTGGGTGAACTGCGCGGTGACCGATTGCACCGTGTCCCCTCCTCCGCTTCGGGACGACCGCCGGTCGTCGACGCGAGGGTAGCGGTGTGCACGGACAGCTCGGTGCCGAATCCGGGAAGTGATGGCGCGCTAGAAGTCGCGCGCTCGCATATGAGTGCCAGGTGCTTAGGCAGCGGGTCACTCAAGGCGATCCCGCTGGTCTCTGCCACCCGCTACCGTTTGCCGCATGGCTTTCGAGGACGCCTTACGAGCAGCGCGGCGCGCCGCCGACGAGCGGGTAGCTGCGGAGACCGCGAGGGCGCAGGAACGCGCCCAGCGCGAACGGGAGTTCCAACAGAAGGCGGAACGACTCGTGCGGGAGGCTCTGCCTCATCTCCTCCCACACGGCAGCGACGTGGTCATCGCCGTGACGAGGGCCGAGCGTGGTCTGTGGCGGGACAGGAGCGGGTACCTCTATCGCGAGGTCGGACGGCAGAGGTGCTGGGTGTTTGGGCACGAGAACGCACGGCCGGGCCTGCGGCTGGACGCCCCCGCCATGGACTGCCCCCTGGTGGTCACCGACGACGGCCGGGCCTGGCGGGTGTGGTGCAACTTGCTCGCTTCTTACTCCAAGGGCGAGTTCGTGACGTCGATTCCGCCCGTACCGCTGTCTCGCGAGGCCGTGACGCACCGCACGGACGGGACCAGCGACTGGACGAACCGGCTGGAGGCCGACCTCGCCGCCGCCGTGGTGAGCTACGAGCGCCGCTGAGACCGCCTGCGAGCTCCGGTCCGAACGCCGGCTCCGGCCAGACCCGCCTTCCGCACGTTGTGCGCGGTCGGTGGGCGACGGCGTGCGGGGGAGTGGCGTGGGTCCTCAAGCCATCCTGCCCGGCGCCGTGACGGCGGCATGGGCAGCCGCGTACCGGAAGATCGACCCGGTGTTCTGCGGCTGCTGGAGAGCTTCCAGGGCATTCTCTACAGCCCGGCTGCCGGCCGGGTGGCGATCGAACGCCCGGACCCGGAGAACGAGAACGCGGGCGACCAGACGGGCATCCACCACCGTTCGGGATGCACGCAGTGATCAGACCTGGGTCCAAGACTCACTCCTGATCACTTGAATCGGAACGGTAACTTCGCGCCTGGTGGTGCGTTGGGTGTGGCGTGCCAGAACTCGTGTTCCGTTCCACCTGCAGCGCCGACGCCTCGGCTGGCGAACCCCCGTTGCTGCCTCCCGTCCTGACGCTGCCGCAGGGCGCAGGGGCCCGCACGCTGCTGAGTTGGGTGGCCGCGTTGCCGTTGCCGGGGCCCGACTCGCAGCTCCTGGCCGTCGTGGTGGCGATCCGTGCGGCGCGCGGCGGCATCGGCAACCTCAGCGGTCTGGACCTGTCGGCTCTTCGTCTGGGCGACGCGCCCGGGGCGGTCGAGGCCCTGCGGGGCGTGGGCTGGCGAATCGCGGACACGATCTTCGACAACGGCCGTGACGTGCCGCCGACCGCCGTCACCGTGCCCGATCTGGCTCGCGACGAGGACCATCCCCTGCCGTTCGGTCGGCAGACACGCTCGCGGGTGTCCGGCTGGACGAAGCAGGTACTGGCCGCCAAGCCGGTGCGCAAGCTCCCGCCCGCCGCCCGGCTGGCCGCCCTGTTCACCGCCGCGCACGGCACCTCAGAAGAAGTCGGGCCGCTGCCGCCCGATCTCCCCGCTGCGTGCCGGGCCGCCCTGCCGGACCTCCTGGACAAGGGCTTCCTCGCCGAACTCACCAGCGAGCGGTACCGCCTTGCCCCGCAGGTCCAGCACCTGTCGGGCCTGCGGCCGCCCGCGACCGAGGAGACGACAGCACCGCATCCGAAGGGCGGCACCGCATCGGCCACCGCCACCGCCGCGACTCCCGGGTTCGAGTTCGACGCCGCGGCATGGGAGCGGTGGAAATCGGAGGCCTCGCCGGCACTGCGGCGGCACGCGGAGAGCGTGGAGTTCTGCGCCCTGTGTGCGATGGCCCCGGAGCGGGTGGCGATGGCGTTCATGCTGCCCGCCCCGCCCCAGCGCCCCTCCCTGGGCAGCAGGGACCTGGCGGCGTACCGGAAGTGGACGGACGCACACCCTGACCGCGGCCCCCTCGCCGCGAAGTACACCCTGGCCTTCCGGGCCGATCACGGCCACGGTCCGTCGTACCGACAGCTGTTGGTAGGCCTCGGCGCCCGGAACAACCGGCAGGTGAACCAGTTCATCGTGCGCCGCCTGCTGTTGAAGAGGTGGTTGACCAGCACCGGCGAGGTGCCGTGGACCCTGCGCCCGGGCCGGGCCGCACAGGAGCAGGGCATCGTCCTGCCCAGCCACCGCCGCCCTGCGCGGACAGCTGCGGCGCCGGGGGCGTGACCGCTCCGGCCGCGCGTCCTGCGGGACGCTGTGTCAGGCGGCCTTCGTGGCGGCGGCCGGCGGGGCGGGCAGGCCGGTGATCTCCTGGATGGGATCGCCCGAGGTGGCCCACCGGGTCAGGACCTGCCCGGTGATCAGGTGGATGTCCTGGCTGAAGTTCCACCAAGGCCGGGTAGTTAAGGATTTCGGCCGGGGTGCAAGGCAAGGGTCGAGGTACACCGCAGAGCGCGGAACGCAAGCAACGCGGCCCCGTTGGAGCAGGTGTCGACCAAGACGCCCTGCCCGTGGAGCCGCGTTGTCTGTCCATTCTGCCTCGCCGCCTGCCCTGACCACCCTCACGCGGGAAATCACCCTGGCCGCAGGGCGTTTCGCTGCCGGGCACCTCGGGGGCCTGACCCCTTTGCTGCCCTTCGAGCTGGTGGACGCCGTCCTGGAGGAGACCCGTGCGGTCCAGCGGAGGCTGCGGGACCTGCCCTCGCGGGTCGGGGTGTACTTCCTCCTCGCGATGTGCCTGTTCCCGGAGGTCGGATACGAACTGGTGTGGGCCAAGATGACCGCCGCCATCGACGACCTGCACCCGGCACCGACCGCCAAGGGTCTGCGCGACCTTCGACGCCGGATCGGCTGTGCCCCGATGAAGGGCCTGTTCGAGGTGGTGGCCGGAGCGCTGGCCCAACCCCGCACCCCCGGAGCGCGGTTCGGCCCCTATCGCACGGTCTCCTTCGACGGCTGCAGTTCCATCAAGACACCCGACAGCGAGCGCAACCGGGCCTGGCTCGGGGGCTGCCCGCACCGCGGCTATCCCCAGATCGAGTTGATGACGCTGGTCGAGACCGGAACCCGCTCGGTGATCGGCGCGGTGTTCGGCCCCACCGGGGTAGGCGAGACTGCCTACGCCACCCGGCTGCTTCACCATCTGGGCCCCAGCATGCTGGTGCTGTGGGATCGCGGGTTCGACGGCAACGACTTCCTCGCCGCTGTCCACGCCACCGGCGCCCGGATCGTGGGCCGCATCAATCAGCGCCGCCGCCCGCCGATCGGAAAGGCCCTTACTGACTCCTCGTATCTGTCGGCCATCGGCGGCGTCCCGGTGCGCGTCATCGAGGCCCAGATCAGCATCGCCTGCTCGGACGGCACCGACTTTGCCGGCTCCTATCGGCTGGTGACCACCCTGCTGGACGCCCGCCGCTACCCCGCCGACCGTCTCGTGCGCCTCTACCACGAGCGCTGGGAACACGAGAGCGCCTACTACGCACTGCGTCACACCGTCCTCGACGGACGCGTCTTGCGCTCGGGCGACCCGGTCGGCGTCGAGCAGGAGATGTGGGCCCTGCTGGTCCTCTACCAGCTTCTGCGCCGAGCCATGGTCGAGGCGGCGGAGTCCCGGCCGGGCACCGATCCCGACCGCTGCGGCTTCACCATCGCCTACCAGACCGCCCGTGACCTGCTGATCCGCGCGGAGGGAGTCCTCGAGCAGGGTATGGGGGCGATCGGCCGCCGCGTCTTGTCGGCGCTGCTGCCGGCACGTCGGCCGCGCGTCAGCACCCGCAAGGTCAAGTCGCCCATCTCCCGGTATGCGGAACGGAAACTGGACGGCCGCCCCGACACCAGCCAGACGGTGGCCTCCGTGACGATCACCGTCCTGCCGCCCCCGCCACCCCACCCCGAACTGCCGGCGACCACCGTCCCCCAGTACGTCGGCCCCGGCAAGACCAGCAACCGCATGGCGCGAGTCCTCACCATGCTGCAGCAAGAACCCGAGCGGCACTGGCAGGCCAGAGAGATCGCGGAACTCCTCGGCGACGTCACCCTCGTCACCACCTACCGGCAGCTCACCCGCTGGGCTGAGAAAGGGCTGATCAAGAAGGTCCGCAGGGGCCGCTACACGGCAGCCGCCACACCAGCGGCCCCCACCTTGCACCCCGGCCGAAATCCTTAACTACCCGGCCTTGGAAGTTCCACCCTGTGCTCGGACACCTGGACACTGGGACATGTGAGCCCGGAGGAAGCAGTCTCAGGTGGGAACCAAGAGCAACATGAGTAAGCGGTATACGGCGGAGTTCAAGCGGGATGCGGTCGCGCTGGTGCGCTCGTCGCCGCACCGGAACGTCACCGAGATCGCCAGGGAGCTGGGGGTCAGTCCGGAGGGGCTGCGGGGCTGGGTCAAGCAGGACCGCACGGACCGTGGCGAGGGCAGGCCGGGCGAGCTGACCAGTGCGGAGCGCGAGGAGCTCACCCGGCTGCGGCGGCAGACGGTCGAGCAGCAGAAGACGATCGAGATCCTGCGCAAGGCAGCCGCCTATTTCGCGGCCGAGACGACACGGTGATGATCCGCTTCCGTTTCGTTGAAGATCACCACGGCGCCTGGGGCGTCAAGCGGATCTGCCGTGTCCTGGGCATCGCCCGGTCCTCGTTCTACGACTGGCGGGCCGGCGAGCAGGCCCTTCGCGCCCGCAAGCGGGCCGAGGACCTGCTCGCCGCCGAGATCGCGGTGATCCATCTGGCGTCCCGTGGCGCATACGGCGTCCCGCGCGTGCACGCGGAACTGCGGCGCCAGGGCCGGGCGGTCAACCGGAAGAAGGTGGAGCGGATCATGCGCGAGCGCGGGATCACGGGCATCACCCGCCGCCGGCGCCGTTGCCTGACCCGCCAGGCCCGCAAGCCCGTGTTCGCCCCGGACCTGATCGGGCGCGACTTCACCGCACCCCGCCCCGGGATGCGGCTGGTCGGCGACATGACTTTCCTGCCGACCGAGGAGGGCTGGCTCTACCTGGCCACCTGCATCGACCTGGCCACCCGCGAGGTGGTCGGCTACGCGATGGCCGACCACCACCGCGCCGAGCTGCCGGTGGCCGCGCTGCGGATGGCCGCCGGCCGCGGCGGCCTGGAACGCGGCTGCATCTTTCACTCGGACCGCGGTAGCGAATACACGTCGAATGAATTCCGGAGCGAGATAGGCAAGTTGGACATGCGGCAGTCGATGGGGCGAGTCGGCTCCTGTTACGATAACGCCGCCGCCGAGAGCTTCTTCGCCCTACTGAAGGAGGAGATCGGCACCCGGATCTGGCCCGACCGCGCCAGCGCCCGCGCGGAGGTCTTCGCGTTCATCGAGACCTTCTACAACCGCAGGCGCCTACGCAGGCACCCCGAGTGGGGCTACCTCACGCCCCTCGAGATCCGCCAGCGGCACCAGCAAGGTCACACCCTCGCGGCGTAAACAGACAGTGTCCGAGCACAGGGTGGAACTTCAGGTTGTCCCTCCGCAGGATCTCGTACCGAAGGCGCTGCCCGACACCCATTCCCGTTCCTCCCCATCTGCTGTGCAGAGCATTGTGCTCCTGCTGCCGCACCGAATGCGGTGGTTCGTCGTGGGCGGCTTTCGGGCGTCAGGCGCTGGCGCCGCTGCCCTCGGCGAGTACGACGTCCTGATCGAGGCGCTGGACAACCCGGACAACCGCGCCGCCTACGACCGGCGCCAGAAGGCCCGCGAGAGCAGGGCCCGTAAGGCCCACCGCGAGCTGATGCAGACCCTGGCCTGTGCCGACTGCGGCCAGGTCCCCGAGCAGGAGAGCACCTACGAGTACGGGCTCCACGGCCAGTGGACCCGCCACCCCGGCGGCCGCTGCTACCCCTGCCACCAGAAACGGAAGGAGCGGCTGGAGCGGGAGGCCGAAGAGCAGCTGGAAGCCGCCCGCACGGCCAACGCCTCGCTGCGTCCGTGTTGGACGTGCCGGGGTTCGATCGGTGGGAAGGAGGGCTCGGAGCTGGAGTTGCGGGAGAAGGCCAGCCCGGATCGGCTGGAGTGCCCCACGTGTGTGCAGGCCCGCGCCGCGAAGGATTTGGGTCTGCTGGTGCTGCCGGTCCCGACGAAGCGGGAGCTGGTGGCTGCGCTGGTGTCCGCTCCGGACGATTCGTGGTGGGAGATCCGGCGGCAGCACGCCCGCGACTACCCGAACCGCAGGGCGTAGACGAGGCGGCGGGTTGTGCGGGAGCGGTGCGCGGGCGGCCCCAGAAGCCGTCAGACCGCCTCCACACCACCCGGCCGCCGCCGTTTCTTCCAACGCAGCGGGCACAGGCAGGCAGAGACGGCCTGGAGCGCTTTGCGGCAGGCACCGGGCCCGCCTGGGGGTCAGAGCCAGTCGAGCCCAAGTACAGCGAGCTGGTCGAGCTGCTCCCCGCTGAGCCTGGCCCGGCGGGTCTTGGTATTGGAGATCCACACGCCCACCCAGCGGCTGTCCGCTGTGAGCAGGCGTACGCCCGCTCGCAGGTGCTTTGGTGCGCGAGCGGTCCTCACCCGTTCGGGCGATAGGCTCTGCAGCGGGCGGCTCCTACCTTGCCAGAGGCATATCCCATCGCTTCGTTCGGGAGGAACCATGTCAACGCTGCGTACCGGCCTCACCGGCATCGCGGCGCTGCTGCTCGTGGGCGCCACGACAGCGGCAGCCACGCAGAGCAACGCGAACGCGGCCCCGACCGCACCGGCTGCGGTCAGCGGGATCGCGAAGCTGCACACGATCGTCAACCTGCCGCCCGGCACGTGGACCGACACGCCGTTGGAGGTCACGCTTCCCCAGGCCGGCACGTACGAGCTCGACGCGGACGTCCGCGGACGCCTCGCGGGCAATCCGTCGCTCAACGTCTACATGAGCGCCCGGCTGTGGAACGTCACGGCCGCCGCCGAGGTACCGGAGAGCGAGCGACTCGTCTACCAGATCATCAACGGGAACCCGGGCACCGCCCAGGCGGGCGGCAACCAGACCGCGCCGATCAGCGAGCTGATCAGGGTCAGCGGGCCGACAACGATCCGGCTGCAGGCCCAGGAGATCAACGCCGTCGGGGCGGCCACCGTCGCACAGGTCTACTCCGACGGCGTTGGCTTCACCGCGCTCCGCTACGACCGGGTCGGCCCCTGATATCGGCGCTTCCCGATCGAGCACCGCACTCTCGGCGGCAGCCAGCCCCGGGCTCCGATTCGGTGTTTCGTGGGTAATCGCCTGTGAAACACCGCGGCGGCCTGCCGCCGGTCCGGCGAACCCGGTGCCGCTGCACTGGTTTCAGAAGGACGCCGTCGCGGCCGCAGTGCGCGAGGTGAAGGCTGGAGGTCGGGCGACGGTGGTCGCCCGACCGGCTCCGGCAAGGCAGGACAAGGCCCGCACCGACGGGCAGCTGACCGACCGGCAGAGCGCGCTCCTGGACGCGCTCCATCGGCACGCCGAGACCGTCGCGGGCTGACCTGCCCTGTACACCCCGCCGTCCCGGCGCCGCGCACCAGCGGCGAGTCGAGGACCGGAATGCCGGGGTTCCGGCTGTGGCGGCAGCCGGGCGATGGGGCAGGATTGGCAGTCCGTTCGGATCCGAGCATCCGATCCAGCGCAGTTGCACACAACACGACCTGACAGGCGACAAGGTGACGACACAGCACGTACGGCGGCCGACGACGGCCCTTTGCCTCGCCCTCCACGCTGCGGGGGCGGGACGGTGACCCGGGACCTGGTCCTGCACGACTGGGTGGTGGCCGGCATCGCGCTGGCCTCCGGCTGTGTGGCCGGTCTGGTGCTGCGGGCTCTGATGAAATGGCTGGGCAAGCACGCCAGCAGGACCAAGTGGAGCGGGGACGACATCATCGTCGACGCGTTGCGCACCATCGTCCCCTGGACGGCCGTGGTCGCCGGGGCCGAGGTGGCCGCTTCGGCCCTGCCGCTCACCGCGCGGATCGGGGGGCTGGTCGGCCAGTCGCTGACGGCCGTGCTCATCGTCATCGCGACGCTCAGCGCGGCCCGGGTGGTGGCCGGGCTGGTGCAGTCGGTGGCCGCGTCCCGCACGGGCGTCGCGGCGTCCGCGTCCATCTTCGTCAACATCACCCGGGTCGTGGTGCTGTCGATGGGCGTCCTCGTGGCCCTGGAGACCCTCGGGGTGTCCATCGCCCCGCTGGTCACCGCCCTCGGGGTGGGCGGTCTCGCGGTCGCGCTGGCCTTGCAGGACACCCTCGCCAACCTCTTCGCGGGTGTGCACATCCTCGCCTCGAAGACGGTCCAGCCAGGTGACTACATCCGGCTCACCAGCGGGGAGGAGGGATACGTCGTCGACATCAACTGGCGCAACAGCGTGGTGCGCAACCTGTCGAACAACCTGGTGATCATCCCCAACGGCCGCCTGGCGCGGACGAACATGACGAACTACTCCCAGCCCGAGAAGAAGCTGTCGATCCTGGTCCAGGCCGGGGTCGGCTACGACAGCGACCTGGAGCACGTGGAGAGGGTCACCCTCGATGTCGTCGACAGCGTGATGGCCGACGTCAGCGGTGGCGTGCCCGACCATGAGGCCGTCGTCCGTTTCCACACCTTCGCGGACTCCAGGATCAACTTCACGGTGATCCTGGGCGTCGGTGAGTTCAGCGACCAGTACCGGATCAAGCACGAGTTCATCAAGCGCCTGCACCAGCGGTACCGGACGGAGGGCATCTCGATCCCCGCGCCCACGCGCACGGTCTCGCTCCAGCAGGACGGGCCTGGCGCACCGTCGTCCCTCCCGCCGGTTCCGCACCAGTGGGAAGAGTCGTCCGAGGTGCTGTCGGACCGGCGGCGGTAGCCGGCGCGGGGGAAGAGGGGATGCCAGTAACTGGGTGCCCGGTTGCTGGTAATGATCAGCGAGCGTCCCTGGCGTTCGGAGACAAGTTCGTAGAGGTCACCGGCCTGGGCGGTGGTCAGCTGGCGTATCGCGAAGTCGTCGAGGATGAGCACGTCGGGGCCCGTCGTGCACGCCGAGGCGTGGCAGGCCGGCGCGACGCTGCACGCCGCCCTCGCCCAGCACCCCAACCGCCCCGACCACGCCCAGGACGAGGACGACGACCAGGAGCACGGGTTGCTCGGCGACGTCCGCAGCCGGGTCCGCCGCCGGGCGGCCGGGATGACCCTGGAGACCATCCAGCAGGCCCTGCACCGGGCCCGGGACGACGAGCGCACCGCCGACGCCGGAGACGAGACCGCCTTCGCCACCGCGGCCGCCATCTGCGCCAAGTGGCAGCGCATGCGCGACCACACTGCCGAGACCCGCGCAGAGCGCTACGACCCCGACCATGACACCGCCCTCCAGCAGGCGCTGCGCGCCGAACCGCCAGGAATCTGATCACGGACCTCAAGGACACCGGGGCCGCCGTCAACTACCTGATCCGCGACCGGGACGCGAAGTTCCCAGCCCTCTTCGACCAGATCCTCGGCGACGCCAGCATCCAGGTCATGCTCTCCGGCACCCGCATGCCACGCATGAACGCCATCATGGAGCGCCGGGTGCAGACCCGCCGCCA
>NZ_JBHTTU010000102.1:0-21338 GCF_042794375.1 Kitasatospora sp. NPDC056531 | reverse complement strand
CTTGCAAGGCAAGTACCAGACCTACTCACCCCTATAGATACCCGACCCGATCAAACTTCGATGGCACGCGCTCAAGGTTCGATGGCACAGGACACTGACCCCTGAAGGGTGTCTTTACTGCCGTAGGGCGGCTGATCAGGGCTTTTGGGAGTTCCGCCAGGCTGGGCGGAGTACCAGCGTGATCGTCCGACACTGATGGCACAGGTCGAGGGCGGGGCGCTTCGCCCAGCCGGACGGCTGGGAAGCCCAGGTCAGGGAGCACGTCGATGCATTCGCCTCAACCATCGGCCGCGTCGCCGGACAGGCGGACAAGATCATGAGCGGGGCTCGTGGCGGCCTCGGCTGGCGTAGCCGGGCCTAGGCGCCGATGTCCTCCGGGTGAAAGAGGCGGAGGTCGTCGACGGTGGTCTCCAGGCCCGTGCGTTCGCGGTCGCGGAGGCGGCGGGCCTGGGCGGTCTGGACGGCGGCGAGGAGTTTGCGGACCTCGCGGGCGTTGCCGAGGGCGTAGTCGGGGGCGTGGGTGGTGAGGTGGGAGCGCACGGCGGTCAGGGTGTCGGCGGGGAGAGTGTAGCCGGCGGGTTCGGCCATCCGGACCAGGATCTCGACGAGTTCGTCGAGGCCGTAGGCGGGGAACTCGACGGTGGCGGAGAAGCGGGAGGCGAGGCCGGGGTTGGCGGCGAGGAAGGACTGCATCTCGTCGGTGTAGCCGGCCACGATGACGACGACCTCGTCGCGGTGGTCCTCCATCAGCTTCACCAGGGTGTCGATCGCCTCCTGCCCGTAGTCGGGCCCCGAGCCGGCCGGGCGGACCAGGGCGTACGCCTCGTCGATGAACAGCACGCCGCCGCGGGCCCGTTCGAAGGCCTCGGCGGTCAGGGCCGCGGTCTGCCCGGTGAACGCGCCGACCAGGCCCGCGCGGGAGACCTCGACGACCTGCCCGCGGGCGAGGACGCCCAAGGCCGCGAGCAGCGAGCCGTACAGCCGGGCGACGGTGGTCTTGCCCGTCCCGGGTGGGCCGGAGAAAACCAGGTGGCTGGGCAGCGGGTCGGCGGGCAGGCCGGCCGCGCGGCGGCGCCGGGCCATCACGATCAGGTCCATCAGGTCCCGGATCTGCTGCTTGATGCTCTCCAGACCCACCATGGCGGAGAGTTCACCCAGGATGGCGTCCAGCTGGTCGGTGTCCCTGGCCTCGCCGAAGCGTGTGCCCAGGCCGCGGTCGACCACGCCGTCCAGGTCCTCGGGCAGGAGCTGCACCAGTTCCTCGGGCGAGGGGTCGTCGTGGTCGGCCAGCCGCAGCGCCTGCTGCTGAATGGCGGCCTCGAAGATGCGCCGGGCCTCGCGCCCGTTGCCGAACGTCGCGGTGCGCCGGGCCTGCTGGAAGTGCGCCTTCAGCGCCTCGCGGGTGCCGTCGGCGAGGACGAAGTCGAACTGCGCGGTCAGCCCCTCGACGATGGCGACGAGTTCGTCCGGGGTGTAGTCCTCGAACTCGATGGTGCGGGAGACCCGGGACTGGAGGCCGGGGTTGGCGGAGAGGAACTCGCGCATCTCGGCCGAGTAGCCGGCGAACACGACGACGACCTCGTCCCGGTGGTCCTCCAGCAGCTTCACCAGGGTGTCGATCGCCTCCTGGCCGAAGTCCGTGCCCACGCCGAAGCGGCGGGAGAGGGCGTAGGCCTCGTCGATGAACAGCACGCCCCCGCGGGCGTTGTGGAAGACGGCGGTGGTCTTCTGGGTCGTCTCGCCGAGCACCTTCCCGACCAGGTCGGCGCGGGAGACCTCGGTGACGTGGCCGTCGGCGACCACGCCCAGGGCGGCCAGCAGCCGCCCGTACACCCGGGCGACGGTGGTCTTTCCGGTGCCCGCGGAGCCGGAGAACACCATGTGCCGCCCGATCGACGGCCCTTGGGCCACCCCCGCGCGGCGGCGCTGCTCGGCCACCCGCAGGAACTTGACCAGCTTGCCGATCTCCTCCTTGACCTCGCGCAGGCCGATCATGGCGTCCAGCTCGGCGAGTAGCGCGTCCAGGGACGCGTTCGGGGCGGCGGTCGGCGCCGTACTGCCGGTCGGCCGCTCGGCGGACGGGACGGACGGGCGGGGCGGCGCCGACGGCGGGGCGGGGGTAGTGGCAGGAGCTGTGGTGGAGTCCGGCGCCGGCTGGAAGTCCCGCAGGTCGCCCTTCTGGTTGCCCGTCGAGACCAGTGCCTTGATGTCGGCGTCGGCGCCCCGGAACACGATGAGCCCGGGGCCCTCGGTCCTGGTGACGGTGACGTTGCGCAACCGGGCGAGCCCGCCGGGCATGAGCACCAGGCCGGCGTCGGCGTTGCGGGTCAGCTCGACCCCGGTCATGGTGAGCGCGCCGTCGTCGCCGAAGCCGACGCCGACCTTGTTCCGCTCGATCCGGCCGCCGGTTACCTCAGTCCGGCTGCCGCCCCCGCCGCCGGCCGCGAGCCCGAGGTCCGTTGACCCCTCGATGACGCAGTTGGTGAGCGTGGCCGCGGCGCCGTCGTCCACGACGGCCCCGTTGCGGCGGGCGTCCTGCACGGTGACCCCGTCGGCGGTCAGGACACCGCGGGTGGTGCACCAGACGCCGTCCATCGCGGCCGCGGTGATTTGCAGCCCCTCCACGGTGGCGTGGGCGTCGTCGCGGACCACGAGCCCGCACAGCTTGGAGCCCGAGACGGAGCCGCCGCGGATCGCGACCCTGGCGTGGGCGTCGACCATGATCCCGGCCTGGTCGGGCCCGTAGATCTCGCACTGCTCGATCAGCGGGTTGGCCCGTGCGGTGACCCAGATCCCGTGCTCCCGTGCCCCGTTGACCCGGCAGTTGCGCACGCTCACCCGGGCGCCGTCACGCAGCGCGATCCCGCACGCCCCGGCGCCGATCACCTCGGTGCCCTCGATCACGCCGGCGGCGTCCAGGTAGGCGATGCCGGCATCGCGGGCGGTGCTCCCGTGCAGGAACAGCTCCGCGCCGCCGCGGGCCGACACGCTGGTGGCCGACCGGCTCATGAACTCGCAGTCCTCCACGACCGCAACACCGCCGACGACGCTCAGTGCCAGCCCGTTCTGGTGCCAGTTGCGCAGGACTAGGCGCTGGAGCGTCGTTCGGCCCTCGATCTGGAGGTTGTGCTCGTCGGAGCAGTCGATCACGACGGACCCGCGCGGGCCGAGCGCGGTGATCGTCGCCGTCCCCCAGAACCGGTACGCCTCGGTCCGGTAGTGACCGGGCGTGATCGTGATGTTGACCGCCCCGGCCGGAGCCGCCTGCAGCGCATCGCTCAGCGTCCGGTACGCCCTCGGCTCCGTCTGCGACACCAGCAGATTGAACATCCACACCCCATTGCCCCGACCCACGATGATCCGAGACGTGATCGTATGTCAGGGCCCGGACTCCGCCCTGGTCGTGCTCAACGGCCGCGCGGCCGACGTCGCGAACCAGCTCGACGCCGAAGCCGCCGACCGACACCTGGACGCCGAGAACCGGAAGAAGATCGCCAAGACCGTCGGCTACCTCAGGAACAAGGACGGCTACCTGGGCTACGACACCGCCCTGGCCGCAGGACGGCCGATCGCCACGGGCATCGTGGAAGGCGCCTGCCGCCACCTGATCGGCGACCGCCTGGACATCACCGGAGCCCGATGGTCACTGGCCGGCGCCGAAGCCGTCCTGAGACCAGGGGCATTTCAAAGTGCCGGTGATCGTGTGAGTCCGCAGGTCGCGGCGGTGCGAGGTGCGAGGAGTACGGGCAGGGCCGTCACGAACGCATCGAAGCTCCGGTTGAACGGGGTGACCTTCCCAGCTGGACGAGGCGTTCCTCGTCCAGTTCGTGCAGCGCCGCCTCCTAGGCGCCGCGGGCTGGACGGCAGGTCTTCTCCGGAACGTGATCCCCGCCACACCCGCCGCGCGGCAAACAGAACAGCGGTTCTGTATAGTGGCCCAAGCAAACAAACAGAATCACGATTCTTTTTGCAGGAGATGTGGTGCCTCGACTCACCGACGCACGCAAGGAACTCCGGCGCGCCCAGATCACCGAGGCCGCCGTACGCTGCTTCAGCCGCAACGGCCTGGAGCGGACCTCGATCGCCGACATCACGGCCGAGTCCGGCCTGTCGACGGGCTCGATCTATGCCCACTACCGCAACAAGGCCGAGCTGGTTCAGGCCTCGGCCCACTCGGTGCTCGCCAAGCGCGCGGAGGTCCTCGGCGAGTACGCCGGGAGCGACACCCCGCCCGACCCCGACGAACTGCTCGCCCGCCTGATCGCCGGCATCGACCCGGTCGAAGCCCGGGTCGGCGTGCAGACCTGGGGCGAGGCGACCAACAACCCGGCCATCCACGGCATCGTCGTCGACACGATCGACCGGATGCGCGCGATGGTGCACGACAGCGTCACCGCCTGGCTGATCAAGGTCGAACACCTCGAGCCGGCCGACGCTCAGGAGCGCGCCACCCCGATCGCCCACCGGGTGCAGAGCCTCTACCTGGCCCAACTGCTGTATACCGCCCTGCAGTCACCGGCCGAGGAGACCGCGCCATGACCACCCTGACCGCTCCGTTCGCCGGCCGCACCGTTTTCCGGGTCGGCTACGGCGCCCTGCAACTCGAACGCCTGCACCACAGCCGCGGCGAGGCCGTCGCCCTGCTGCGCCGCGCGGTCGAGCTGGGCGTCGACCACGTGGACACCGCCCAGTTCTACGGCTTCGGGTTCGCCAACGACGTGATCCGCGAGGCACTGCGCCCCGAGGACGGCGTCCTGGTCGTCACGAAGGTAGGGGCCGACCCCGACCCGGGCGGGCCTCTGCCACTGCGTCTCGCACAGCGCCCCGAACAGCTTCGCGCCAGCGTCGAGGACAACCTGCGCAGCCTCGGCGTCGACCGGCTCCCGGTGGTCAACCTCCGCCGGCTCGACTCCGGCCCCGGCCTGCGCCCCGACGGCGACCAGGTGGTCGACCTCGACGACCAGCTCGCGGTGATGACCGCCCTGCGCGACGAGGGCAAGATCGGCGCGATCGGTCTGAGCAGCGTCACCCTCGACGGCCTTCGCCGCGCCCTGCCGGCGGGCATCGCCTGCGTGCAGAACGCGTACAGCCTCGTCTCGCGCGACGACGAGGACATGCTGCGGCTGTGCGCGGCCGAGGGCATCGCCTGGGTGCCGTTCTTCCCACTCGGCGGGTCCTTCCCGGGCCTGCCCAAGGCGACCGACGAGCCGGCGGTGCACGCCGCGGCCGAATCCCTGGGCGTCACACCCTCCCAGGTCGGCCTCGCCTGGCTACTGCACCGCGCCCCCAACGTGCTGCTCATACCCGGCACCGCCGACCCCGCTCACCTGGAGGCCAACACCGCCGCCGGCGGGATCACTCTCGACACCGCCACCCTGGCCACCCTCGACGCCATTGAGTCCCGCTCCGCCGAAGTCCCCATCGGCTGACCAGCCCCACGACCAGGACGGAATCATGAAAGCCATCGTCTACCGCGACAACGGCGGCCCCGACGTTCTTCGGCTCGTCGACCGCGACCTGCCCGTGCCCGGCCCCGGCGAGGTCCGCGTCCGGGTAGCCGTGTCCGGGATCAACCCGACCGACTGGCATACCCGCTCCGGCCCCGCCCATACCAAGCAGTTCTCCGAGGTCACCCCGCACCTGGACGGCGCCGGCGTGATCGACGCCGTCGGTGAGGGGGTCGAGCGGAGCCGGGTCGGCCAGCGGGTCTGGCTGTTCATGGCTGCCGCCGGGCGGCCCACCGGCACCGCCGCCGAGTTCACCGTCGTGCCGGCCGAGCGGGCCGTGCCGCTGCCCGACGAGGCCGGCTTCGACGTCGGCGCCGCACTCGGCGTCCCCGCGCTGACCGCGCACCGCGCGCTCACCGTCGCCGAGGACGGCCCGCGCCGCCTGCGGCCGGGGGCGCTGGACGGCGCGGTCGTGCTCGCCGCAGGCGGGGCCGGGGCGGTCGGGCACGCC
The DNA here is from genome assembly GCF_042794375.1 of Kitasatospora sp. NPDC056531. Taxonomy (NCBI): domain Bacteria; kingdom Bacillati; phylum Actinomycetota; class Actinomycetes; order Kitasatosporales; family Streptomycetaceae; genus Kitasatospora; species Kitasatospora sp. NPDC056531. The sequence continues at coordinate 15,380 of NZ_JBHTTU010000102.1, read as the reverse complement.
GTGATCCAGCTCGCCCGCTGGGCCGGCGCGACCGTGATCAGCACGGTCAGCGGACCGGAGAAGGCCCGACTGGCCACCGCCGCCGGCGCCCATCACGTGGTCAACTACCGAGAGGGGGATCCGGCCGCCGAGATCCGCAGGATCGCCCCGGACGGCGTCGACATCGTCGCCGAAGTGGCGCTCGGCGCGAACATCGCACTGGACCTGGCCGTGCTGCGAGCGCGCGGCACGATCGCTACCTACGCCAATGACGGCGGCAAACCGGTCGAACTGGACGTGCGGCACAACCTGGTGCTCAACACGCGCCTTCAGTTCCTGGTGCTCTACACGGCCGGTCCGCAGGCGCGCGCCGCGGCCGCCGAGGACGTCGCCGCCGCGGTCCGCGACGGCGCCCTGCCGGTCGGCGAGGAACACGGCCTGCCACTGACCCGCTTTCCGCTCCACCGCACCGCCGACGCGCACCGCGCAGTGGAGAGCGGCACAGTCGGCAAGGTCGTGGTGGACATCACGTCCTGACGCCACAGTGCGACCCACCTCGCCGTGACGGCAGATCCCGCCCCGGACCGGCGCTGTCAGCCGGCGGCGGCGAGCGGGCGGACCGGGCCGGGGGTGCCCGTCCCGGCCGGCGGCCGGGGTGGGGGCGGTGGCGGTGGCGGGCTCCCCTGCCCGGGGTCACCCGTCGGCGCCGCTCCCGGGGAGCTCGCCCGGCAGGTGGCCGTAGCCGCCCTGGCCCGGCACGGCCTGGGCGAGTGCCCGGTGCAGCGGGGCGGGCGGGGTGGCGAAGATCCCGGGGTAGTCGCGCTCGCCGAGTTCCGGGCGGACGGGCCAGGCCAGCCGTTCCGTTCGCAGGTCGTACCGCGCGTCCACACCCTCCCGGTTGCCCCGGGCGTCCAGGCGCGACCAGCGGCCGTCCAGGTGCACGGCGTTGAGGGCGTGCAGGACGAAGCCGCCCTCGCCGTCCTCCAGCCGCTGGTAGCACAGGCTGGCCGGCACGCCCTGCGCCCACAGCAGCGCGGCCAGCAGGTGGGACTTGCCGTGGCAGATCGCGTTGCGCGCGGCCAGCACCTCGGAGGCGCGGAACGCCCCGCTGTACGCGCCCGCGTCGGCGGAGTGTGCCACCTGGTCGCGCACGTGGTGGAACGCCGCCTCAGGCGTGGCCAACTCGGCGGCCAGCCGCCGCAGTTCGCGGTGCCGGTGGTCGATCGCCTGGTCCGCCACGAGGTAGGCGGCGAGGTCGTCGGTCTCGGGTTGCAGGATCATGGTGCCCACGGTGTCGCGCGCACCGCCCGCCGCGGGCGGAATTCCACTCCCCGGACAGGGCACGGGGCCGCTGTCGTAGGTGTCTGGTTGGCTACTCGTGTGCGGGGCGATCGGCGCCCCGGGACGGAGGGGACGGCACACGATGGCCGTATCGAAGGAAGAGCTCGCCGAGCGCGCTCTGCGGCTCGGGTTCGAGCACGGCATGGTCGTGCGGGAGGTCGGCTACGACGACCACATCGACCAGGGCCTCCACGACAGTGTCGACGTGATCGCCGGCCAGGCCCTCCTCGACCTGGACTGGGACGGCCTGGCCGACGCCGTGCTCCTCTGGTTCCGCGACGAGGACGACGAGGACCTCGCCGACACGCTCGACTACGCCCTCGACCTGCTGGGAGAGCGCGGCATCATCTGGCTGCTCACCCCCAAGGCCGGCCAGGCCGGCCACGTCGAGCCGGGCGTCGTCGAGATCGCCGTCCGGGCCAAGGGCCTGTCCTCGACGGAGACCATGAGCGTCGCGGACGACTGGAACGGCTCCTGCCTCACCTCGGGCGGGCACCGACCGTGAAGCTTCGATTCGCTGCCGTCGACCTTCCGCCGGTCGACCGGCTGGTGGGACACCGGCGCACCCAGGCGATCTACTATTCGGCCTCCTACAACCTGGACGAGTACCCGACGTTCGAGGCCCTGGCCGAGGAGGGCCTGGTCCTGGAGTGCTTCGAGGTGTGCGACGAGGACGGAGACGAGGGCGGACACGTGCGGGCCGAGTGGTGGCAGTTCCACCGCGGGGACAGCGGCGTCCTCTTCCGGGCCGGGACGCTCGACCCGATCGGCGAGGCCCTCCAGCACGGATTCGTCTGCCGGGACCACGAGTTGTGGGCGGCGCTGGCGCAGGCCGACGACGCGCCCGGCTTCATCAACTGGTCGATGACGTCCGAGGACGACCGGTTCCCGGGTTGGGACCGCCTCTGGCACCACACCGACCCGGCGCAGGCCGAGCGGCTCTACGACCTCAACGGCGGGGTGTTCACCCGGGGCTGACGGGGTGCGCCGGGGACGGCCGGTCTTCCCTCCGGCTCTCCGTCCGGTTTCTTTCCGGCGCGCCCTGGCTCGTGGCGGCGCAGTGTCGGTGCCGAGCGCTAGCGTCGGGCAGAGCGCGGAAGACACGTGCAGGAGGAGGGCGACGATGGCGACCTTCACGCTCGTTCCCGGTGCCGACGGCCGGGCCTGGTTCTGGCACCGGCTGGTGCCCGAGCTGCGGGCCCGGGGGCACGACGTGGTCACGATGGACCTGCCGCACGACGATTCCGCGGGCCTGGAGGAGTTCGCCCTCGCCATCGTCTCGGCGGTGGAGCGGCACGCCAGGCTCACCGAGCCGCTGGTGCTGATGGCGCAGTCCCTCGCGGGCTTCTCGGCGCCACTGGTGTGCGGGCGGCTGCCGGTGCCCGTCGCCGAGCTGGTGCTGCTCAACGCCATGGTCCCGGCGCCCGGGGAGACTGCCGGGCAGTGGTGGGAGAACACCGGCCAGGCCAAGGCCCGCTCCGACTACGCGGCCGCCACCGGGCGCGGCGCCGATCCCGAGTTCGACCTGCGCACCGACTTCTTCCACGACGTCCCGGACGACGTGACCGAGGAGGCGTTCGCCATGGGCGCCTCGCCGCCGCCCTCCGCGCTGTTCGCGCAGCCGTGGCCGCTGACGCACTGGCCCGAGGCGCCGACCCGGTTCCTCCAGGGGCGGGAGGACCGCTTCCTGCCCCTGGAGTTCCAGCGCGGCATCGCCCGTGAGCGGCTGGGCCTGGAGGTCGAGGAGATCCCCGGCGGCCACCTGGCCGCGCTCAGCCGCCCCCGGGAACTGGCGGACGCCCTGCTGCGCGCCGGTCCCGCGTAGCCGCGGGGTTCGTCAGGACGGGCTGGTGGCCAGCACCGCGGTGGTGGTCACCTTGTTGTCGCACTCAGCGAACAGGCCGTCGTCCAGGGCCACTTGGTGTGCTCCCGCGCCCGGCAGGCCCAGCACGAGGGTGGGGTAGGCGACGGGCGTGGCCCCGGAGACGCAGTAGCCGTCGGCCTCGCCCTGGACCTGGACGAAGGTGAGCTTCACCCAGGCCTTGGCGCCCGGGGCCAGGTGGACCGGGGCGGCGGAGCCGCTGTGGGTCACCTGGAGCGGGGCGTTGTGCTCCGGGGAGCCGTTGGCCGCGCCGGCCACCGTCGGGAAGCCCTGCAGCGTGCACGGGTGTGTGGAGGCGTTGGTGAACGCGACGATCGCCGCCCCGATCCCCGTGCCGTCGGGCCGCTGCTTCGCCTGGTGGGCGTCGGTCTTCAGGTCGCCGGCCACGCAGGTGGGCGCCGCTGCTGCACTGGCGGAGGCGGTTCCGGTAGCCGGCCCGGCGGACGGCGTGCCGCCCTTGACGGGAGCGGCGGGCGCGGTGCTCGGCGCGGTCGAGGCGGTCGCCGCCACTGACGGGGCGCCGGCGGCGGCAGCGGGCTCGTCGTTCGCGGGCCCGCACGCCGTGACCACCAGGGCTGCCGTGGCGGCCGTGACCACGGCGACCGCGGCTCTGCGGGCCTTCGTTCCGTACTGCTTGCCGTGCATGACGCCTCCGTAGGATCGAGCGGTGCCGATCCAGTACCGGTACCTGCCCGGTACACACCGCCGTTGCGGCGCCGGTTCCCCACGCAGCCTGCTGTGACAGGACGGTGACGAGATCGGAATGTCCCCCGTTCGACGGGACCGACGACGTCCGTCAGTACAAGGTGATGCCGGCGTCAATGCCCGTGGGCCCGGCGCGCGTTCGCGTGCCGGGCCCACGGGTGTTGACGGGGTGTGTGCCTACCGTGCGGCGGCCGTCTCGGCGACGGGTTCGGCCGCGCCGGGCCCGGGGACGGCCGGGGGGCGGTTGCCCTGCGGGGCGGTGCGCGGCGGGCGGCGCAGCCCGAGGTCCTTGAGCCTCAGGGACGGCTTCTCCACCAGGTGCCAGGAGAGGAACGCCGCGGCGGCGGCGAGGACCAGCGACACCAGGCTGTAGACGGTGTAGCCGTGGCGGTTCACCTGCCACAGGGTCAGGCACTGCTGGATCGGGAACGCGTAGATGTAGATGCCGTAGGACAGGTCGACCTTGGTGCCGACCTTCGTCAGCGGGCCGGGCATGCGGGCGGCCAGCCAGATGAGCCCGTAGGCGAAGGCCGGCAGCCCGACGACGGTGAACGCGCCGTAGCGGCAGCTGGCGAGGAACAGCGCGAAGGCCGCGACGCGGGCGAGGTCGTTGATCGGCGTTCGGTGCGGCCGAGCCAGGACCGGTTGCGCTCGTGGTCCGGGACGTTCAGGCTCCCGCAGCCGTCGAAGGCGACCGTGCGCCAGCGGCGGTAGCGCACTCCGGGCGTGGACGGCTGGGCCAGCGGGCCGGCCAGCACGTCAAACAGCTGCTTGAGCGGGGCCACCCCGACCCGCCGACGCAGATCACGAAGTGCCTTCTCCGACGGCTGCGGCACCCGCGCCGCCAGTGCGGCCGCGAGCTTTCCCCACACCAGTCCGGTGCCCAGATGCTCGAACAAACCGAGCGCGAGCACGAAGTACACCCCGACACGTGAGGGGAGGCTGCGAAGTCGCCGCTCGCGCGCCCCGGTCTCGTCCAGCACCGCATCCACCAACTCGGGCGGGATGACCTGGGTTAACTCACCGATATGACCGGGCGCGAACACGTCGCCGCCCGTGACAGACTGGGCCACTGGGCCTCTGCTTTCTCAGGAAGATCTTGGTCGATCCCCTGGATAGCAGAGGCCCCTCCCGTATCTCGCCCACCCTTGACACCGCCGCCGAGCGCTTAACTTCGTGGCATTGGTCCAACATCGCGCGGTGGCAGTACGCCTCCGGCTGCCCGCCCCGCCCGCGCAGCCAGCCCGGCACCGGCAGCAGCGGTCTCACCACCGCCCACTCCCCATCGGACATGTCCGTCGGGTAGCGGCGCACACGGACCCCGTGGTCGGCGGCGTTCCCGAACCGGTGAGCCAGACGGTCACACGCAAGAGTGACCGGGTGGACCCCGCTCCCGGGATGCCGTAGAACTGCGACAACAGGGCCTCCTGGACCGCTCTTTGGCGTAGACACCCTTCGAGCTACCAAGAGGCCCTGCTTTCATGCACGGCAGCGGTCCCACTCACCCGATTGAGACTCCCGTTCGATCGGCGCCCCTCAAGATCGGAACGACAACAGCCACTTATGCGGTTTCGGACATGTCCTTGCTAGGTTCCAGCGGTGCGATCCAGATCAAGAGATCCGGGCGTGCTGGGCTGGCGGGTGTTCTTCACCTGGCGTGAGCTCGGCCTGCCGCAGTCGAGCGCCCGCGTCCGGCGGGAGAACAGCGACCTGCGCAAGCTGGTCCGCATCTACGCCGAGGCGATCCGCCAGTTGACCATCGACAAAGCCGCCCTGGAGGACGAGCTGCAGGCGCTCAACGGGGTGACCGTCCTCACCGCGCGGCGCCGACACGAGACCTGAGAAACCTCTGTGCCAGCAGCTCGTCTCATCCAGGCATCCTCGTCCGGACCATCGGGCGGGCTGCCGGAGGTGGAAGGCGCCTACTGCGACTTCGGCGGCCAGTCGTACGGGGGCAGCCTGCGGTGCAGGGCGCGCCCGGTCCCCCCTTGCTTGTCCTCGTAGGTGGCGGCGCGGATCGTGCCGAAGGAGACCTCGCTGTCCCGCATCACGTCCACCCCCTCCACCCGGAAGGCGATCCATCCCGCGTCGGGCATGGGCCCTGACACCCAAGGGGTGACGACGCTGCGGACGTTGGTCTCGCCCGCCACGATGGTGCCCCTGTGGCCGTCGGGGTCGGTGATCTTCACTCCCGTGTCGGTGAAGGCGAGGCGGCTCTTCGTGCCGTTGGGCCCCTCGACCCACTTCGCGGTCACACTGTTCAGATCCGCCGTGTCGGCCGAGACGGTGCCCCACACCTGGCCGCTGCCCTTGCGGACGTCGACACCGTTCTCGGGGAACTCGATCCAGCCCTTGCCGCCGTCGCGGTCGCCGACCCACATGGTGTTGACGCTGTTGAGGTCGGCCTTGTGAGCGATGACGTCGCCCCGGTTGTTGCCGCCGTCGCGGTAGACGCGGATGCCGCTCGTGGGGAAGTCGATCCAGCCGTCGCTGGTGCTGCGGCCCTGGACCCACTTGGTGTTGACGCCGTCCACGTCGGCCTTGCCCGCGTGGACGGTGCCCCACGCGTCGGTGCCGTTTCCGCGGACGTCGATACCGTTCTCGGGGAACCCGATCCAGCCCTTGCCGCCGTCGCGGTCGCCGATCCACTTCGTGTTGACGCTCTGCAGGTTGGCTTTGCCGGCGGTGATGTCGCCCGGGGCCCCGTTGCCGTCCTTGTGGAGGCTCGCCCCGGACGGGGTGAACTCGACCCAGCCCGCGCCCGCGTCGCGGCTGCCCGCCCACTTGGTGTTGACGCCGTCCACGTCGGCCCGGGCGGCCGTGACAACGCCCGGGACGTTGGTCGGGCCGTGGTACACGTTGACGCCGCTGTCCGGGAAGGTGATCCAGCCGTTGTCGTTGGTCCGCCCCTGGACGAGCCTGGTGATCACCCTGTCCACGTCGGCCTTGTCGGCCGTCACCCTGCCCAGGTCATGCTGCGGGTCCCGGACGTCCACGCCGTCCGCGGTGAAGCCGATGCGGCCCTTGTCTACCGTCCCTTCGACCCACAGGGAGCGCGTCCCGCTCCCGAACTCGGGGATGATCGCGTGGACGGTGGTGGTGAGAAAATACCCGCGCTGCTGCTGCCCTCCGTCGTTCGTCCCGGCGATCAGGGTGTAGGTGGTGCCACGCTTCGGGACGGGGACGGACCGGCTGTAGGGCCGGTCCGTCACCACGGAGCCGGGGAACGGCTCGATGTGGTCCACCGGGCCGTCCGGCCGGTGGATCCAGTAGTGGAGGTTGTCGGGGCCGTTCCACCTCAGTTCGAGCTGCCCGCCCGTATCCCCGTCCACCAGGGCGGACGCCGGGTGGAAGTTGCGCGGGACCCGCGGCGTCTGCTTCACCACCGCGAGCGTGGTGGTGTAGGTGCCCATTTTTATCTTCGTTGGCCCCTCGCTGAGGCCGGTCTCCTCACGGATGGTCAGGAGAACCAGCCCGCCGTCCCGGGTGATGGGGATGTTGTCCAGCGTCAGCGTCATCGAGGCCTGGCTGGGAAATCTCTGCTTCGCTGTTGGCGCCTGGGGGACGTGGACCCGGAACGCCTGCTCGGTCTCGTCCCACTCGAACGTCGGATTCTCCAAGTTCAGGGGAGTGCTCCACGTGATGTCGACGTCCGGCTTGATCGCCGGACGGTCGTCCGTCAGGCGGTCACGTTCGGGGCCGAGCGGGACCGCCACATCGATGTACCTCCAGTCCACCTCCTCCTGGTGGGTGTTGGAGACGACGATGTACACCGTCCCCACGGACGGTGCCCCGTCGGCCGACGCCTGCAATGACGTCGGATCCGTGACGATCTCGTAGTGCAGCAAGGACGGCACAGCGCGGACTCCCTACCTCGGTGCTCCCGCGATGCGGGCAGACGACAGGACAGGTGCTACTGGCCTGTCAACCGTAAGCATCGCTTTGCCGACCGGGAGTCGCGATTCTGCGGAGCTGGCCCGAACAGGCTCTCCTTCTGGCTGGAACCGCCGTCGAAGGGACGATCGAGATTCTGGCGCCCGCCGGGGCCGGGCCGCGTCAGCCGGATGCTGAACGGAACCAAACCCGAGTCGCGCAGGTGGTAGCGCCCGGTTCGCGGAGCGGGACGACCAGTACGCGGTGGTTTGGGCCCAGCCCAGCATGGAGGCCATTCAGAGGCCAGGAACCGGGCGCTGAGCGGAGTGACCAGCCCTCACTGAACCCGTCTTTCACCATGACGAACAGCGGACAACGGACAGAACTGGTGGACCCACATAAGGTCACGGCCCGCCACCGCCGCTACCACCCGGAGATCGCTGCCTGGCGTGTCGCCGGCGTCATCGTTCTCCTCTATGCGCAACCCCTGACCCGGATCGTCCAGCTGACGGTCGACGACGTGCTCCGCGACGGAGAGAGCACTTCTGCGGCTCGGGGAGCCCGCCTCTCCCGTCCCCGCACCAGTCGCAGCCCTGCTGCTGGCATATATCACGGACCGCGACAACATGAACACCGCCACCAACCAGGCATCCCGCTGGCTCTTCCCCGGCCGCCGGGCAGGCCAGCTTGCCCGCCCCGACCATCTGTCCGCGCTCCTGGGCGAGAGCGGCGTCCCGGTCGCAGCCGCCCGCGGCGCCGCCATCCGACAGCAACTCCTTGAGCTGCCGGCCCCCGTCGTCGCTGACGCCCTCGGCTACCACCACAAGACCACCAGCCGTCTCCTCAAGGAGACCGGCGAGACGTGGAGCCGATACGCCGCTGGTGATCACAAACGGTCACCAGCGGGTTGGGTTCCTCGGAGAACTGGTGACAGCTGAATACGGAAGCTCGTCGGTAGGCCCGTCACCCGGGCGGCGGGGTACCAGATCTGGATTGACCTGTCCCTCGCTGTCCGGACGTTGCCCGTCCTCCAGAAGCAGCAGGTCGATGTCGACGAAGTCGCCGTAGCGGTGGAAGATCCAACGGTGAGCGCCCGGCTCGCCTTCGAATTGCGCCTTGACCATGCGGGCACCGAGAACGACTCTGGTCACCGCGCTGAGCAGGTCCTCGGGCGCGTTGCTGATGTAGGAGGCGTGGGCCTTGCCTTCTGACCGACCATCGTTGATGGTGCAATCGGCCGAACCGGCCCAGCCAGGGGTCCAAGTGAATGTTATCGGCGTCATCGAGGCTCCTGCGGTTGGAATTTGGGACTGTTCAAGGATTGGAAAGCCGACCGGCGTCGACGTGGTCGGCGAGGTAGATCATGACGCCTTCGGGGTCCATCCCGAGGGCTGCGGCGACGAGCTTGAGATCGAGGGTGTTCACCAGGTTGGCGAGCCGGGTGCTTCGCAGGGTTCGCGGTGGGACACCGCAGGGGTCCAGAAGGTGGCTGACGTAAGCGGTTGAGGCTGGGGCCGACCGGTCTTGGTGATCCGGGTGACGATCAGGTGGGGGTTGTCGGTGCGCTGGTCCGCGTGGTGGGCCAGGCAGCGCTGGAGTGCCGACCAGCTGGGCGGGTTCATGGGCACCGGATGTGGCCGTTTGCCCAGGCGGACGCTGCGGTTGGTGGGGTCGAGGTCGTCCACGCGCAGGAGCCGGACCTCACTGCTGGAGGCCGCGTGGAGGAGCGCCAGGATTCCGAGCAGTGCCTCGTGCGGGTGCGCGTCGGTCCCGGTGGTCCAGCGGCGGAACAGCCGGCGCTGCTGGTCGACGGCGATGGTGGTGCCGCTGAACCCGGACGGGCCTTCGGCCTTCACTCCCCGGGTGGGGTCGATGAGCACGACCTTGCGGGAGCGGGCGAAGCGGAAGTACTGCCGAAGCACAGTCAGTCGGCGTTGCCGGGCCTTGGGCATGGTCGCCAGGAACGCCTCGACGTCGTGGACGTCGGTCAGGGCCCAGTCCTGCTTGTTGCGCGTGCCGGTCAGGAAGCGGGCGAGGTCGCGGACGATGGCCAGGGCCGCGTCGATGGTGCTGTCGGTGCGAGGCAGGGTGCCAGCCTTCAGGGCGCGCGTGCCAGCCTTCAGGGCGCGCTCGCGTGCTCGCAGCATGGACTCGGCGAACGCCTGCACCTGCGGTCGGAGCGGGAGCGGGGTGGCATCGATGCGGCGTCGGCGGCGTCCGGCGGCGAGCCGTTGCGCTTGGTCGGTGGGAAGGGCGAGGCCGCGCTGAGTGAAGAAGCCTTCGAGCGCGCGGGCGAGCGAGCCCATCGACCGGCCGGGGCGGCGAGCGCGCTCCAGCAGTGCCTGGGGGTGGTTGGGCTGTTCGTCGTCCAGCAGTCTGCCCAGTGTGCTGATCATGGTGCAGGCGCGACTCGCGCAATGCCGGTCGGCGAGATGGCCGGCGAAGTCACCCAGCCAGGGCACCGGCTCGGCGAGCCGCGCGGCCAGGTTCGCGGCGGCGATGAAGGGCCGGTCGGGGTGCTTCTGCCAGCAGGCCGAACAGAGTCCGAGCCCGGCATGGCGCCGCACCTGGCCGCAGTCGGCGCACTGCCGCGGAGGTTGCTTGGTCTGCCGTTGGCGAGAGCAGTGGCCGCACCATCCGGTACGGGTCTGCAGGAAGCCGGGCCGCCGGCAGCGCGGGCAGAGCCGCTTCGCGGCCTGCCGGTCGGCTTCGCGTCGGCAGATCCCGCAGTGGCTGGCGGCCGGTGAGCGGACCGGGCGGCCGCAGCCCGCGCAGGTCCGCGAGCAGGTGATGCACCGTCCGGTGTCGGCCTGCAGGACGCGTGACCTCCCGCAGGCAGGGCAGGACGCGCGAGTGGCTTCGTCCTTCATCCGGGCCGTGCAGCGGCAGCAGTGCTGCCGGTTGATGAAGCCGACCGGCGCCCCGCAACCGATGCAGTCCCGCTGTCTCTTGCCCATGCTTCGCTCACACCTCCTTCGCTCAGATCGGCGGCATGGACCGACCCTGAGCCGAAGCGACCCGGGGAAGATCGGCCGCCGTGCGAGGAGGAGCCGCAGGGCGTTCGACTGGGGTGGTGTCGACCTCGATCAGGTCGTTGGGGGTGCACTCCAGCGCGGTGCACAACGCTGCGAGCGTGGACATCTTCACCTGCGAGGGTTCCTTGGTGAACAGGGCCGACACCGAGGCGGAGGACAGTTCCAGGCCGGCCTTCTCGACCAGGAGCCGCCGCAGCTGGGCGCCGGTCCAGACCTCGCGCTGGGCGGCGGCCATCCGCAGCTTCCATTTGATGTTCACGGCGTGGGTTCCTCTCCGGTGAGCTCGCCGAGCGTGCTGGTCACGGCGCGTCGATACGCGTCCTCGACGAACGTGGCCGAGGGCCGGACGTATCTCATGGTCGAACTGACAGTCCAGTGACCTAGTTGTTTTCGGCGGGATGTATGGGAGCCAGTTGGGCGGCGGTTTCGGGAGCCGCTCTGCTCCGTCCGTGATGGGGATGGCCTGCAGCGCAGGTTCATGATCGGCGGCGGAAACGGGAGCCACCTCTATCGGGTGACTTCTTCAGGTGCCGGCCAGGCTCGGGGAGTGTCTGGCGGGGGACGCAGGTGCGAACCGATAGCTTGTGGGTCCCGGGCCCGCTGATCCGTGTCCCTGACAGGCGTGGATCGGAAGGGCCCGGCCTTTGTCGTTCGACGCCGGTCCCGGGCGGGAGGGCCGCTCGCCGCCCGGGGCGGGTTGGTCAGAAGGACCGGTAGATGCCCTCGGGGTCGTCGTGTGCAGCCTCGGCGTATTCCTCGAAGCCCATGTTGGCGATGCTCAGGTTCGCGTAGATGTCGTGGACTCCCACTGGGAGGGTGCGGAACTCGCGCCCGTATTTGGTTGTCAGGTCGTAGTCCTCGTCGTCCTCGCAGTCTTCTCGCTGGATGGTGGTGACTGCGAGGAGCGCGCGGTGGGCGGACTGCATCGTTGTGCGGTCGGCGAGGAAGACGACGCTCAGGTTCTCGTCGGAGCAGACTGCCGCCACCACCTCGTCGGCGGTCGCGTCCGCCCAGGCGGGGTCGTCGACGAAGTGAACATGCGACTCGTAGTGCCGGTCTCCCCAGGGCTTGGCCAGTTCCGCCGCCACCGCCTGCCAGCTCGCGTCGTCCCGGTAGTCGGTCCGGATGACCAGGGCGTCGAACTCGTCATGGCCGGTGACAGCGTTCTCATGGATCTTTCCCCCTCGGTGTCGATCGGTGATCCATGCCGCGACCGGTTCATACGCGTCAGTTGCCCTTGCGGCGCTGATGCTCGTCCTGGGTGGCCTGGAACCTGTAGGACTCGGTGCCGGTCTGGATCAGTGTGCAGCGGAATGTAATACGGTCGGCGATGGCCGCGCAGAGCCGGGGGTCGCCGAACGTCTTGTCCCACTCGGCGAACGGGGAGTTGGTAGCCACCGCGGTCGCCCTGCACTCCTCGCGTTCGGTGAAAATCTGGAACAGCAGCTTCGCGCCCTTCTTGTCCAGGTTCAGGTAGCCGAACTCGTCCAGGCAGAGAAGGTCGACCTTGCTGTAGCGGGCGATCACGGACGAGAGGCGCTTGGCCGCTTCGGCCTCGGCGAGTTCGTTCACCAGCGCCGCGGTGGTCGTGTAGCGAACGGTGAGGCCGGCCTCGGCGATGGCCGTGCCGATACCGATCAGCAGGTGGGACTTGCCGGTGCCGGAGTCCCCGATCAGCACCAGCGGGCGGCCCTGCTGGACCCACGAGGGGACCTGAGGTCGGCGACGACCTCAGGCGAGACGTTCGGGTTCTTGTCGTAGTCGAAGTCTTCGAGCCGCTTGGGGCGAGGAAACCTGGCCGCGCGGACCAGCCGCTGCTGACACCGGACGTCCCGGTCGGCGATCTCGACCTGGAGCAGGTCCAGGAGGAACTGCTTGTAGGTGGCCTGCTCGCGCCGGGCGGCCGCGGCCAGTTCCACGAACCGCTCGCGGAAGGCCGGCAGCCGCAGGTCCCGGCAAGCCTCGTCGATCAGGGCATCCTCCGGGTCACCGGGCAGCGGCATCCGCCGCGGTGGAACCTGCTGTCGGGGTGGATGCCCGGCTGATCCGCGAGCCCAACGAGAGCGAGAAGCCCCGGCAAGGCCAGCAGGCATACCTCCTGGCCCGAAAGCCGGGGCAGCCGGCTGGAGATCTGGAAATGCGGGCAGCCGACAACGTCGCGTGAGACGAACCCGCCAATCTGCTTCCCGGAGACAACATCAAGTGAGACCGGCTGCCAGGCCAGTCTCACCACTGATTACATCTGCCCAGCTCATGGGACTGCCCACCGGCAATGATCAATTGAGACGGGACAGCAGAGCCTGTGTTCAATCCGAGACGGCGGCTTTCCAGACCCACGAGGTGAGGCGGGCGCGGTCGGCGAGCTCACCCCGGCCAGTGGACCAGAGAAGAACCTGGACGGGGTCACCGGGCGGAGCGTCGGGGAACAGCCGGCCGAGCACCGCGGCGCAGAGGTCCTCCGGGGGGCGCCAGGCAATCCCCAGGCCCTGGGTGATGTCGTGTGTGTGGAGGAGGGTCTCGGCGATTCCCATCGCGGCGAATCCCTCCGGATCACACGGTCCCCAGTGCCAAGCGCGATCACCGGGTGCAGCTGCGGCGACCACGGTGCTCAGGAGTCTTCCGCAAGCGGTCACCACCCTGAGCACCTCGCTCGCCGGCGCATCGAGGTTGACGGTGAGGTCAAAAGGCAGATATGCGTCCGTCGGACGAGCCGCCAGCTGTCCGGCATAAGCGAGCAGATCGTGCGCTACGTGGGCGGCAGTCTGCCAGCAGCTCCAGTCCAGAGACCCCGCTCGGGTCTGCCAGTCTTCGGAGTCGTGCGGGCTGAGTGCCCGAACCATCTCGTCCACAGCCCGGTCGACGTCTCGGCTATCGATGCGATCCATCCCGTGATCGTCGCAACGCCAACAAGCATCAACAAGCGGAATCCGGCCGCAAAAGACAGATAGGGCTGTCGCGTCTGTCGCTCCCCAGTCGCAGGTGGGGGAGGTTGCCCTACGAGTAGCCCTACGAGTTTCCGTACGAGTAGCCCTACGAGTGGCCCTACAAGGTGCCCTACGAGTTGCCCCCACGTCACGGCCCTATGGGGAGAACCAGCACGTCACAGGTTTGGTCAAGGGGTGCCGGCTGTGCCGACTACTTCTCTGGGAGACCCCGGCGGGGAAACAGAAGGAAGAGCACCGAGGGTGTCCCGGGCCGCCGGGCCCGGGGTCGGTCAGTCGGTTATTTGGTCCCGTGTGCGCCGTCGATGGGCCTTCTGCCGGCAGGCGTTCGAGCAGAAGCGCTGCGGCTGGCCGCCGGTCCGCCCTGGTGGCGGGACCGCGGGCCGCCCGCACTGCTCACAGGGGCTGAGCATGTCCCGTTCCGCCTCGCGCACGGCGGCCTTCAGGTCGGGAGGCAGGCCGTCGGCCAGTTCCGCGATCTCCGCCAGCACCGTCGAGGCCGTGTGACGGGCGTTGGCCATCTGCTTCCGGTACTCGGCGAGAAGGCCCCGCCGGGACTTGCCGGTCCGCCTGCGGACCTCGGCTTCCGAGAGGTCCAGGGTGGCGACCAGGGTGATGAGGGTCTCGATGCTGGTCTGCGCCTGAGGGCTGAACGTCAGGGCGTTGGTGGTTGCGGTCCGGGCGGTGGGGTCGGTGAAGAGCGGGCGGCGCGTCACTGGGCACCGCCGGCGGGCGCCGTGAGGGTTCCGGTCTCGACGACCTGCCCGGGGATGACCGGCGGCTGAGGTACGGCCGCCGGAGCGGGGGTGTCGCCCTGCTGACCGGGCTGGAGAGTGCGCAGCGGGGCCGCGAGCTCCTGCACTCCCTGGTAGCGGGGGGTGAACTTCTCCAGCGCGCCGATCAGCCCGGTGAACCCGTGGACCACGGTGGGCATGTCCTGGGAGCGCGTCTTGGCGACGCACACCCGCACGATGTAGGCGATGAGCAGCGCGAGCACGGTGATGGTCCCCAGGATGAGCGCGACCACCAGGGCCGCGATGATGAGGGCAGTGTCCAAGGTTTTTCCTCCAGGTACGACGAGAGGCCCCCGCCAGCGGCGGAGGCCTTGAGATGTGTTGGTGTTTTCGGGCATGCAAAAAGCCCCGCCGCTCGGCGAGGCTTCAACGGGTCAGGGCATAGATGTCCCGTCCGCGATCACTCTCTCAGAAGTCGAACGCCCAGTCAAATACCGCTCTGAACTGGGCACTTGTGACCCGGGGGTGGAACGGGTGGGAGAAAAACAACATCGAGGTTTCGTAACGCGGCCCCGTGTGGACCGATTTGTGTGGTTTGTGCTACTCGGGTTGTGCGCAGTCCCTGTGCAGCGGCTCGTCGGGAGCCGCCGGGAGCAGTAGGAACCGGCGGCGGCGTACGGCGCCGGGCCGGTCCACGCAGGTACCACCGCAGGTGGTAGCGAGGGCACCACCGCTGGTACGCCCGCAGCTACCACCGCAGGCACCCTGCCGCTCCCGGCCGCCTCCGCTCATTCCCGCAGGTCGTGTGCCACGAACGCTGAAGGAGGCGTGATGTAGGAGCTTCTGGACGCGGTGCTGTGCGAGAGATGGAGGTAGGTCCTCCGGGGTC
>NZ_JBHTTU010000101.1:0-21432 GCF_042794375.1 Kitasatospora sp. NPDC056531 | reverse complement strand
GCCGTCGGGGCCGAGGGGGACGACGACGAGGTTGGGGGTGGTGACTCCGCTGGTGGTCCAGTTGAGGTTGCTGGAGGTGGGCTGCGGGGAGCCGCCGGCCCAGGCGGTGAGGTGTCCGCCGCCGTCGGTCTCGGTCGCGGTGACGTTGAGGACGACGGCCTTGGCGCCCCGTGGGACGCCGGAGCGCCCGGCGACCTGGAGGCTGACGGTGGCGCGGCCGGGGACCTTGTCCGTGGTCGGCTGGCCGATGGCGTAGCGGGTGTCGAGCAGCCGGTCCGGGCTGACGGCGGTGTACGTCGAGCCGGAGAGGCTGTCGGTGTAGTAGCCGAAGACGTCGGCGATGAGGTGGGTGGTGTTCCAGGAGCCGTTGAAGAGGTTGACCTTGCCGTCGGGGCCGAGGGGGACGACGACGAGGTTGGGGGTGGTGACTCCGCTGGTGGTCCAGTTGAGGTTGCTGGAGGTGGGCTGCGGGGAGCCGCTGGCCCAGGCGGTGAGGTGTCCGCCGCCGTCGGTCTCGGTCGCGGTGACGTTGAGGACGACGGCCTTGGCGCCCAGTGGGACGCCGGAGCGCCCGGCGACCTGGAGGCTGACGGTGCTACGGCCGGGGACCTTGTCCGTGGTCGGCTGGCCGATGGCGTAGCGGGTGTCGAGCAGCCGGTCCGGGCTCACCGAGGTGAAGGTGGTGCCCTGCGCGGGGGCGGTGACGGAGATCAGGTGGATGTTGCTGAGCTGGTCGGTGTACACCAGGCCGCTGCCGAAGCGGTCGACGCTCCACGGGCCCCCGAGACCGTCACTGCGGAGGTTGACCTTGATGTTGCGCGTGACCGGGGTGCCGGTGTGGAAGTCCACCACCTGGCTGTAGCTGTTGGTGTCGGTGTAGAGCAGGAACCCGTCGCCCATGGCGGCGGCGGACGGCGGGACGTCGATGGCGCTGCCGGTGGCCGGGCGCATCAGCCCGGCGGGCTGCTGGTTGCCACAGCTCCAGTACAGCCAGCCGCGGGAGGACTTGATGCCGGTGATGGTGCAGGCCTTGCCGGTCTGCAGGGTCTGGATCTGGTGGGTCGCCACGTCGAGTGCGGTGATGTCACCCGGGTTGGCGGCAGGGAAGTAGAGCTTGCCCTCGTCGATCGTGGCGATGCTGGCGAACGCGGTGGCCACCTGGGTTTCGGGCGCGCCGGGCATCGGGCCGTCGAGGTAGACCACCTTCTGTTCGGGGTGCTGGTAGGTCGAGGTGTTGATCAGGGCGTAGGGGCCGCTGGCCTCGATGAGGCTCTCGGTGACGACGTTCGGGAGCATGGGGACCGCCTTGGCGGTACTGCCCTGGCGGACGATCAGGCCACCGGTGGTCCCGGGGTGGACCACCCTGCCGTCGCCGGTGCCCACCATGGTGTTGCACCGGTTGGAGCCCGCCGTGCAGAGCCGGGACGGGTCCGGGTACAGGTCGGTGCCGATGGAGGTGCGCGCCCCGACGGCGGGCGCGCCGCCGAGGGTGACCTGGCGCTGCTCGAAGCCCTGGCCGACGGTGCTACCGCTCTCGGCGGTGGTGAGCACGTTCTCCGAGAGGGCGGCGGTGACGATGGTGTAGGCGTCCGGCTCGACCCGGTAGCCGGTGGCGGCGACCGTCGGCTGGGCGCTGCCGGCGGGGGTGACCCGCTGGACCTGCCAGGCGCTGGAGGTGTCGCCGCCCTCGACCAGGACGCCGCCGTCCGGGGTCGGGGCCAGGGTGGCGGCGACGTGCGGCAGCAGCGTCACGGGAGCGCCGCCCGCGATCGGACGGGCCTTCAGTGGCGCCTGGTTGGGGGTGGGGCTGTTGGGGCCGCCGACCGCGTTGGGGTGATCGACGCTGAGCAGCCAGTCGCCGGCGATGCCGATGGCGTCGGGCAGGTTGGTCGAGCCGAAGGGCAGCACTGTCTCGGCGGCCGAGAGGTCGGCGCGGGGCAGGACGTGGGCGTTGCAGTCGGTGCCGAACCAGGCGATGCGGTCGGGGCCGATCGCCTCCCGGCCGGCGCACCAGGACACGTTGGTGTCCCCGGAGGCCACCGGCGGGGAGACCCGCAGGGCGCCGGTGTGGGTGTCGGCCAGGGCGATCCGGTACTTGCCGGCGCTGTCGTTGAAGCCGAGGGCGGCTTCCTTGGCGTCACCGCCGAGGAAGCGGATCCGCCCCGGGATGCCGGAGGCGTCGGGCCAGCCGGTGACCGGGAGGTTGACGGTGCCGCCGGAGGCGTCCGCACGCAGGAACGCCAGGGAACCGATCTTCAGCGAGCCGCTGCCGGGCGACTCCGGCACCATCGTCTTGGCGAGCACGGCGTCGCCGTACACGCCCGCCACCCAGGTGGTGGTCGGCGTGGTCAGCGTGACGGAGGTGCCGGTGGCGGGGTTCTGGAGCTTCCAGGACGTGCCACCGTTGTTGGGGGAGCCGACGACGGTGTAGTCGCCGGTCGCGCCGTACTGCGCGGGCGTGCGCGCATAGTCGTCGTAGTACTCGTTGTAGCCGCTGACCAGGGTGGTGGCACCGGTGTCGTACGAGGTCCAGGCCATCCGGTTGTCGCGGGCGCCGTGCAGGAAGCCCTTGGGGCCGGCGGCGAGCAGGTTCTCGGTCCGCGGCTGGGGCAACGGCTGCCCCGGGACGACGAGTTCAGGTAGGAAGGCCGGGTCGGCGGCGGGCGCGGCCGGCGCGGCGGACGCCGCGGGAAGCGGGCCGGCGAGCGCGAGGGCGGATGCCAGGAGCGGCAGCACGAACAGCCGCGCCGGACGGGATCTGCGGTTCACAGTGATGGATGTCCCCCTGAAACGGCGAGGCCCGGCACGTTCGAAAGCGTCCGAAAACTGACGGTTCGACGGCTGTCGGATGGGCGCGCTCGCAAAGTATGACGTCATGAAGATCGCATGAGTGGCAGGAGGCTACCACCACGAATCCTTCGCCATCGAGCGGGTTGTGAAGATCCGGCACGGGCTGTCCGAACGGTTTCTTTTCAGCCAAATGGATAGTGCGACGGGGTGAACGACTGACTTATCGATGTGAACCCCTTTCGGGGAGGGCGCGACGCTCCTAGCATTGCGCGGCGCACACGAGGCATGTGACGCCCCTCACGTTCGTTCATTCCCCTCGTGTGACCGCTACGCCGAAGGAGTGAGGAGACAGAGTGGATTCGCCGCCGATCACCACTACCGCCACGGAAGTCCAACTCATCGACGACAGCGAGGAGTTCCGTACCCTCCGGCGCTCCTTCCGGAGCTTCGCCTTCCCGGTCACCATCGGCTTCGTGCTCTGGTACCTGCTCTACGTCCTGCTCTCCTGCTACGCACCCGGACTGATGGGCGCCAAGGTCGTCGGGCACATCAACGTGGCCCTGGTGCTCGGGCTGCTGCAGTTCGCCACCACCTTCGCCATCGCCGCCTGGTACGCCCGCTACGCGGAGCGGCGGATCGACCCGTCCGCCGCCGCGATCCGCGAGGCCCACGGTGCTGTCGTCCACGCTCCCCGGGAGTCCGCCGAATGATCGTGCTCGCCAGCTCCGCCACGGAGCACCGCGGCCTGACGATGGCCCTGTTCGGGTTCTTCGTGGCAGCCACCCTGGTCATCACCGTCTGGGCCGGGCGGCAGAACCGCAGCGCCGCCGACTTCTACGCCGGCGGCCGCGGTTTCACCGGCTTCCAGAACGGCCTGGCGATCTCCGGCGACTACATGTCCGCCGCGTCCTTCCTGGGCATCGCCGGCACCATCGCCCTGGCCGGGTACGACGGCTTCCTCTACTCGATCGGCTTCCTGGTCGCCTGGCTGGTCGCGCTGCTGCTGATCGCCGAGCCGCTGCGCAACTCCGGCCGGTTCACCATGGCGGACGTGCTCGCGTTCCGGATGCGCCAGCGCCCGGTGCGCACCGCGGCCGGGGTGTCCACCATCGTGGTGTCGATCTTCTACCTGCTGGCCCAGATGGTCGGCGCCGGGGCGCTGGTGGCCCTGCTGCTGGGGGTCACCGGGGAGGGGGCCAAGCGCTGGACCATCCTCGCGGTGGGCGCGCTGATGATCATCTACGTGGTGATAGGGGGCATGAAGGGCACCACCTGGGTGCAGATCGTCAAGGCGGTGCTGCTGATCGTCGGCGCGGCGCTGATGACCGTCCTGGTGCTCGCCAAGTACCACTTCAACCCCTCGGAGCTGCTCGGTGCGGCAGCCTCCGCGAGTGGCAAGGGATCGGCGTTCCTCGAACCCGGGCTGAAGTACGGGGCCAGCAACACCTCCAAGCTCGACTTCATCAGCCTGGGGATCGCGTTGGTGCTCGGCACCGCCGGCCTGCCGCACATCCTGGTCCGCTTCTACACCGTCCCCACCGCCAAGGCGGCCCGCAAGTCGGTGCTCTGGGCGATCGGCATCATCGGCGTCTTCTACCTGATGACCCTGGCGCTCGGCTTCGGTGCGGCGGCGCTGGTCGGCCGCAGCGGCATGGTGGCCGTGGAGGGCAAGACACCGTCCGGGAACACCGCGGCGCCGCTGCTCGCCGAGCAGCTCGGCGGCGGGTCCGGCACCACCGGCGGGGCGATCATGCTCGCGGTGATCTCGGCGGTCGCCTTCGCCACCATCCTCGCCGTGGTGGCCGGGCTCACCCTCGCCTCCTCGGCCTCCTTCGCCCATGACCTGTACGCCAACGTGATCCGGCGCGGGAAGGCGAGCGAGAAGGAGGAGGTGCGATCGGCGAAGTGGGCCGCGGTGGTGATCGGCGCGATCTCCATCGTGCTCAGCCTCTACGCAGGCAAGCTCAGCACCGCGGCCCTGGTGGCGCTGGCCTTCGCCGTGGCCGCCTCGGCGAACCTGCCGACCCTGCTCTACTCGCTGTTCTGGAAGCGCTTCACCACCGTCGGCGCGGTCAGCTCGGTCTACGCCGGTCTGATCTCCTCGGTGGTGCTGGTGGTCTTCTCCCCGGTCCTGTCCGGGGGCAAGAGCTCGCTCTTCCAGGGCGTCGACTTCCACTGGTTCCCGTTGGAGAACCCCGGCCTGGTCTCCATCCCGATCGGCTTCCTGGCCGGCTGGCTCGGCACCCTGCTGTCCAGGGAACGCCCCGACCCGGCGAAGTACGCTGAACTGGAGGTCCGCTCACTGACCGGGCTGGGCGCCCACTGATCGTCCCGTGATGACTATGCTGGCCCGGCCCCCGCCGCGACGGTGGCCGGGCCGGCCGCATTTCGGGAAGGGACGCACGTGCTGCTCGACACCTTCGGACGACAGGCCGTCGACCTGCGGGTCTCCCTGACCGACAGGTGCAACCTCCGCTGCACCTACTGCATGCCGGAGGAAGGCCTGCAGTGGCTGGCCAAGCCCGACCTGCTGACCGACGAGGAGATCGTCCGGCTGGTCACCCTGGCCGTTCGGGACCTGGGCGTGCGCGAGGTCCGCTTCACCGGCGGCGAGCCGCTGCTGCGCCCCGGACTGGTCGCGATCGTGGCCGCCTGCTCGGAGCTGGAGCCGCGCCCCGAGCTGTCCCTGACCACCAACGGCATCGGACTGGCCCGCACCGCGACCGCGCTGCGCGAGGCCGGGCTCGACCGGGTCAACGTCTCGCTGGACACCCTCGACCCCGAGGTGTTCCACACGCTCACCCGCCGCCGACGCCACCAGGACGTGCTGGACGGGCTGGCCGCGGCCGAGGCGGCCGGGCTGACCCCGGTGAAGCTGAACGCGGTGCTGATGCGCGGGGTCAACGACCACGAGGCGGCCGACCTGCTGGCCTGGTGCCTGGAGCGGCGCTACGAGCTGCGCTTCATCGAGCAGATGCCGCTGGACGCCCAGCACGGCTGGGACCGCTCGTCGATGGTCACCGCGGCGGAGATCCTGGAGCTGCTGAGCGCCCGCTTCGCAATCACCCCGGAGCCGTCCGCGGGCCGGGGAGCGGCGCCCGCCGAGCGCTGGGTGGTGGACGGCGGCCCGGGCCGGGTCGGCGTGATCGCCTCGGTCACCCGGCCGTTCTGCCGGGCCTGCGACCGGACCCGGCTGACCGCCGACGGGCAGGTGCGCAACTGCCTGTTCGCGACCGGGGAGACCGACCTGCGCACCGCGCTGCGCTCGGGGGCGGACGACGCGGAGCTGGCCGCGCTGTGGCGGGCGGCGATGTGGGGCAAGAAGGCCGGGGCCGGGATCGACGACCCGGAGTTCCACCAGCCCGAGCGGCCGATGTCGGCGATCGGCGGCTAGCCCGGCTGCTCGGTCTCCGGCCCCTCGGGAGTCTTGGGGTAGTCGGCGAAGGCGACGACCTCCTTGAGGAAGCCGCGCACGCCCAGGAACTGGGACAGGTGCTCGCGGTGCTCCTCGCAGGCCAGCCAGGTCTTGCGGCGGTCCGGGGTGTGCAGCTTGGGGTTGTTCCACACCAGCACCCAGTGGGCGTCCGCCCGGCAGCCCTTGGCGGAGCAGATCGGCGTCTGCGGGGTGTCCATCGGGGCCGTCCTCGGTGCTCGGCGGGTTGATCGTCGCCGCCAGTCTTTCACGGGCCTTCGACGATCGGACCGGGCCCGTCCGGATCCGGACATGGCGACGCCGGGCAGCCACGGGGGGAGCCGCCCGGCGTCGGTCCGTCGCTCCGACGGGGGATGCGGAGCGCGTACGCAGTATGTCACGCCGAGACCCCCGGATGGGGAGGTCTTGCATGATTAATCTGAGCTTCTTCTGAGCTTTCGTCGAGGCGATTCCGTCTCAACCACCGCGAAGTGGACGGTCAGCCCGCGTCCTGTGCACCTTCGGTGCCAGCGGGCTTTGCCTGTCCTGTACCAGCCGGCGCACCAGCCCCACCCGTACCACCGGGGCCGAGCATCAGCGGGGTGTCGTGCGGGATGTCGAAGGCGCTCGGCAGGCCCGGTGCCCGCTCCCGGCCCGCGTTGGCGACCAGCACCGCGAAGTACGGCAGCAGCACGCCGCCCGCCAGCGCGGCGATCGCCAGCCACCGCTGGACGTCCCACAGCACCACCGCGAGCAGCACGCAGAGCGTGCGGATCAGCATCGAGATGACGTAGCGGCGCTGACGCCCCCGGACGTCCTCGGACAGGCTGCTGCGAGCCCCCGTGATCCGGAAGACCTGCCCGCCGTCGGCGCTCTTGCCCATGTGTCTACCGCCCTCGTCCACGCACCCGCGCGCCGTGCCGCGCGGCCTCTTCACGGTACGCCCGGGTGCCGGGGACGACGAGACCGGGTGGGCGGGGCCCACCCGGTCGGGCGTGATAGGGGAGCCGTCCGGCGGCAGGAGCGGCTAGGAGCGGCGGGAGAGGTACTGCGGGGGGACGGCGTCGGTGAGCCAGACGCCGTTCTCGCTGAGCCGGAACTCGTGGCCGGCCGCCACCATCGCGGCCGCGTTCACGGTCAGCACCACCGGGCGGCCGTGCCGGGCGCCGACCCGGGTCGCGGTCTCGGTGTCCGCCGAGAGGTGCACGTCCTGGCGGGCCATCGGGCGCAGGCCCTCGCGGAAGATCGACGCCAGGTGGCGGTCGGCGGTGCCGTGGTACAGCACGTGCGGCGGCACGGTGGCGGTCAGACCGAGGTCGACCGCCACCGTGTGGCCCTGGTTGGCGCGGATCGAGAGACCGTCCGGCGAGTAGCCGAAGCGGCGCTTGTTGTTGCTGGCCACCACGTGGTCGAGCTCGGCCCGGGTGACCGGCCTGCCCTTCGCCGCGAGGGCGGCGAGCAACACGTCGATCCCGACCCAGCCGGACCCGTCCAGCGTGATCCCCACCAGCTCCGGCTCGTGCCGCAGGATGCGCGACAGCATCTTGCTCGTCCTGACCAGCCGCTTCTCGTCCATCATGTCTCTCGTATCCCCCCGTTGGTCAGTGGCTATGAGGCCTGGCTGACCGAACTCATGTTGAAGTCCGCGACACGCACGGGTGGCATCGCGGTGCGGGTGAAGTAGTCGCTCCACTCGCGGGGCAGGCAGCGTTCGGTGCGGCCCACCTCGGTGATCCGGCCGAGCAGGTCGACCGGGGACTCGTTGAACCGGAAGTTGTTGACCGCGCCGACCACTTCGCCGTTCTCCACCAGGTACACGCCGTCCCGGGTGAGGCCGGTGAGCAGCAGCGTCGCCGGGTCCACCTCGCGGATGTACCAGAGGCAGGTGAGCAGCAGGCCGCGCTCGGTGCGGGCGATCATCTCGTCCAGGGTCGGCGCGGACTCCTGGTCGGCCGTCTCCAGCACCAGGTTGTCGATCGCCGGGCGCAGCGGCAGGTCGGTGAGGCCGGCCGCGTGGCGGCTGGTGATCAGCTCGGTCAGCACGCCCTCGCGGATCCAGTCGGTGGCGTTGATCGGCTCGCCGTTGTCGAAGACCGAGACGTTGCCGCCACTGCGGTGCGCCAGCACGAACGGGACGGCCTCCAGGCCCGCCTCGCGCGGGTCGGAGCGCAGCGTCAGCGGCAGGCCGGCGAGCTTGTCGCCGATCCGGGTGCCCCCGCCGGGCTTGGAGAAGACGGTCCGCCCCTCGTGGGCGTCCCGGCCGCCGGAGGACCAGTTGAGGTACACCATCAGGTCGGCGACGGCCGAGGGCGGCAGCAGCGTCTCGTACCGCCCGGCCGGCAGGTCGACCTTGCGGGCGCCCCAGCCGAGGCGCTTGGTCAGCTCGGTGTGCAGGGCCTCGACGTCGATGTCGGTGAAGTCCTGGGTGGCGGCGCCGATCCAGGCCGAGCCGGACAGGTCGGCGGCCTTGGCGTTGATCTCGACCATGCCGGTGGGCTGGTCGTGGCGCAGCCGCAGGCCGGTGGAGCTGCCCAGGTAGCTGGTGGTGATCTCGTGCCGGGCGAAGCCGTACAGCAGCTCGCCCTGCGAGGCGGCGCGGGCGAAGGCCTCGCCGAGGGCCGGGCCGAAGGCGTCGAACACCTCGATGGAGGTCTCCGCGGGCGGCTGGGTGAAGTGCGGGGAGGGCGGCTGGTCGGCGACCAGCGGCTGGGCGTCCTCGGCCGGGCCGGCCGCGCGGGCGGCGTCCTCGGCGGACCGGACCAGGCCCTCGACGTCCTCGGCGGTGACGGCCTCGCGGGAGACCACGCCGGAGGCGGTGCCCTCGGCGCCGGCCACGGTGGCGATCACGGTGAGGCGGCGGCCGCGGGTGACCCCGTTGGTGGTCAGCGCGCCCCCCAGTCCATTGGGAGGGGCGGCCCAGCGCAGGTTGGCGGTGGACTCCTCGTCGGCGATCACCACGCAGCCGTCGGCGCGGGAGAGGCCGAGTGCCAGCTCGACGAGTTCGTGGGGCTGCATCGCGGTCATCAGTGACCCGCCTCCTGCTGGGTGTTGAGCACGTTGACGTTGCGGAACAGCGCCGACGGGCAGCCGTGGCTGACCGCCGCGACCTGGCCGGGCTGCGCCTTGCCGCAGTTGAAGGCGCCGCCGAGGACGTACGTCTGCGGGCCGCCGACCGCCGCCATCGAGCCCCAGAAGTCGGTGGTGGTGGCCTGGTAGGCGAAGTCCTTGACCTGGCCCGCGAGTTCGCCGTTCTTGATGGCGTACGCGCGCTGGCCGGTGAACTGGAAGTTGTAGCGCTGCATGTCGATCGACCAGGAGCGGTCGCCGACGATGTACAGGCCGTTCTCCACCCCGGCGAACAGGCCCTCGGTGTCCGGGCCGTCGGCGGCGGGCTGGAGCGAGACGTTGGCCATCCGCTGCACCGGGACGTGCGCCGGGGAGTCCGCGAAGGCGCAGCCGTTGGAGCGCTCGAAGCCCTTCAACTTGGCCATGCTTCGGTCGAGTTGATAGCCGACCAGGACACCGTCCCTGATCAGGTCCCAGGACTGGGTGGCCACGCCCTCGTCGTCGTAGCCGATGGTGGACAGACCGTGCTCGGCGGTGCGGTCGCCGGTGACGTGCATCAGCCCGGAGCCGTACTCGAGCGTGCCGAGCTGGTCGAAGGTGGCGAAGGAGGTGCCCGCGTAGGCGGCCTCGTAGCCGAGCGCGCGGTCCAGCTCGGTGGCGTGGCCGATCGACTCGTGGATGGTCAGCCAGAGGTTGGACGGGTCGACGACCAGGTCGTAGCGGCCCGCCCGGACGCTCGGGGCCTTCATCTTCTCGGCCAGCAGGACGGGCAGTTCGGCGATCTCCGCGTCCCAGTCCCACTCGGTGCCGGTGACGTACTCGTAGCCGCGGCCGACCGGCGGGGCCAGGGTGCGCATGGAGTCGAAGGCGCCGGTGCGCTCGTCGACCGAGGTGGCCTCCAGGTCGGAGTGGAGCCGGATCCGCTGCTGGGTCGTCATGGTGCCCGCGGTGTCCGCGTAGAACTTGTTCTCCTGGACGGTCAGCAGGGCCGCCTGGACGTGCGAGACGCCCTCGGCGGCCAGCAACCGGGAGCTGCGCTCGGCGAGCAGCGCGGTCTTCTCGGCGTCCGGCACCTCGAAGGGGTTGACCTCGTACGCGGAGACCCAGGTGACGTCCCGGTGGACGGGCTCGTCGGCCAGCTCGACCCGCTCGGTGGAGCCGGCCGCCCGGCTGATCCCGCCGGACAGGCGGGCCACCGCGACGGCCTGGGCGGCGACCTTCGCCGCGGCGTCGGGGGTCAGGTCCACCCCGGCGGCGAAGCCCCAGGCGCCGTCCAGCAGGACGCGGACGGCGAAGCCGAGCTGCACGCTGTCGGAGGTGCCGGCCGGGCGGGCGTCGCGCAGCCGCCAGGAGGCGCTGCGGACCCGCTCCAGGCGGAAGTCGGCGTGGCTCGCGCCGAGTTCACGGGCCCGGGTGAGGGCGGCGTCGGCCAGGGTGCGCAGCGGGAGGGCGAGGAACAGCGGATCGACGGCGCGCCCGGTCGGGGCGCCGGCGCTGACGGCCGGAGGGATCGGAGGCAATCGGGCTCCCAGGTCGCGGAGGGTGACGGTGCGGGTGCCCACAGGAGCGCCCGCACCGCATCATTTCCCGTCCACCGGGTTTCCGGCCAGCGCATTTCGACCGGTGTGCCGCGGTTTCGGCCGGCGCCTCCTACCGGGCCGTCAGGAGACGGACTCCCACCAGCCGTCCAGCTCCGGCGGGTTGTCCACGTCGACCCGCTCGCCGGGGCGCGGCACGGCCAGCGGGACGGCCTGGGCCTTGGCCTCCTTGAGCAGCCGCTCGATCGGTTCGGCCCACGGGTGCAGGCCCAGGTTGAAGGTGCACCAGTGGACAGGCACCAGTAGCCCGGCGTTGAGGTCACGGTGGGCGAGGACGGCGTCCTCGGGGGTCATGTGGATGTCCGCCCAGGCCGCGTCGTAGGCGCCGATCTGCACGAGCGCGGCGTCGAAGGGGCCGTGCTGCTCCCCGATCCGGCCGTAGCCCTCGAAGTAGCCGGAGTCGCCGGTGTAGAAGACCTTGCGGGTGGGGCCGGCGATCACCCAGGAGCCCCACAGGGTGGTGTTGCGGGTCAGGCCGCGGCCGGAGAAGTGGTGCGCGGAGGTGAGGGTGACCACCAGCTCGCCCAGGGTGCAGGTCTCGTCCCAGTCCAGCTCGATGATCCGGTGCTCCGGGACGCCCCAGCGGCGCAGGTGGCCGCCGATGCCGAGCGGCACCGCGAAGGGCGCGGACTGGCTGCGCACCAGGCGCTTGACGGTGGCCATGTCGAGGTGGTCGTAGTGGTCGTGCGAGATCAGCACGGCGTCGACCGGCGGCAGCTCCTCCAGCTCGACCGGCACCGGGTGCAGCCGCTTGGGGCCGACGTGCGCGGAAGGGGAGCAGCGGTCGCTCCAGATCGGGTCGAGCAGCACGCGGGAGCCCTCGATCTCCACCAGCGCGGAGGCGTGCCCGTACCAGGTGATCTCCACGCCCTCGGCGGCCGGGCCGGTCGCGGCGGGGCGGACGGTGGGCACCGGGTGGGCGGGGACGCGACCGGTGCGCTCGAACATCATCCGGCGGACGGTGGCGGGGTCGACGCCGGGGGCACCGGCCGTGCGGGCGAGGCTCGAGGGAGCGTTGTGGAAGACGCCGTCGCGGTACTGCGGGGAGTTGCGCACCCGCTCCTCGCGCTCGCCGTCCGGGCGTCGCCCGAACGCCGCCGGCAGGTCGCGCAGCGACCAGGCGGTCGCGCCCAGGCCCGCCGCCAGGGCGGTCAGGGCGAGCAGTCGTCCGCGTCGGTGGGTGCTCCCGGGCCGTGCCTTGGTCATGCGCCCTGCCTTCGTTCGTTCCTCGCCGGGACTGTTCGGGGAAGGGTACGGGGTCCCGGTCGGTCCACACCACGGGGGCAACGGGTGCGCCCGTCCGTGTGGTTCCCGCACAGTCGCCCCGATCGGGGCAGTGCCCCGGCCTGCGGGTCATCGGCGGGAGGTGCCGGGTGCCGCGGGTACGGGTTGTCGGATTGCGACAGTTCCTTTGGTGCGGCGCTGTGGGAGCCCGATGCGCCGACACCGCCGGGCGCCCGATAGCGTCACACTGCGTACGCAATCCGACGTACGTGCTCACACACGGAGAGAGGTGGATCGTTGAGCCGCTCGGTTCTCGTCACCGGAGGAAACCGGGGCATCGGCCTCGCGATCGCCCAGGCCTTCGCCGAAGCGGGCGACAAGGTGGCCATCACCAGCCGTTCGGGTGAGGTGCCCGAGGCCCTGGTGAAGTACGACGTCCTCGCGGTGCGCTGCGACATCACGGACGCCGCGCAGGTCGACGCCGCCTTCACCGAGATCGAGCAGAAGCACGGCGCGGTCGAGGTGCTCGTCGCCAACGCGGGCATCACCCACGACACCCTGCTGCTGCGGATGTCCGAGGAGGACTTCACCTCCGTCCTGGACACCAACCTGACCGGCACCTTCCGCGTGGTCAAGCGCGCCTCGAAGCTGATGATGCGCGCCAAGAAGGGCCGCATGGTGCTGATCTCCTCCGTGGTGGGCCTGTCCGGCTCGCCGGGCCAGGCCAACTACGCCGCCTCCAAGGCCGGCCTGGTCGGCTTCGCCCGGTCGCTGGCGCGCGAGCTCGGCCCGCGCAACATCACCGTCAACGTGGTGGCCCCCGGCTTCGTGGACACCGACATGACCGCCGTGCTCACTGACGAGCGCCGCGCGGAGATCGTCTCGGGCGTGCCGCTGGGCCGCTACGCGGCGCCCGCCGAGGTCGCCTCCACCGTGCGGTTCCTCGGGTCGGACGAGGCCGCGTACATCACCGGAGCCGTCATTCCCGTCGACGGCGGATTGGGCATGGGTCACTGATCATGAGTGGAATCCTCGAAGGCAAGCGGATCCTGATCACCGGCGTGCTGATGGAGTCCTCCATCGCCTTCCACGCCGCCAAGCTCGCGCAGGAGCAGGGCGCGGAGATCATCCTCACCGCCTTCCCGCGCCCGACCCTGACCGAGCGGATCGCCAAGAAGCTGCCGAAGCCGGTCAAGGTGCTGTCGCTGGACGTCTCCAGCGCGGAGGACCTGGCGGGCATCGCGGACCAGGTCCGCGAGACCCTGCCGACCCTGGACGGCATCGTCCACTCGATCGGCTTCGCGCCGCAGGACGCGCTGGGCGGCAACTTCCTGGACACCCCGTGGGAGTCCGTGGCCACCGCGATGCACGTCTCGGCGTACTCGCTGAAGTCGCTGACCATGGCGCTGATGCCGCTGATGCAGGACGGCGGCTCGGTGGTCGGCCTGACCTTCGACGCCCAGTTCGCCTGGCCGCAGTACGACTGGATGGGCCCGGCCAAGGCCGCCCTGGAGTCGACCAGCCGCTACCTGGCCCGCTACCTGGGCCCGCGGGACATCCGCTGCAACCTGGTCTCGGCCGGCCCGCTCGGCTCGATGGCCGCCAAGTCCATCCCGGGCTTCGGCGACCTGGCCGACACCTGGAACCACCGCTCCCCGCTGAAGTGGGACCTGAGCGACCCGGAGCCGGCCGGCCGCGCCATCGTCGCGCTGCTGTCGGACTGGTTCCCGAAGACCACCGGCGAGATCATCCATGTCGACGGCGGTCTGCACGCCATCGGCGCCTGATCCGCTGAAACGCCGCTGCCCGGCACCCCCACGGAGGGGGTGCCGGGCAGCGGCGTTTCCCCGCCCCGAGCCGAAGGGCGCGCCGGCGCCGAAAGGGAGAGCGCGAGGGAGCGACGGAGCGCCGACCGTCGGTGCCGGGTCAAGAGCGCCCGGAGGCGAGCGGGCGAGTCACAGTCACAGTGACCGTCACAGCCGCTCGCCCTCGGCGGTGGCGCAGGCGCCGATGGCGCGGCCGGCCTCGACCGAGGCGCGCTGGGCGTCGCCGGCCCGGATGGCGTCCAGGATGGTGTCGTGGCCGATGTAGCGCTCGGCGATCAGCTCGGGGCCGACGTCGTTGCGCAGGTGCGCGCGGGTGACCTCGCCGAGGTCGGCGTAGACGGCGAGCAGCACGTCGTTGTGGGCGGCGGCGACCACGGCCTGGTGGAAGGCGGCGTCGGCCTGGACGAAGTCCTCGGCGTCGCCGGAGTGCCAGGCGGCCTCGCGGCGGCCGAGCGCGGCGTCCAGCAGGTCGAGGTCGCGCGCGGTGCGGCGGACGGCGGCCAGGCCCGCCGCGGAGGTCTCCAGTGCCACCCGCAGCTCGGCGACCTGCGCCTGGTCGGCGTCGGCGAAGCGGCGGTGCATGACCCCGGCCAGCTCGCTGGTGGCGAGCACGTAGGTGCCGGAGCCCTGCCGGATGTCGAGCAGCCCGTTGTGGGCGAGGGCACGGACGGCCTCACGGACGGTGTTGCGGGCCACTCCCAGCTGTTCGACCAGCGCGGCCTCGGTGGGGATGCGCGAGCCGACGGGCCACTCCCCGGAGGTGATCTGGGCGCGCAACTGCGCGATCACCTGGTCGGACAGCGGGGTGCGCCTCGGCGATGACAGCGCCACGGGGACTCCTTGCGGCTACGGGGTGGGTGGGCCTGAGGGAAGTGGCCGGTGGATGAACGATCGGCACATCATGCCAATTTCGAGGTGCGTCAATTCATCCCATCATTCTATGATGACCTCCATGCCTCCCGCAGCAGACACCACCACCTCCCCACGAACCGAGGCCGGGCCGCAGACCGAGCGGCCCGCCGCCCCCGCCAAGTACCTCGGCTGGCTGTGCGTCGTCGCGATCGCCGCCGCCGCCTTCAACCTGCGTCCCGTGGTCACCAGCCTCGGGCCGATGCTCGACCAGGTCCGCACCGACCTCGGGATGAACCCGACGCTCGCCGGGCTGCTCACCGCCGTCCCGTCGCTGTGCTTCGGGCTGTTCGGCTTCGCCGCGCCCACGGCGGCCCGCCGGATCGGGCCGATCGCGGTGATCACGGCCGGGATGGGCGCGATCACGGCGGGCGTGCTGGCGCGCTCCTTCGCCGGCGGCACCGCGGTGTTCCTGCTGCTCACCGCGCTCGCCCTGGCCGGTGTGGCGGTCTCCAACGTGCTGCTGCCGGTGGTGATCAAGCGGTACTTCCCGGAGAAGGTCGGGCCGATGATCGGCCTGTACTCCATGGCGCTGTCCGCCGGCACCGCGCTGGCCGCCGCCGTCACCGTGCCGCTGACCAGCGCGCTGGGCGGCGACTGGCGCTACGGCCTGGGCGTCTGGGCCGCCCTGGGCGCGCTCGCCCTGGTGCTCTGGCTGCCGGTGCTGATCGCCAAGCGCGAGCGCGGCGAGCACGCCGACGGCGCCGCGGCCCCCGCCAAGCTGCCGATCTCCCGCAGCCGTACGGCTTGGGCGCTGGCCTGCTTCTTCGGCCTCCAGGCCACCGGCGCGTACGTGGTGATGGGCTGGCTGCCGAAGATCTTCCAGGACTCCGGCGTCGACAAGGGCACCTCCGGGGTGCTGCTCGCGGTCACCATGGTGATCGGCGTGCCGGTCTCCTTCGTGCTGCCCAACCTGGCCGCCCGGCGCGGCGACCAGCGGCTGTTCGTGGTGGTGCTGGCCTCCTGCGGCATCGCCGGGTACGCCGGCCTGGCGCTCGCCCCGGCCGGGGCACCGTGGGTCTGGGCGGTCCTGGTGGGCCTGTCCAACTGCGCCTTCCCGCTGGTGCTGACCATGATCGGGCTGCGCGCCCGGACCGCGGGCGGGGTGGCGCAGCTGTCCGCCTTCGCCCAGGGCGTCGGCTACCTGATCTCCATCCCGGGCCCGATCCTGATCGGCCGGATCTACCAGGTCACCGGCGAGTGGTACTGGCCGCTGGGCTTCCTGGCGCTGCTGCTGGTGCCGCAGATGCTGTTCGGCCTGCGCGCGGCCCGGGCCCGGCACATCGAGGACGAGGCGGTCCACCCGGCGGCGAAGGTCAAGGCCTGACGGTGAAGGTCAAGGCCTGACCAAAGCGGTGGGGCCGGGGATCGGCGGGCGTGTTCGGGGTGGGAGAATTCCGGACATGCCCGTTCTCGACCCGAACCCCACCGACGGCCGCAAGCAGCTCGGCCGTATCGCCTTCGCCTTCGCCGGCATCGTGGTGCTGGTGGCGATCATCGCCACCGTCGCCGCCCAGATGGGCTGACCGCCGCCCGTACCACCGTCCGGACCACCGCCGTACTCCCGGCGCCCCTTCATTTCGGTCATTTCGGGAAGGTGGCCCGGCTTCATTTCGGGAAGGTGGCCCGGCGAACGGGGCATGATGGCACCCGCCACCCCGGGGAGTGGCGGCAACCGGGGGCGTCGCGCCCCCGAGCGGCTTTTCTGCCAAGCTTGCTGGGTATGAGCGCCGAAACGCCCCGCAGGATCATCGTTCTCCGCCATGCCAAGGCCGACTGGCCGGACGGCGTGGACGACCACGAGCGGCCGCTGGCCGACCGGGGCCGCCACCAGGCCCTGGACGCCGGCCGCTGGATGGCCGATTCCGGGATCAACCCCGAATTCGTGCTCTGCTCCACCGCCCTGCGCACCCGCGAGACATGGAAGCTGGCCGCGCACGAGCTGCCCAAGCGGCCCCGCAAGACCGTCTACGAGGAGCGGATCTACGAGGCCAGCGCGGGCGAGATCATCGCCGTGCTCCAGGAGGCCCCGGAGGAGTACCCGGACGTGGTGTTGGTCGGCCACAACCCCGGCGTGCTGGGCCTGACCCAGGTGCTGGCCGGGGACGCGGGCGACCA
The DNA here is from genome assembly GCF_042794375.1 of Kitasatospora sp. NPDC056531. Taxonomy (NCBI): domain Bacteria; kingdom Bacillati; phylum Actinomycetota; class Actinomycetes; order Kitasatosporales; family Streptomycetaceae; genus Kitasatospora; species Kitasatospora sp. NPDC056531. The sequence continues at coordinate 4,489 of NZ_JBHTTU010000101.1, read as the reverse complement.
GGACGCACTGGAGCGGCTGCGCATGGGCGGGTTCCCGACGGCGGCGATCGCGGTGCTCAGCTTCTCCGGCTCCTGGAAGGGCGTCGAGCCGGGCGTGGCCAAGCTGGTCTCGTACCACACGCCGCAGGACTAGGGGGCCTGTCCCCCGGGTCCCTGCCGGGGTCGACAGGACCCAGGAGACGGGCCCCGGGTCCGGAACGCACGCGAGGGGCGCGCGGATCGGATCCGCACGCCCCTCGTTCACGTCCGCAGGCCTTACTCGGTCGGGGTGCCGTCGTGCACGTCGGCCGCCTCGACCTCCTCGCGGGTGATGCCCAGCAGGTAGAGCACGGTGTCCAGGAAGGGCACGTTCACCGCGGTGTCGGCGGCCTCGCGCACCACCGGCTTGGCGTTGAACGCCACCCCGAGCCCGGCCGCGTTCAGCATGTCCAGGTCGTTGGCGCCGTCGCCGATCGCCACGGTCTGCTCCAGCGGCACCTTCGCCTGCTCGGCGAAGCGGGCCAGCCAGCGGGCCTTCCCGGCCCGGTCCACGATCTCGCCGACCACCCGGCCGGTGAACTTCCCGTCCACCACCTCCAGGGTGTTGGCGGCCGCGAAGTCCAGCCCCAGCAGCTCCACCAGGTGGTCGGTGACCTGGGTGAACCCGCCGGAGACCACCGCGACCTGGAAGCCCAGCCGCTGCAGGGTACGGATCAGGGTGCGCGCGCCCGGGGTGAGCCGGACCTCCGTGCGGACCTTGTCCGTCACCGAGGCGTCCAGCCCCGCCAGCAGTGCCACCCGGGCGCGCAGCGACTCGGCGAAGTCCAGCTCGCCGCGCATCGCCGCCGCCGTCACCTCGGCGACCTGCTCCTCGCAGCCCGCGTGGGCGGCGAACAGCTCGATCACCTCGTCCTGGATGAGCGTGGAGTCCACGTCCATCACCACCAGGCGCTTGGCCCGGCGCTCCAGCCCGGCCGCCACCACCGCGACGTCCACCCGCTGGGTGGCCGCCTCCTGGGCCAGCTCGGCCCGCAGCTCCTCGGTGGCCACACCCGAGACGGCCAGCTCGACCGCCGTCACCGGGTACTTGGCGAGGCGGAAGACACGGTCGATGTTGCCGCCGGCCGCGGTGATCCGGGAGGTCAGCGCGGAGACGGCGGAGGCGGTCAGCGGGTTGCCGAGCACCGTCACGTGCGAACGGCCCTCGCGGCGCGGCCGGTTGTCGCCGATGCCGGAGAGGATCTCGGCCTGCAGCTTCTGCTCGTCCGCCCAGCGGTGCACGGTGGCCCGCAGGCCGCCTTCCGCGCCGGGCGCGTGGGGCGGGGTGACCAGGGCGCACAGCGTGATGCGGCCACGCGTGACGACCTGCTCGATGTCGATCACGTCGACGCCGAAGCCGGCCAGGGTGGCGAAGAGGCCGGCGGTGATGCCGGGGCGGTCCTTGCCGAACACCTTGACGAGCAGGGTGCGCTCGTCCGCGGTCCGGGGCTGGGCGGCGGGGAGGGGCTCAGCGGCCAAGGGCGATGCGTTCATGGTGAGTCCCACGCTACCCGTCGGCCCTCGGGCGGCGGGTACCCGTCCCACCTCGCGGGACACCGGCGCGCCCCGTTCCGGTAGCAGCCTGGTCACAGTCACCCGGGGTGACTTTCATCGGCGGACGGCGGGCTGGAATGATTCCCCCCGTCAGTCAGAGGAACAGCGCACCCCCGGGCGGGGGCCACAATTCGGGGGAACCGAGAGAGCGGGGCAGGCGAGAGTGCCGCAACTCGTCATTGATATCAACGGACAGCAGCGGACTCTGGAGCCCGGGCGGTCCTACACCATCGGGCGCAATCCACAGTCGGACTTCCCGTTCGACGACGCCAGGGTCTCCTGGCAGCACGGGACGATGAGCTTCAACGGCAGCGGTTGGCTGCTGGACGACCACGGCAGCACCAACGGCACGTACGTGGCCGGCGCCCGCACCATGCAGGCCCAGCTGTTCCCCGGTGCCGTGGTCAACCTGGGCAACCCGGAGAACGGCCCCCGACTCGCCTTCTCGGCGCCCGTGGCCGCGGCCGCCCCGCAGCCCTCGCCGGTGCATGACGCCGCGACGGCCCGCGGCCCCGTCCCGACGCCCCACCAGCCCGCGCCGCAGCAGGCCTGGCCGGGGCAGGACCCGTACCAGCAGCAGGCCTGGCCGGGCCAGCAGCCCCAGCCGCAGCAGCAGCCGTTCGTGCCGCAGCAGCAGCAGTACGCGCCGCAGCCAGAGCACGGTGGCTTCCCGCAGCAGCAGGGCTTCCAGGCCCCGCCGCAGCACAGCGGTGGCGGCGCCCCGCAGCCCACGATGATCCGCAACCTGACGTCGGCCATGCGCACCGTCAGGATCGGTCGTGCGCTGGACAACGACATCGTGGTGTCCGACCTCCAGGTCTCCCGCCACCACGCCGAGCTGCGCCAGCTGCCGGACGGCCGCTACGAGATCGTCGACCTCGGCAGCCACAACGGCATCTTCCTCAACGGCCAGCCGGTGCAGCGTCAGCTGATGGGCCCGCAGGACCGGCTGACCGTCGGCCACTCCAGCTTCGTCCTGGTGGGCGACCAGCTGCAGGAGTTCGTCGACACCGGCGCGGTCTCCTTCTCCGCCCGCCACCTGACCGTCGAGGTCGAGCACAAGGGCGGCAAGAAGATCCTGCTCAACGACGTCAGCTTCGGCGTCCCGGAGAAGTCCCTGGTCGCGGTCATCGGCCCGTCCGGCTCCGGCAAGTCGACCCTGCTGCGCGCCCTCACCGGCTACCGCCCGGCCGACCGCGGCGAGGTGCTGTACGACGGCCGCAACCTCTACAAGCAGTTCGCCGAGCTCCGCTCCCGCATCGGCCTGGTGCCGCAGTCGGAGATCCTGCACCGCGAGCTCACCGTCCGAAAGGGCCTCAAGTACGCGGCCCGGCTGCGCTTCCCCGGCGACACCGAGGCGAAGGAGCGCGACGCCCGGATCGACGAGGTGCTGTACGAGCTGCGCCTGGACAAGCGCGCCGACAACAAGATCACCGCGCTCTCCGGCGGCCAGCAGAAGCGCGTCTCGGTCGCCCTGGAGCTGCTCACCAAGCCCTCGCTGATCTTCCTGGACGAGCCCACCTCGGGCCTCGACCCGGGCATGGACCGCGAGGTCATGCAGATGCTCCGCGGCCTGGCCGACGACGGCCGCACGATCCTGGTCGTCACCCACTCGGTGGCCGAACTCGCGCTCTGCGACCGGCTGCTGGTGATGGCGCCGGGCGGCTCGGTGGCCTACTTCGGCCCGCCGGACGAGGCGCTGCACTTCTTCGGGTACGAGACCTGGGCGGACGTCTTCCAGGCGTTCGAGAACTACCCGGACCACGACTGGGCCGGCCGCTACCGCGGCTCCGTGCACTACCAGCAGTACTCCGCCCCGACCGTCGAGGCGGGCGAGGTGCAGCACGTCCAGGTCGCCCAGGAGGCCGTCCGCCCGCCCAAGCCGCAGAGCTGGGGCTCGCAGCTGTGGACCCTGATGCGCCGCTACATGTCGGTGCTCGCCTCGGACCGCGGCTTCCTGGCGCTGTCGGTGCTGCTGCCCGCGGTCATCGGCGCGGTCAGCGTGCTGATCCCCAACGCACCGGGGCTCGCACCCAACCCGAAATCGCAGCTCGGCCTCAACAACGGGGCCGCGACGATCATGCTGATCCTGGCGATCGGCGCCTGCTTCTCCGGAGCGGCCAACTCGGTCCGTGAGTTGATCAAGGAACGGGCGATCTACGAACGGGAACGGGCCACCGGCCTGTCCCGCTCGGCGTACATGATGTCCAAGATCATCGTGCTGGGCATCTTCAGCGTGATCCAGGGCGCGATCATCTCCGCCGTCGGCTTCCTGCCGCGCAAGCTCCCCGAGCACGGCCTGATCGTGAAGAACCTGCCGATCATCGAGATGACCATCGGCATGATCCTTCTGAGCTTCGCCGCGATGATGTTCGGCCTGATGATCTCCGCGCTGGTGAAGACCGCCGAGAAGACCATGCCGCTGCTGGTCATGTTCGCGATCGTCCAGGTCGTCTTCACCGGCTGCCTCTTCCAGATCTTCAGCAAGCCCGGTCTGGAGCAGGTCGCCTGGCTGATGCCGGCCCGCTGGGGCACCGGCATCGTGTCCACCACGCTCGACCTGTCGCACCTCATGGGCCCCTGGAACAAGGACTTCCAGCACCCGAACTACGACCCGCTGTGGACGCACTCTGTCGCCCAGTGGGCGATCGACGCGGGCGTGCTGATCGCCATCTCGGTCGTGATCGGCGTGATCGTGACCCGGCTGCAGCGCCGGCACGAGCCGGAGGTCATGCAGAAGGGCTGACGGCCTTCGCCGAAGGGCGCTCTCCCCGGTCGGGAGAGCGCCCTTCGGCGTTACTCGACTACTCGCCCGCTCGTCTCTGGGGCGCTCCGGCCCGGTGCCGACGGTCGGCGCTCCGGCGCTCGTGCCTCGCTGGTCGCTTCTCCCTTTCGGCACCGGCGCGCCCCTTCTGCT
>NZ_JBHTTU010000100.1:0-21473 GCF_042794375.1 Kitasatospora sp. NPDC056531 | reverse complement strand
CCCCATCCGCGCAGAGCGCGAACCTTCGACGAGGGCGGCCGGGGCCTTCGGCTGGTCGCCCGGATTGCCGAGCGCCGGGGCACCCGGCACAGCCGCGAGGGCAAGGTCATCCGGGCGCCTGACCGGCCCCGACGTACGACAGGGCACTACCTCGCTAGCCGGTGATGTCCCGGCCGAAGATCTGGCGGGCGATCACCCATTTCTGGATCTCGTTGGTGCCTTCGTAAATCTCGCCGATCCTGGTGTCACGGTAGAGGGCTTCGATGTGAAGTCCGACGTCGGACGCCACTCGCGGAGACAACTGCGGGATCAACGCCACCGAGGCGCAGGCGCCGACCACCCCGCTGATGGTCGGCGCCTTCGCCATCCGCCGCAGCTGCAAAAAAGTAAGTACCTGTGTTATCAATAGCTACGCACTAAAGCGCACCCCCTGCCCCACCGTAGAAGGCGATTGCCATGACGAGCCACATCACCAACCCCGCCCAGGCCTCCACCAGACTCTCCGACCTGAGCTCCGGCCCCTGGGTCCTGGACGCGGCCAAGTCTTCAGTGGAGATCAAGCACAAGTCGATGTGGGGGCTGGCCACGATCAGGGCCGCCTTCACCAAGTTCAGCGGCGAAGGCGAGATCGGCCCCGACGGTTCCGCGCACGGCACGCTGACCATCGAGGCCGCGTCGATCCTCAGCAAGCAGGCCAAGCTCGACACCCACCTGCGCTCCGCGGACTTCTTCGATGTCGAGCGGTATCCGACGTTCACCTTCACCGCCACCGGCGTCGTCGCCGACAGCGCCGGAACCGCCAAGGTCACCGGCCGCCTCACCGTGCTCGGTACGACCCGCCCGCTCACCTTCACCGCCCGCGCCACCGCCACCGGCCCCGACGACGTGACCCTCAGGGGCGAGGTCGCCATCGACCGCAACGACTTCGGTATGGGCTGGAACAAGGCCGGAATGATCAAGGGCCTCACCACCGTCACCCTCACCACCCGCTTCACCCGCCGCTGACCAGCGGCCCTGGAGCCGGGCCTGCGGGCCGTCAGGCGGGGGGACGGCCCGCCGGTGCGGTTGGCCGGCAGGAGTACGCCCATACGGCTGCGGCGGCAGCGGAGGCGAGGGCGATCAGGTAGAGGACGGCGTGTAGCCCACGGGAGAAGGGGTGGACGGCGGTGACGAGTGTGCCGAAGGCGGCGACGCCGACGGCCGATCCGGACTGCCGGGCGGTGTTGAGCGCGGCCGCGGCGATGCCCACGCGGGCCTTGTCGACGGCGCCCAGGGCCGGCGCGGTGGCTGCCGGGGAGATGAATCCGCCGGCCAGTCCGATCACCACCATGGGCGCGAGCGCCAGCCAGTACGGCGAGGTGCGGGTGGCGCCGAGCAGCCCCAGCGCCCCGAACGCGTAGGCGCCGAAGGCCGCGCACATGGACCAGCGCGAACCGAGCAGCCGCGCCACCCGAGCGGAGCCGAAGCCGCCGACGGCGACGGTCGCGGTCAGCGGCAGCAACGCCAGTCCGGCCCGGACCGGCGGGTAACCGCGGACCTGCTGGAAGTAGAGGCCGCAGACGAACAGCAGGCCGTAGAAGACCAGCGCCGAGGTCGCGGAGACCACCGTGGAGGCCGCGAAGACGCGGCCACGGAACAGCGACAGCGGGAGCATCGGGTGCGGGCTGCGGACCTCGGTGACGAGGAAGGCCGCCGCGGCCGCGGCGGACACCGCCAGGGCCGTCCACACCAGCGGCGCGCTCCAGTAGCGGCCCTGGATGAGGACGGTGATCGGCACACCGAGCGCGACGACCGCGCTCACCTGTCCGGCCAGGTCCAGGCGCTGAGCCAGCGGCCGGGCCGGCCGTTCCGCGACGCTGCGCGCCAGCCACACCCCGGCGAGTCCGACGGGCACGTTGACGAAGAAGACGCTGCGCCAGCCGAGCCAGGAGACCAGGCTGCCGCCGATCAGGGGTCCCGCGGCCATCGCGACTCCGCCGAGCGACATCCAGATCCCGATCGCCCGGGCCCGCAGCTCGGGCTCCGGATGGGCCTGGTTGATCAGTTTGAGGGCGGCCGGGACCAGGACCGCCGCGCCGACGCCCTGCACCGCACGTCCGGCGGCCAGCACCGGCAAGCCGGTCGCCAGGCCGCAGCCGGCGGACGCCGCGGTGAAGAGCACCAGACCCGCCAGGTAGGCCCGGCGGGCGCCCCAGCGGTCCGCGAGGGTGCCACCCGTCAACAGCAGGCCCGCGAATGCGAGCGTGTAGGAGTTCACCACCCATTGCAGCCCGTCGATGCCGATGCCGAGGCTGTCGGAGATGCCGTTCAACGCGACGTTCACGATCGACGCGTCCAGCAGGACGATGACATAGCTGACACCGGTCGCGGCCAGCACGCGTCGCCGCAGCCGGGTACCCGACGTCGAGGGCAGTGGTATGGCCAGGACTTCCTCGTTCATGCCCCGACGATGACAGCGATTCACTTCCACGCCGGTGGAAGCGGGGCCGGGCGACAATGACCGCATGACCTCACCCACGCGCACCGGCGAACCGGACATCGCCCGTGTGGCGAGCCTGTTCGCCAACGGCACCCGCGCCCGCATCCTGATGGCGCTCGCCGGAGGTCGCAGCCTGCCGGCGAGCGCGCTGGCCGAGCACGCGGGCGTCACCCCCCAGGCCGCCAGCACCCAGTTGAACCGGCTCAGCCGGGCCGGGCTGATCGCCGTCCGGCCGTCGGGGCGCAACCGCTACTACGAACTCGCCGACCGGCGGATCGCCGAGCTGATGGAGAGCCTGGCCGCGCTCGCCCCGGCCCAGCCGGTGGCGCGAACGCTGCGCGCCAGCAACCGCAACGAGGCGCTGCGCCGAGCGCGCGTCTGCTACGACCACGCCGCCGGGCAGCTCGGGGTCGCCATCACCGAGGCCCTGCTGAACAGCGGCGCGCTGGTCCCCGCGGGCGGGACACAACAGACGGAGAACGCGGAGCGCCCCTACCGGCTCGGCCCGGCCGCGATACCGGTGCTGACCGGCCTCGGAGTACCGGAGAGTCACCTCACGGACGACCAGCGGCGTCCGCTGCTGCGCTTCTGCCTGGACTGGACCGAGCAACGGCACCACCTCGCGGGGCGTCTCGGCGCGGACCTGTTCAACGCCTTCACCACCGCAGGATGGATCACCCGGGCACCCCGTACCCGCGCGCTGCACCTGACCCCGGCCGGTGAGGACGCGCTGGCCCGTCTGCTGAAAATGGGCGGCGCCGACGCCGCACCGTCCGGAACAAGCGGAGGCCGCGTCGCTTCAGCAGCGGCGAGCACCTCGTCGAGGGATTCGGACAACACGTTCCGCGTCAACTCCCCCGAATGACCAGGACGAAGTCCCCCTCGGCTACGAAGCCCGTGCTCGGCCCGCCCCGATGATCGGGCGGGCCGAGCAGTTGCCCGTGCCTGTGTGAACAGCAGGGCTCGACCGCACTGAGTTCAACACCGGGTATCGGCGAGGGACGGGGGTCGACGAGGCTCAGCCGGGCCGGGGCCGCGCTCACCCGCACGTCTGCCGGCCGGGTGGGATGCGCGGGACCGGGCGTGCCGATCGCGGCGGGATCAGAGCGGATCGTGACCGTCGCTCGTTGAGTGGGTGTGGCTGACGAAACGAACAACGGCCGGGCTCAGGCTCCGATGGTGTGGGCGCTGGCGGTGCGCGAGGCGGCGCAGGGGCCGCCGTTCGCGGAACTGATCGTGGAGGTCGGTGCGGACCTCTATACGGACCTGGTGGAAGCCGCGGTCGACAGCGGCTTCACGCTCGCGGCGGGTACGCCTCCGGACACGAGCGGAGTGGTCGAGGTCGGCGACGGCCGGGTGAAACGCCTGGTGCTGGTCGGCGGGCGCCAGATGTGGGAGCCGGACACTCGCGTCGAGACGTCGCCCGGCTGGCTGGCAGCAGCCCAGGGCCGGAGTGCCGCCGTGGTGATCCTCGTGCCGCCGGACACCTGGCCGCCCGACCTGATCGAATTGGCGCCCGAGGTGCGCCTGGACGTGTTCATCCGGCGGTTCGAACAGGAACAGCGGGCGGGACGCGTCCTGCACGGGACCGTACCGGTGCGGGTGGTAAGCCCGCAGGACAGCGAGTAGGTGTGCCGAAGCGTGCTACCCGTCACCGGACGTGTCGAAGAAGCCGGGTGGGGGTGCGAGACGGGGTGGATCCAGCTCACTCCGCGTCGACGGTGAGTCGGAAGTCCTCGGCGAACAGCCACGCCCCGGGCCACGACGCCGCGGCACCGGCCTTCCAATGCCTGTATCTGGCACCGGATCAGCGATCCGACGGGCGCCTACACGCGCACGAACTCCTCGGGCTCGAACTGCGCGGCCTGGACCTGGTGACGCTCAGCGCGTGCGAGACCGCGCTCGGCCGCTTCGACGCCTCGGACAACCCGCGCGGCCTCCCCGCCGCGCTGCTGCTCTCAGGCGCCCACCCTCACCCGGCCGCCCACTGCACTCTACGGACTTCGTCCTGGTCGTCAAAGCGCGCCAAGGCGTCGGCGGCAGCGGCACCGTTTCGTTCGGCGCCGAGGTGGAGTGGCGCACCAAGCTGGTCCTACGTCACGAGGCCCACTGGCAGGGCGGCCTAGTGAGCCTCTCCTTCGCCCCACCACCCACCGGGTCAGGAGGCATCATGGGCACCGAACTGCGCATCTATCCGGACGGCCCTCAGGCCGACAAGGCGATAGTGACCGTCGCCTACATGCTCGTCGCCGGAGACGAGATCGACGTCCATGCGGAGACGTCCCCGCCGTGGATCCGCGTCGTGGCCGCCGACGCCATGCGCGTCGTCGCGGCCATGCGCGAGATGGGCGTCCGCGTCGAGGTGCAGCGCAGCTGACAGCGGCACCGGCGGTCCTGGCCGAAAGGCCGACGCAGTGGCTCTGAGTGGCCCGAAGTTGAACCGGTGGATCACCTTCCTGACGGTGTCCTCACCGGCCTGGACCAGCCGCGAGGTTGCCGGAGAAGTCAGTCGTCGAGTGCGATCGCGTTCTTGGCCCGTTCGACGGAGGCTTCGGCGGCCGGTCCGCCGGGATTCTCGGTGGCGAGCGCCTGGTTGAGCTCGACGAACGGGCGCATGCGGTTCTCGTAGCGGGCGAACGCCGCGCGGTGGTCGCCGCCCGTCCGCCGCAGGGCTTCGGCCAGTACGTAGGCTCCCACGAGAGCGAGGCTGGTCCCCTGGCCGGACAGCGGGGAGGCGCAGTAGCCCGCGTCGCCGAGCAGGACGGTCCTGCCGTTCGACCAGTGGGCCAAGCGGACCTGCGTCATCGCGTCGAAGTAGAAGTCGGGTGCCTCCCACAGGGCCTTCAGCAGCCTCGGGGTCTCCCAGCGCAACGTCGCCATCCGATCGGCAACGAATTGCTTGTGCTGTTCGGCGCCACGGTGACCGGTGGGAAGCGGTTCGGCTGCGAAACCGAACGAGATCCTCAGCTCGGTGTTGTCCCGCACCGGGTAGATGCCGTAGCCGGCCTCGCCGTCCCTGAGCCACAGCTGCCAGTCGTCCAGGGCGAGGAAGTTGTCCGCGCTGAAGATCGCCAGATGCATGCCCAGGTGTCGGGTGAACTGCTCCTCGTGCCCGAAGCTCAGCCGTCGCACGGCCGAGTGCAGGCCGTCGGCTCCCACGACCAGGTCGAAGCTCCTGGGGCGGCCGTGCTCGAAGGCGACCCGTACCCCGTCCTCGTTCTCGTCGAGCGCGGTGATGCGGTCGCCGAACACGAACTCGACGTCGGCGCCTGCCTGTTCGTGCAGGATGCGGACCAGGTCCTCACGCAGCAGCTCGATGTCGTCGTTGGCGAGACGGCCGCTGCTGAAGGTCGTCTCGGTGGAGCGGTGGATCTCCCTGCCGTCGCCGTCCAACACCGACATGCCGCGCATCCGGGTGCGGTGGGCTCCGGCTCGGTCCAGCAGTCCCATCCGCTCGACGACATCGAGTGCGACGCCGCGGATGTCCACCGCCTGGCCGCCGAGCCGCGGGCCCGGTGCGCGGTCCACGACCGTCACGGTGACGCCGTCACGGTTCAGCCAATGGGCGAGCGCGGCCCCGGCGACACCGGCGCCGGAGATCAGCACAGTCTTCATTCAAGCTCCTTCATACGCTGTACGCGCTCTGAATGTACGGCGTACGCGCAGCACTGCCAACCGCCATTTCCCCTGCCCTGATCTAGGACAGCAGGGCCATTTCGGCTTCCTGCGCTGATAGGGTCTGAACTAGTACAGGTTCGGTGCGCGCGAAAGAAATTTCCCAAGGAGCCGACAGCATGACCTCACAGTCCGACCCGCCGTTCCGGCGCATCGCCGACGAGATCGCCCGACGCATCGCCGAGGGCACGCTCGCCCCGGGCGAGCGCGTGCCGTCGACACGCCAGATCGCCCGCGAATGGGGAGTCGCGCTCGCCACGGCCACGAAGGCCCTCACCGCGCTCCGCCTGGAAGGGCTGGTCGAGGCCCATCCCCGGGTCGGCACCGTGGTCGCGGCCAGAAAGTCTGCGGCGTTGACGGAACACCGCACCCCGTCCAGGCGACGGTCTGCATCCGCGGCCGTCTCCGATCACGAACTGAGCCGTGAACGGATCGTCCGCGCCGCGGTGGACATCGCCGACGGCGAAGGGCTGAGCGCGGTGTCGATGCGGAGCGTTGCCGCCAGGCTCGGTGTCGCCGCCATGTCCCCCTATCGGTACATCAACGGCAAGGACGACCTGGTCCTTCTGATGGCGGACGCGGCGTTCGGCGAGGAGACCTACCCGGTCGAGCCACCGGAGGGATGGCGCGCGCGCCTGGAACTCGGTGCCCGCACCCTGTGGGGGATCCACCGCAGGCACCCCTGGCTCGCACAGGTCGGCTCCCTCACCCGCCCCCTGATGCTGCCCGCCCTGATGATCCACGCGGAATGGGCGCTCGCCGCCCTCGACGGCCACGACCTCGATCCGGAGACCATGCTCGACCTGCACGTCCTGCTCTACAGCTACATCCAGGGGATCGCCGTGCACCTGGAACGGGAGGCCCAGGCCGAGGCCGCCACCGGCCTGTCCGAGGACCAGTGGATGGACCACCAGGCCCCCGCCTTCGCGGCGATCACCGCGGCGACCCGGTACCCCGTGTTCACCAGGATCGCGAGCAGCTGCAAGGACGGTTACGACCTCGACCTGGACACGTTGTTCGAGTTCGGCCTCACGCCGCTCCTCGACGGCATCGCCCTCATCATCGAGGCCCCACCGTCCCGTCGCGGGTCCGTGTAGAGCGAGGCCGCGGTGAAGACCCATGTGGCGCGGATCTTCTCCGAGTCGGTCCTGCGCGACCGGACCCAGGCCGTGGTCCTCGCCCATGAGACCGGGCTGGTCACCCCCGGATCAGGCTGACGGCCGGGACAGCGCGGTGGGGTTGCGACGGATCGGGTCAGCTTGTGAGCAGCCAGGCGGCCGAGGCCAGGTGGATCAGTGCGAGCGCGGTGCAGGTGGCCGCCATCGGCCGGTTGCCGCGCCGGCCGCCGGGCCTTCGGCCCTCGGGCCGGCTCTGGAGCGCCGGGAAGGATCCGAAAGCCGGCGTTCGACCATCTGGCCGGCTTCGACGGCGAGGTGCGGGTCCTCGGTCGGCGTCAGAAGACGCAGGGGATGCCGCCGTCGGACTGGGCGTCGACCATGGGGCCCTGCTGGGCCACATTGGTGCCCGGGTCGGTCGGGGCGGTGGTGGGCCGGTCGGAGGCGACGCCGGTGAAGGCGGTGCCGAGGGTGACCACCACCCTGTCGGCGCCGGTCGAGGCGGACTCGGTGGCGGTGACACCGTAGCGGGCCGCGATCTGGTCGGCCGCTTCCTTGGCGCCCTTGCCGTAGGTGACCGTGGTGTTCTTCTGCTTGGTGGCGGCCGGGCCGGTCCTCCCCTCCTTGAAGCCCATCCCGACCAGGACCTTGGCCTCGTTGGCGGAGGACACCCCGGCGGCGGAGGAGGCGTTGAGGACATCCACGGTGACGGCCTTGGCGGCGGTCGGCGTCGGGCTCGCGGTCGGCTGGGCGGGGGCCGGGGTGGTGGCGGGAGCGCTGGGGGTCTCGTCTGTCGGAGCCGGGGCAGGAGCGGGGGCGGCGTCCGCGTAGCCGAAGAGCTGCTTGACGATCTTCTGGATCTGGGGTGTGTTGACGGTGTTGACGTACTGGCCGTTGACCTTGGGGAGGTCGGCCACCGGGAGGGTGCGGAACTCGGCGTTGCCGCCGGTCAGCGCCGGGGCCTGCTGGGCGAAGTCCAGGACGTTCCACTGGTTGTCGATGACGAGGTCCTCCTGCACCACACCCATCAGCTCCCGCATCTTGCCGAGGTCGCCGACGATGCCCTTCTGCTTGAGGTTGTAGACGACGTAGGAGATGAAGGCCTGCTGGCGGTGGGTGCGGGCGAAGTCGTCGGCGTTGCCGTGTCCGTCGTCCAGGTTGTGCCGCTGCCTGACGAAGGAGAGCGCCTGGGCGGCGTCGAGCTTGCTGTGCCCGGCGGGGAGCTTGAGTCCGGTGCCGCCACCTGCCTTGGTGGCGGTCCTGGCGATGATCGGGTCGTCCACCGGGTGGGTGAGGCAGACCTCGATCGGCTCCAGCGCCTTGGCGATGTCGTAGAAGCCCTTCAGGTTGACCTCGGCGACGTGGTCGACGGGCTGGTCGAGGAAGGTCTGGACGGTGCGGATGGTGGCCGCGCGCCCGACGTCCCGGCCGGCCTTCTCCAGGTCGGGGCCCTTGAGCCCCTTGGCCTGCGGGCTGTTGTCGAACTGGTCCTTGGCGTTGCCGTAGGCTTCCTTGATCTTGGCCATGCCCAGCTTGGTCCCGTCGCCCTTGTACGTCATCACGTAGTCGTCGCGGGGGATGGAGACCGCCTGCACCTTGCCGCCGCCCGCCGGTATGTGCAGCAGGATCAGCGAGTTGGTGTTGTAGCCACCGACTTCGGAGTCGTGGCCGGCGTGCAGGTCGTTCTCGACGATCGACGGGTCGAGGTCCGAGCCGTCCATCGCCTTGCGGCTGTCCAGGCCGATCAACAGCAGGTTGATGGAGTTGTCGAGGTGCTTGGGGGCGTCCTTCTTGGTCTCGTCGAGAGCCTTGGACGTGGTCATCCCGTCGGTCAGGGACGTGTACTCGTACCAGACCACCCCGCTGGAGACGAACACCGCCAGCCCCGCCGTGCAGGCCAGCGTCCGGCCTGCTATGAGCAGCGGCGACCGCCGCCCGGCCGACCCGCCGCCCGACGGGCCACCCCCTGCCGCGCCGCGAGCGACCTCTCCACCGTTGCGCCTCCGGCCCACCCTGTCCGCCCCCATCGTCGAACGACAACTCTCCTGATACTCAGAGGCACTGACGGACAGTCTTGTTACACGACGTGTCGCAGATCACGCCCGGCCGAAGCCGCGGGTTCGCCTGGCTCGCCGGCCGCTGCCCCGTGGTACGCCCCGTGACGGGCACGTCACTGCCGCGATATCGGCGGGGCACACTCCCACCGCGACCGCGCGTAGCAGGTAGTAGAACAGAAGCATGGGAAGACAGTCGGTCATCGTGCTCTACGTGCTCGCGATGGTAGCCACCGTGATTGGCGTGGACGTCCTGTTCTTCAGGCACCAGCTCTGGGAGCGGCTGATGGTGAACGTCGGGATCGTCCTGGTGTTCGTGGCGTTCTACTTGAGGTTCCTGAAGCGTTCATGATCGCAACCGCTGCGCTGCGGCTCACCCGGCGGCGGGTGATCAAGCGGACCAGAAGTGGAAGTTCGCCAAGCCCAGTTGATCCGTCCCTCCCCGGAGCCCACCCACCCGTGGGCTCCGGGGCCTTCCCGGGGAGTCCGAATGTCCCGCCTCAAATTACTCCGGCCGATGCTGGGCCTGTGCGCCGTGCTCGCCCTCATCGCCCCCGTGGGCTCCGCTACAGCGGATCCCGCCCCCCAGTCCGCGTTCAAGGTGCTCGTCTTCTCCAAGACCGGCGCCTACCGGCACCAGTCGGTCCCCACCGCCGTCCAGGCCATCAAGGACCTCGGTGCCGCGAACGGGTTCACGGTCGACGCCACCGAGGACGACACGGTCTTCACACCTGCCAACCTGGCCGACTACCAAGCCGTCGTCTTCGCCCTGACCAGCGGTGACGTCCTCAACGACACCGAAAAGGCCGCCTTCGAGGGCTACATCCGCGCCGGCGGCGGCTACGCGGGCATCCACTCCGCCTCCGACACCGAGTTCGACTGGCCCTTCTACGGCCAGGTCGTCGGCGCCTACTTCAAGAGCCATCCCCACGGGCAGTACCAGGCCCGGGTGATCGTCGAGGACCGGGACAACCCCAGCACCAGCCATCTGCCCGCCGTCTGGAGCCGGTCGGACGAGTGGTACAACTTCCGCACCGACCCCAGGGACACCGTCCACGTCCTCTCCTCCGTCGACGAGTCCAGCTACGACCCAGGCCCCGACCGGATGGGCGACCATCCCATCACCTGGTGCCAGGAGGTCCAGGGCGGCCGGTCCTGGTACACCGGCATGGGCCACACCCGGGAGTCCTACGCCGACCCCGCCTTCCGCACCATGCTCCTCGGCGGGATTCGCGTGGCGGCCGGCGCCGCCCAGGCCGACTGCAGCCCGTCGGGTTCGATCGAATGACCTGGGGGGGGGTGGTGTCACCGGGCCCGGGGCACCGTGTGACCGCTGATGAGAGGCCTGACCGGCAGCCGCCTGCGCGGCCTGCTCACCCAGTTCCACCCCCCTCGAACGCGTTCTCGGCCCACGACTCGACCACCCCGCCGGCAGCCGCCTGCTGGAGCGCCACGGCTCCCCGGCAGCCCTGCGCTGTCGCCCTGTCAGGCCCGCCGGGCGGGAGCCGGGACCGCCCGGCAGTGTCACCCGGGTGCCGGGCCGTACTCGCGGTGGCGCCGAGCGGCCCGCACCGTGATGGGAGGAGTGACGACCGACAGGACGGTGCAGACGGATGGACGTGAACGACTCCGCTCCCCGCGTCGTGGTCGGCGTGGACGGCTCGCCGTCGTCGCACGCCGCCCTGCGCTGGGCGGTCCGGTACGCCACGCAGATCGGCGGGGTCGTGGAGGCCGTGGGCGCGTGGGAGCCGCCGAGCCACTTCGGCTGGTCGGCGCCCGTGGTCGATGTCACCTTCGACCGGGAGCTGGCCGAACGACGGTTCGCCGACCAACTCCACACCGTGCTCGGCGACGACCGGCCGGTTCGGGTTCGACGATCGATGGTGATGGGCGACCCCTCCGACGTCCTGCTGGACGCGTCGCAGGGCGCCGAGGTGCTGGTGGTGGGCAGCCACGGCCACGGCGGGTTCACCCGGGCCCTGCTCGGCTCGGTGAGCACGCGCTGCGCGCAGCACGCCTGCTGCCCGGTGGTCATCGTCCGCGCGCAGTGACACGCCGGACGGACCGGACTGCTCCGACCGGCCCGGGCAGGGTCACCGCGTAACGGCGGTCGAGGCAGCTCATGGCCTGGCCTCCTGGTTCGCTCCCCGCCTCGTACCGACGACTCCCCGCCCCGCCGCACCCCGAGTACCCGGAGGCCACGCCCCGAACAGGCGCACAGCACCGCGAACGCGACCGCGACCGCCAGCGCCAGCGCCCAACTCCCGGTGAACGCCCAGAACACGGACTCGGCGGTTGCTCCGATGGGGTGCTCCGCCCCTCACACGGAGGGAGGATCGCGTCGGCCTGCCGGTGCGCAGCGGGCGTTTCGCACTAGGTTGCCCGATATGGACGGCAACCAGGGTGACGACGGGCCTGTGGACCGCGTGCCGGACCGCAGTGCGTGGGTGCGGACGAGCACGCCGGAACCACCGGCCGGTGAGCGCGCCGCGCGGGTCGTCGACCGGCGGCTCCCGCTGATGGAGGCGGGCAAGGAACTGCTGCGCAAGGTGTTCCCGGACCACTGGTCGTTCCTGCTGAGCGAGCTGGCGCTGTACAGCTTCGTCGTCCTGCTGCTGACCGGGGTCTTCCTCACCTTCTTCTTCAACCCGAGCATGGGCGAGATCGACTACCAGGGCTCCTACCTGCCGCTGCGCGGGGTGCGGATGTCCGAGGCCTACGCCTCGACGCTGCGCATCAGCTTCGAGGTGCGCGGCGGCCTGCTGGTCCGCCAGATCCACCACTGGGCCGCGCTGCTGTTCGTCGCCTCGATCTGCGCGCACCTGCTGCGGGTGTTCTTCACCGGCGCGTTCCGCCGCCCCCGCGAGCTGAACTGGGTGATCGGGGTGACCCTGTTCAACCTCGCGCTGCTGGAGGGGTTCTCCGGCTACTCGCTGCCGGACGACACCCTGTCGGGGACCGGCCTGCGGATCGCCGAGGGCGTTCTGCTGTCCGTGCCGGTCGTCGGCACCTACCTCAGCTTCTTCGCCTTCGGCGGCGAGTTCCCCGGGCACGTGATCATCCCTCGGCTGTTCACCGTGCACATCCTCCTCGTGCCGGGCCTGCTGCTGGCGCTGATCGGGGCGCACCTGACCCTGGTGGTCGTGCTGAAGCACACCCAGTGGGCGGCGCCGGGCCGAACCAACCGGAACGTGGTGGGGCTGCCGTTCTTCCCGCAGTTCCTGACCCGCACGACCGGCCTGGCGTTCACCGTCGCCGGTGTCCTGGCGCTGTCCGCCCTGCTCGCGGAGATCAACCCGATCTGGCGGTACAGCGCCTACCGGCCCGACATCGCCGGAGCGGGCGCGCAGCCCGACTGGTACATCGGGTTCATCGAGGGGGCCCTACGGCTGATGCCGGCCGCGGAGACTCGGGTTCTGGGGCACACGCTGTCGTGGAGCGCGTTCCTTCCGGCGCTGGTGGTTCCCGGCCTGCTGTTCGGGGCGCTGTACGCCTACCCGTTCGTCGAACGGTGGCTGACCCCGGGCGACGGGGAGCACCACCTGTGCGACCGGCCCCGCAACAAGCAGACCCGCACCGCGCTGGGGGTCGCCGGGGTCGTCTTCTACACGGTGCTGCTGATCGCCGGCGGCAACGACGTGATCGCGTACGCCTTCGGCCTGTCGGTCAACGCCCTCACCTGGGTGCTGCGGGCGGCGCTGGTCCTGCTGCCGCCGCTCGCCTTCGTGCTCACCCGGCGGCTCTGCCTCGCCCTGCAGGCCCGGGACCGCACCCGGCTGCTGGAGGGCGACGCGACCGGCCGGATCGACCAGTCGGTCTACGGCGGATTCAGCGGGAGCCGCCGCCCGGTGCCGGCGGCCGAGCGCTACTCGATCATGGTGCGCGACGCGCCGCTGCCGCCGAGCGCCCCGGTGGGGGCGCCGCGAACGGAGCGGGTGCGGGCCGCGCTCGGCTCCTGGTACTACGGCGACCGGGTCGCCCTGCCCGTCCTGGAGCAGGAGGAGGGCCGGGTCGAGGCCGTCCTCACCGCGCCGGCCCACCCCCGGCCCCCGGAACCGCTCGCCGCCCCTCGAACCGGCCCGCTGGGCCGGCTGCTGCGGAGGGTCAGGCCCCGCCGTCGCCGTGGTCGCGGTACTGGAAGATGAAGCCGAAGACGGCGAGTGCGAGCACCACCGCACCGCAGATGATCAGCCACCGGGCGAACACCAGACCGAGCGCGAAGACGGCCAGGCCCGCCGCCGCGAGCACGGGGTAGCCGCTGCGGGCCGGGAAGAGGCCCAGCGCGCCGGTGGTCTCCGCGATCTCGGCGTCTTTGCGGTCCTGGGCCCGGCCGCCGCCGCTCCGCTGGTGCTGGACGAACCAGAACAGCGCGACCAGTCCCGACATCAGGAACGCCACCGTCAGGATCGCCTTGCCGGCCGGCTCACGGGCCCAGAAGCCGTAGATGACTCCGGTCACCGCGAAGAACGCCGTCATGACGGCGAACAGCCACCCCTCGGCCCTCACCGCCCGTTCCCCCGTCCGTCCCGGCGGCCGTACGGCAGGTCCGCTCCACCGCTCGACTGCGCCTCCGTCGGCACCTCCGGGTGGTGCAGGTCGAACGCCGGGGACTCGGAGCGGATCCGGGGCAGCGCGTGGAAGTTGTGGTCCGGCGGCGGACTGGAGGTGGCCCATTCGAGTGACCGGCCCCAGCCCCACGGGTCGTCCTGGGTGATCCGGGTGCCGTGCCGGGTGGTCGTCCAGACGTTGTAGAAGAACGGCAGGTTCGAGACCCCGAGCAGGAACGAGCCGATCGAGGCGACCACGTTGAGGGTGGTGAAGCCGTCCACGTCCAGGTACGTCGCGTAGCGGCGCGGCATCCCCTGGGCGCCGAGCCAGTGCATCACCAGGAAGGTGGTTTGGAAGCCCGTGAACAGGATCCAGAAGTGCACCTTCCCCAGCCGCTCGTGGAGCATCTTCCCGGTCAGCTTCGGCCACCAGAAGTAGAAGCCCGCGAAGGTCGCGAACACGACCGTCCCGAACAGGACGTAGTGGAGGTGGGCCACCACGAAGTAGCTGTCGGTGACGTGGAAGTCGATCGGCGGCGCGGCCAGCAGCACCCCGCTCAGGCCGCCGAACAGGAAGGTCACCAGGAACCCGATCGCCCACAGCATCGGGGTCTCGAAGGACAGCGAGCCCTGCCACATCGTCCCGATCCAGTTGAAGAACTTCACCCCGGTGGGCACCGCGATGAGGAAGGACATCATGGAGAAGAACGGCAGCAGCACCTGCCCGGTGGCGAACATGTGGTGGGCCCACACCGACATCGACAAGGAGGTGATGGCGATGGTCGCACCGATCATCCCGTAGTAGCCGAACAGCGGCTTGCGGCTGAAGACCGGGATGATCTCGCTGACGATGCCGAAGAACGGCACCGCGACGATGTACACCTCCGGGTGGCCGAAGAACCAGAACAGGTGCTGCCACAGCAGCGCCCCGCCGTTCGCCGGGTCGAAGGCGTGCGCGCCGAACTTGCGGTCCGCCTCCAGCAGCAGGAGGGCGGCGGTGAGCACGGGGAAGGCCAGCAGCACCATGATCGACGTGAACAGCACGTTCCAGGTGAAGATCGGCATCCGGAACAGGGTCATGCCCGGCGCCCGCAGGCAGGTGATGGTGGTGATGAAGTTGACCGAGCCCAGGATCGTGCCGAGGCCGGCCACCACCAGGCCGAGCGCCCACAGGTCCGGGCCCGTCCCCGGCGAGTGCTCCGCCCCGTTCAGCGGCGCGTAGGCGAACCAGCCGAAGGCGGGCGCCCCGGAGGCCGTGAGGAAGCCGCTCAGCACGATCAGCCCGCCCAGCAGGAAGGCCCAGTAGGTGAAGGCGTTCAGCCGGGGGAAGGCCACGTCGGGCGCGCCGATCTGCAGCGGCATGATCGCGTTGGCGAAGCCGGCGAAGGTCGGGGTGGCGAACAGCAGCAGCATGATCGTGCCGTGCATGGTGAACATCTGGTTGTACTGCTGATTCGACAGGAACCCGGTGTGCGGGCCCATCAGCTGAGTCCGCATCAGCAGCGCCATCAGACCGCCGACCAGGAAGAACCCGAAGGCGGTCGCCAGGTAGAGGTTCCCGATCACCTTGTGGTCGGTGGTGAACAACCAGCGCAGCAGCGTGCTGCCACGCCGGACGCGGACCTCTGCGCGCGACGGCGCGGTGTCAGACGCACTCATGGAACCTCCGCAGCGGAGCCGATGACGCACCCCCGGGCCCGTCGTCCGCCACGGAGTACGCGGCTTCGCGCGCCGGGAGCGACCCTAGCGTCGGCGCCCCGGTGCACCGGGGCGCCACGCTGCGTGATCGCTGTCGCGGTTGCCCCAGGTCCGCCGTCCGAGTGCGGATCCTCCCGGTCCGGGCGCACGCTGGTGTGGAGCGCCCGTCGCCTTTGACGCACCACCGGGCAGAGCCGGGAGGAACCCGCCATGGCCGCACAGATCGCCTACCGGCGGATCTACGAGGAGTCCTCGCCCCAGGACGGGCAGCGGGTCCTCGTCGACCGCGTCTGGCCGCGCGGGATGAAGAAGGAGGACGCGCACCTCGACGAGTGGCTGCGCGACGTCGCCCCGTCGACCGAGCTGCGCCGCTGGTACGGCCACGACCCGGACCGCTTCGCCGAGTTCCGCCGCCGCTACCTCGCGGAGCTGCGCGACACCGAACACCACGAGGCCGCCGGCCATCTGCGCGACCTCGCCGCCCACGACACGCTCACCCTCCTGACCGCCACCAAGGACGTGGACCACAGCCAGGCGGCCGTGCTCGCCGAGTGGCTGGCGACGCGGAAGCGCTGAGCGGCACCTGCCGCCTCAGCGACGTGCCGGTGCTTCGGCCGGGCCCGTGGTCCGGGCGCACCGGCACTGGCACGATGGCCCGATGCACATACTGATCATGGGCGGCACCAGGTTCGTCGGACTCCACTTCGCCCGGACGGCGCTCGCCGCCGGGCACGAGGTCACCGTGCTCCACCGGGGCAGGTCCGGCGCCCACCTGCTGCCCGACGCCACGCACCTGATCGCCGACCGCGACGCCGACCTGTCCCTCCTGCGCGGCCTCGGCTGGGACGCCACCGTGGACGTCAGCGCGTACTTCCCCCGCCAGATCCGGAAGCTGGCCTCCGCGCTCGACCCGGGCGCCGCCGGACGCTACCTGCTGGTCTCCTCCATGGCCGTGTACGACACCCCCGGCGCCCCGGCGTTCACCGAGGACTCCCCGCTGCTGCCCGCCGACGGCCCGGAGGCCGACGCGGTCACCCCCGCCAGCTACGGCCCGCTCAAGGTCCGGTGCGAGCGGGCGGCGCGCGAGGCCTTCGGCCCGGACGTACTACTGGTGCGCCCGACCTACGTGATCGGCCCCCAGGACTACACCCGTCGTTTCGACTACTGGGTACAGCGCCTCGCCCGGGGCGGCGAGGTCCTGGCCCCGGGCCGGCCCGACGCACCCGTCCAGGTCGTCGACGCCCGCGACCTCGCCGCCTGGATGCTCGCACTGCTGGAACGGGGTGCCTCCGGCGCCTACCACGCCGCGACTCCCCCACCCTTCACCATGGGCGGGCTGCTGGGCGCCGTCGCCTCGGCAGTCGCCCCGGCCGGGACCACCCTCACCTGGGTGGACGACGACTTCCTGCGGGCGGCCGACGTCCCGGACAGCGCACTGCCGCTGTGGACCACCAACCCGCTGGTGCGGGCCACCAGCACCGCCGACCCCGCTGCCGCCCTCGCCACCGGGCTCGTGCTGCGCCCGGTGGCCGAGACCGCCCGGGACATCGCGCCGTTCGACCCACTGCCGCAGACGCTGACGCCGGATCAGGAGGCCGACCTGCTCGCCGCCTGGAACGAACGGCTCGGGAAGGCGCCCCGGCAGGTGTGAGCCTCGATGAAGGCGGTCACGCTCCGCACGCACTCGGCCGGGTGGGTGACGTGGGGAGTGTGGCCGGCCGGGGCCTGGCCGGGCACCGCCGAGGTGGGAGAGCCGGGAAGGTCGGGCGCCGGTCAGGGGGTGAGCGCCGCCGGTGCGTCGTCCGTCTCCCTGAAGGAAGCTGACAGGGCGCGGGCCTCGTGCTCGGTCATCCGGGGAGTGTCGTACGGCAGGGCGTTGACCCAACGCTGGGTCAACCGGGCGATCCGCTCGCCGTACCGCTGCGCGGTGATCAGGTCGCCGCGCGATCCGGCCTGTTCCGGACCCTGGTCGGCGTGGCTCTGGCTCATCAGGCCCAGCCACGAGCCCAGCCGGTTCACATCGTCGCGGGTGCCACCGCTCCAGTTGTTGCCCGGCATGTCGCCCACGCCGATCCACTGCATGCCCAACTGTGCCGCGAAGACCGCCAGTTGCTCCAGGACGGCCAGCTTGTCGCCGCTCTGCGAAGCGGACATGGTGAACCCGCCGGCTAGCTTGTCCTTCCAGGCCTGCGTGACGAACGGCGTGAACGCCGCCTCCATGAACGCCTTGAACACCGCCGACACGCTGCCCATCAGTGTCGGGCAGCCGAGGACGATCGCGTCCGAGCGCTCCAGCAGCGCCAGCACCTCCGCATCGTGCCACCGGCCCGCGGTGACGTCCTCGGGCCGGATCTCGACGAGATGCACCTGGGCGCCCGGCACCAGCCGCGCCCCGTCGGCGAGGTGCTCGGCCAGCACCCGGGTGTGTCCGTGCACCGAGTGGTAGACCACCGTCACCGTGACCGTCGGCGCATCGGGCTCACGGTCAACACCATTGACTGCCATGTCTCTTCACTACTTCCGATCGTGGGGAGATCCCTGCTTGCCCACCCATCACACCCTGCGTACGACTCGACATCAACGCCGAACTTCGGCACCCAGCGATCGGTCGCACCGATCGATCGCGCTAGCCTGGCCCCGTGGACAGGATGGAACTGGAAGCATTCGTCGCCGTCGCGGAAGAGCTCCACTTCGGCCGCGCCGCCGCGCGCCTGCACCGGGGGCAACCCACCGTCAGCGACGCCGTCCGGCGACTGGAGAGCACCCTGGGCGGGCGGCTGTTCGACCGCACCAGCCGCCGGGTGTCACTCACCGGCCTAGGCCGGGCGCTGCTGCCCGACGCCCACGCCACCCTGGCCCAGCTGCGCCGCTTCCAGCAGCGCGGACGCGCTCTGGCCGCCGGCGACCGGAGCCCCACCACCCTCGTCGTCGCCCACGCCGAATACACCGGCCACCAGCTGCTGTTGCGCTGCCTGCCGCAACTGCGCGACCGCTTCCCCGACGTGACGATCGTGCCGGAGGCCATGCCGACCACGGCCCAACTCACCGCCCTGCGAGCGGAGACGATCGGACTGGGCATCGGCTGGGCGACCGACGGCATCACCGGTGTACGCGCGCGGGTGCTGTCCACCGAGCGGTTCGTGGCGCTCGTCCCCGTGGCCCACCCGCTCTCCGGGCGCACCGAGTTGAGTGCCTCCGAACTGTCCACCACCGACCTGCTCACCTGGCCGCACCAGATCAACAGCGGTTTGTGCGACCGCCTCCTGTCCGCCTTCCGGATCGGCGGAGCCGACCTGCGCATCATCAGAACCGCCGACAGCGTGCACGCCATCGCCGCTCACGTCGCCGCCGGCACGGGCATCGGCATCACCGTCGAATCCGCGCTCGACCACGAGCCACCCGGCCTGCGCGTCATCCCCCTCACCGGCCCGTCGACCACCGCCGACCAGGTCGTCCTCACCCCCACCGAGCCGTCGGACACCGCCACGGCACTGCGCGACCTGCTGCTGCGGGCCTCGGCGGAGGAGCCCGCCACCTGCCGCCGGGCGGTGCGCGGCGTGACGCCGTAGGCCACGGTGCGCCGCGCCGTCGGCGAGCTGATCACCTTCTCGTTGCCGCAGCGGCCGGTGGATCGCCGCCGGCCTGCCATCCGCCACCACCGCGGCAGCACGGTCAGCAGCTCCGCGAGGGTCGGGCCGGCGTCGCCCGAGTGGCGTAGTCGCCCGCCCGCGATCACGTGGTGGCGGTCGACGCGGCCACAGCGTGCGGCCACGTTCTCGTCCTCGCGGAAGGGTCAGGGCCCCGGGGTCGGCTCGCACGGCGCCCACCGCAGCGGGACGTCGACGTCGACGAACTCCCGGTCGGCACCGGCGCAACCATCCCACCGGGTCCGGCCCGGGTGGCCGACCGTGGTGTCCCGGGGTTGCATGGGGTGACCGAACCCCGAGACCCGGAGGTCGCCGTGTACGAGATGTGGGCCGAGCAGGACCCGGCGGTGTCGCCGCCCGGACTGGTGTGGCACGTGGTGGCCAAGGACGACGCGACGGCATCGCTGTGCGGTCGGGTCCTCGAACCCTCGCAGCGGGTGTTGCCGACGGACAACGGTTCCGGACCGGCGTTGCCGGACCGGTACTGCGACCCGTGCCTGGTCACCGTCAGGGAGGTGCTCACCGCGGCCGGCCGGTGACGGCCCGAACCGCCCGTGGTGGCGCCGATCGCCCGTGGTGGTGCCGATCGCCCGGCCGGTAGCAGGCCGCCGGCGGTCGAGCGGTATCCGTCGAGGTACGGCCGGTCGGCGTCGCCGCGAAGCCCTTCACCCGCGCCCCGACCGTACCGGGACGACGGCCGCCGGGCGCAACCCCTGCTCGGTCTGGACGTGGAGGGATGCGAACGATGACGGTCGACACCATCACGTCCGGCCGTGCTCTCCGAGCACGGCCGGACGTACGCCGAGGAGGCCGGCATCACGCTGCGCGACAGCCCCTCGCCGCTGTACCGGCTGCTGGTCCTCACCGTGGGGGCCGGGAACGGCCGGCTTGGGAATGGTCAGCCGGCTTCCTCCGGTTCGCCGGTCCGGCCCGGGGCATCGCCTGAGCCCTTCCCGGACCCCGATCCGGTACCGCCGCCGGAACCCGTATCCCGGGGCATCGCTGATGTGCCGTCAACTTCCAGACAGCTAGCGGACGGTAATGCTGAGGTCGAGCGGGGACGGCACCTCCAGCCAGACCAGTTTCCCGCCGCCCTCGGGCACGCTGCCCCAGGCGAGGGCCAGCCGGTCGACCACCCGCAGGCCGTGACCGCCCGGCCGCCCCGGGGCGGCGGCGCGCAGCCGCGGCTGCACCGGGCTGGCGTCCGTGACCTCCACCCGCAGCCGGGCACCGTCCCAGGACAGCCGCAGCTCGCGTGGCCCCCCGGGGGCGTACAGGCAGGCATTGGTGACCAGCTCCGAGACCATCAGCAGGACGTCCTCGGTGACGGCCAGCTGCTCGTCGTCGGCGGCGGGCAGCCAGTGCCAGGACCGCAGCGCCTCCCTGCTGAACTCGCGGCTGCGCTGCACCGCGCCCTCGCTGCCGACGAACGCGAGCCGCTTGCTCTCCCCGGCGGCCGCCAGTGGTTCTCGCCCGGAGTGGTTCATACCGGGCCCCTCACGCCGATCCTGGCGTCTCGCCCGGATCCTCGGACGGTTCACCGGTCGGGTTCCCACCGGTCGGACTCCCACCGCTCGGGTTCCCACCGCGCGAGTCCAATGCCGCCGCGAGATCGGGATGGATCCGCAGCACGCTGTCGGCCCCGGTGACCTCGAACAGCCGGGCCACGATCGGGCGAAGGCCCGCGAGTTCCAGGCGCAGCCCGGCGGCCTCGGTCTCCAGGCGGGCGCGCAGCAGGATGTTGAGCCCGGTCGAGTCGCAGAACCGCAGGTCCGCGAGGTCGACCACGATCCGCTCGATGCCGTCGTCCACGAGGCCGGAGAGCGCGGTGCGCAGCCCGTCCGCCGAGTCCCGGTCCAGCTCCCCGGCGACAGTGACGATCCACACCGGTCCGTCACGGCCCACCGCAACGCGCAGGCCACCGTTGTCTTCCCCCTCAGCCCCGGTGGGCCCTTCGGCTGGCCGTGGCATGGCGCGCTCCCTGACCGGTCGGGACGGCGAGGTGCCGTCCCGACCATCATGCCGCGCGGCGCGGACGGCCGGGTATTCAAGGGCCGCCCCGGGTGCGGCCTGGCACGCTACGCGCTCCTCGTCCATGTCGCGCGTCTGCCCGGCCCCGTTGCGGCTACACGCGCCCATGCAGCGGGGGCGGAGGCGATCAGCACGGTCACGCCGGACAGCAGCCGCCTTCCGCAGCCCCGGGTCGGCAGGCGGGAGTCGCCCGACCTAGCCGACCGGGCCGATCATCGGAGGTTTCG
>NZ_JBHTTU010000099.1:0-23221 GCF_042794375.1 Kitasatospora sp. NPDC056531 | reverse complement strand
ACCGCCGCGATCTGGCACAACGACCGCACCGGACAACCCGTCATGCGCTCCCTGACCGCGTATGACCACTGAACCCCTTGGCATCAGTCATCTAGGCCGCGGGCCCGCGCCGCACATGAGCCCGGCGTCGGAGCGCAATGTGCCGGGGTACGACCACAGGAGGAGACCCGCCACCTCCCGCGGTCGCAGGCCGGCCGCCGGTCCGGGGTGCCCGGTTGCCACTCCGGTCGCACCGCGGGCCGCCCCCGGTTGCCACCCCGGTCGCAGTCGGCGGCGACCCGGGGCCGATGCGGCGGCGCGGACCCGGCGCCGAGCATGGCCGGGTGACCGAAACCATCCCGGGGCTGTTCCTGTCCCTTCCGGAAGTCCTCGTCCTGCTGGGCGCCGTCGCGCTGCTGGTGGCGCGCTGGCTCCCCCCGGCCACCCGCCGGCCCGTCACCGTCGCGGCCGGGGCGGTCCTCGTACCGTCGGCGATCGTGCTGGGCATCGTGGGGATCCGCTGGCAGCTGCTGCCGGTCCTGGCCGGCGCCGCCGTCGCCTCGGCGTTCGCCCTCCCGCCCCTGCTGCGGCGCCGTACCGGCCGACCGGCGCGGCGGGCCCGCTGGTGGCTGGCCCTGCCGGGATCGCTGGCCTGCGCCGGCCTGATCGCCACCGGCCCGGTGGCGGCCTGGGCCTTCCCCGTGCCCGTCTTCCCCGAGCCGACGGGCGACTTCGCGGTCGGCACCCGGGTGGTGCAGTGGACCGACCCGCTCCGCCCCGAGAGCTTCACCGCCGATCCGGACGACCGGCGCACGGTCGTGGTCCAGCTCTGGTACCCGGCGCAGAAGAGCCCCGCGGGCGTCCCTCGGGCCCAGTACCTGGGACGCACGGAGGGCGAGGCGCGGACCGTCTCCGAGGCCCTCGCCGGCGGGGTCGGCCTGCCCGGCTTCCTGGTCGACGGCGTCCCGCGGGCCCGCAGCCGCGCGGTCGTCGACGCCCCGGTGGCTGGCGGGGGAGAGCGGTTCCCGGTCGTCCTGTTCTCCCCGGGGTCGGGCGGGGTGCGGACCCAGAACACCGCCTGGGCGGAGGAGCTGGCCAGCCACGGCTACCTGGTCGCTGCCCTCGACCACCCGTACGACTCCGCCGTCGTCGTCCTCGCCGACGGCCGTACGATCCGCGCCACCACCGCCTCCTCCGGGGACCGGGACAGGGACGAGGAGCTGGCGGCGGGCTGGACCGCCGTCCGGGCCGCCGACCTCGGCTTCGTCCTCACCCAGCTGGAACGGCTGGACCGGGGGGGAGACCGCCGACCCGCTGACCGGGCGCCTGGACACCGGCCGCGCCGCGGTGGCCGGCCACTCCCTGGGCGGGGCCGCCGCCCTGCAGGCGGCCCGGCAGGACCGCCGGTTCGACGCCGTCGTCGACCTGGACGGCTACCCCCACGGCCCCACCACGCCCGCCCTCGAGCAGCCGGCGCTCGCGCTCACCCAGGAGATCACCACCGGCACCGACCCGCGCTACCTGCCCCGCCTCACCGAGGCCCTCGAGCACAGCACCGCGACGAGCTACCGCCTCACCGTCCCCGGCGCCGGGCACCTAACCTTCATGGACGGCCCGCTCTACCTGCCGCCGGTGCCCTCGATCGTGGGCACCCTGGGCCGCACCGAGAGCCCGCGCGTCGTCGCCGCGGCCACCCTCGCCTTCCTGGACGCCACCCTGCGAGGCCGCCCCGGTGACCCGGCCGACACCCTCCGGGCCTACGGCCACCTGACGGTCCACCAGGGGTAACCAGGCGATGCCCTACTTGCCTCGCTGTGCCGCGAAAGCTCCCGCCAGGACGAGCGTGCCGCCGGCGAGTTCAGGCCCTCCTCGATCTCCCGCTGGAGGTCCCCGTAGCCGCAGGTAGCGGGCGATTCTGTGGAATCTGATTTGTCAACATCATGCCCATTTAAGCAGTTCCATCGTTCACTCTCGCTGCTCGGCGGTGTCTGGGACGGCGAGCCCGCGGGCTCGTTCGATCTGGCGCCAGGAGGTGTCGGGATCGACGCTGTTGAGGATGAGGAGTGCGGCGGCGAGGAGCGATGAGCGTCCGATGCCGGCTCGGCAGTGGGTGACGACGTGTGCGCCTTCGTGTAGCTGTTCGGCCAGTCTGTGCAGGGTTGGGCAAGATCGCGGTGCTGGGACGGTGCGGTCGGGGATGGGCTGCCGGGTCCCCACCCACACCTGTCCTGAGCAGGTAATCACCACCTCCCACCCAGCGGGGGAAGCTCAGGTGGACGCCCGGGATCGATTGCAGCAGCCGCCGAAGGCGGCAGCGGACGGGCCGTCAGGCGTGCTCACCAGCCGTCTGGTACCGTCCGGATGATCTCTATGGCGAGGGGGGCATATGCGTTGGCGTGCGGGGAACTACGGCGGGGCTGCGGTCGCGGCCGTGATCGCGCTGGCGGTCACCGGTTGCAGCGGTACGGGTGACGCGAAGGGGTCCCAGGACTCCGGCGCCTCTTCCGGCGCTCCTGCGGGTTCCGGGAGCGTCGCGGCCAAGTCGGTCGGCGCTTCCGGGACCGTCACTGTGTCGTGGTGCGACGTGAAGGGTGGCACCGGCGGTGCCCTGGAGTCCCAGCAGCTGACGCTCGCCTCATACTCGGTGACCGACGGTCAGGAGGTGGCCCGCTCGGTGTCGGTGCTTCCGCAGGGCGCAGACACCGGGATCCTCTGCAGTTCCATTCCCACTGAACAGAGCAGCGTTCCGAGTGCTGTGCGGCAGGCCTTCAACAAGGACTTCACGCTGGTCGCCGGTGTGATGCCGTCGTCCCCTCAGAAGTCGGGGCCGGGCAGCCACGACGGGCCCGCCGTCGCCTTCGCCCTCAAGCCGCAGAGCACGCCGGTCGGGGCTCCGTCCGCCGATCCCTTCACGGTCGGTGCCAACGACCGCACGCCCGCCTTCCAGAGCGGCACGTCGACGCTGTGGTACGAAAACCGCGATCGACATGTGATGAGCCGTGACCTCGGTCAGCCGGGCGCGGCCGCCACCGATCACGGGCTCTCGCACAACTGGGGCTTCGTGCTCGCCGGCGACCAGCCCTGGTCCCGGATGCCCCTGAACGACGCGTTCAAGGACGTCACCGTCAATCCGTCCGGCACGGCCGCGGCCGCCGGAAGTAACTTCGGCAGCGCGATCTGGCTCAAGGACTCCACGGTGCCCGGGAGCGGCGACGAGTTCGCCGCGCCGCTCGGCTTCGGTCCGAACTCCGACAACCCTGGCGGCAAGAAACTTCCGGGGGGCGACAATGCCCCCCAGTGCATCCCGAAGTTCTGGATCGACGACCACAGCCTCTTCTGCGTCGGCAAGGGTATGTCCCGCGTGGTTTTCTCGGACTCCCTCGACTCCGTGCAGAAGGTCGAGCAGCTCCTGCCCGACAACGACCGCGACAACAGCGCCGTCGCCCCCTCGCCCGACCTGAAGTCGGTGGTGTTCCTGTCCCGGCAGGGCCACGACGTCGCCGAGCTGTACAGCCTCGACCTCACCCCCGGCGCCACCCCCAAGAAGCTCGCCTCCATCGCGCCCCACAGTCCTAATGTGACGTCCCAACTCCGCTTGGTCGGCTGGCAGTAGTGAGCTTGCTCCGCTTTGACGGGTACCGTTGGTGTGGTGGTCAGGTCGCCAGGGCGGTCTCGTATTCGGCGGGACTGCGGTAGCCGAGGCTGCTGCGCCCCCGGCGGGCCGGCGCTGCCGGTCTCCGAGCGGGCCCGCGAGGTGGCCCGCACCGGGCAGGGCTGGCACCAGGAGGACGCCACCGCCGACGGCACCCCCTACGGCGTCCTCACCACCGCCCGCCCCGACGGGCAGGGCGCGGTGATGGTCGGCCAAACCTACGCCGGCGTCACCGAGGTCGACGAAGCGTTCCTGCGGCGGATCACCGTCACCAGCGCGGCAGCGGCGAGCGTCTGCGCGCTGCTCAGCTGGCTCGTCCTCGGCCGGCTGCTGCGCCCGGTACGGCGCCTGGCCCGCGCCGCCGAGCACATCACCACCACCCGCGACCTGGCCACCCCGCTGCCCGCCGCCGGGCGCGACGAGGTCGGCGGCCTCACCCGGGCCTTCGAGTCCATGGTCGGCGCGCTGCACCGCTCCCGCGAACAGCAGCAGCGCCTGGTCCAGGACGCCAGCCACGAGCTGCGCACCCCGCTGACCTCGGTGCGCGGCTGCGCCGAACTCCTCCAGCGCGCCCGCGGCCGGCTCGCCCCCGAGGACGAGGAGCAGATCCTCGCCACCCTGGTCACCGAGACCGTCGCCCTGGACGAACTCGTCCGCGAGCTGGTCGAGTTGGCCACCGACCAGTGGACCGCGGAGGGCCCGGAGCCGGTCGACCTGCCGGCCGCCGCCGAGGACAGCGCCCGGCGCTTCCATCGCCGCACCGGCCGCGAGATCGCCGTCCTCGCCGACGCTCCGGCGCCGGTGCTGGCCCGCCCGCGCGCCCTGCAGCGCTGCGTGGACAACCTGGTGGGCAACGCCGTCAAGTTCAGCCCGGACGGCACCCCGGTGGAGATCCGCGTCACCGGCACCCGGCTGGCCGTGCGCGACCACGGGCCCGGCATCGCCCCCGGCGACCGGCAGGCCGTCTTCGAGCGCTTCTACCGCGCCGCCGGCACCCAGTCCACCCCGGGCTCGGGACTGGGCCTGGCCATCGTCCACGACCTGGTCGCCGCCGACCACGGCACCGTCTTCGCCACCGCCGCCCGCCCCACAGGGCTGACGGGGCGCCGGGCCGGTCATTAGGGTGATCGGGACCGGTACGGGAGTGGGGAGAGCGATGGCTGACTCGGAGGAACACCGCGGCTGGATAGGCCGGTTGCTCGGCGGCCGGCGCACGCGCGCCGAGCGCGGCGCGCCGCCCGCCCCGCCCACCGACGAGGACCGCACGGCGTGGGCACGCCCCTGGGAGCTGGTGGACCTGTCCACCCTGCCGCCGCGGCTGGCCGAGGAGATGGTCGAGGTCGCGGCGGCGATCGAGGCGGCCGACCAGGCCCGCGACTTCGGCGAGCGGGCGGAGGCCGAGCGGCTGCTGCGCGGCGCGGTCACCACGACGATCGACCCCTACCGCCAGCTGGCCGAGCAGCGGCTCGGCGGGCTGCTGGCCGAGGACGGCAGGATCGCCGAGGGCATCGCCGTGTGGCTGCGCGCCGTCGAGGGCCCCGACCCCTCGCTGCGCCGGAGCGTGGCGATCAGCCTGGGCGCCTACGCCTTCACCGACGGCCCCTTCCTGGTGAACGCCGACCCGGCGACCCTGCTGCCCCTGCTGCCGCACGCCGACTGGGGCTTCCCGCGGGTGGGCGCCGCGGTGTACGAGGCCTCGGCGCACCGGCACCGGGGGGCGAGCGCCGCGGTGCGCCGCGAACTGCTGGCCCTCGACGCCGCCCGGTACGGGGACCGCGAACTGCTGGCCCGGATCGAGGCCGCCCCGGTGCCCGGCGAGCCCGGCCCGCGCCGGCACGTCCAGTGGGCCAGCGGCGCCCAACTGGGCGGCTGCCGCTGGAGCGTGGCCGGCCACGAGGAGGGGACGTCGGCGCTCACCACGACCACGGTGGACGGCCGCGCGGTCGTGGTCACCGGCGGGGACGACGGCGCCGTACGGCTGTGGGACCTGGCCACCGGCGAGCCGGTCGGCGAGCCGATGACCGGCCACACCGGGCAGGTCTGCGCCGTGGCGGCGACCAGGCTGAACGGCCGGCCGGTGGCGGTGTCGGCCGGGCGGGACATGACCGTACGGATCTGGGACCTGGCGGCGCGCCGGCCCCTGCACCCGCCCCTGACCGGCCACACCAACTGGGTGACCGGGGCGGCCACGGCGACGCTCCGGGGCCGTCCGGTGGCCGTCACCTGCGGCGACGACCAGACCGTGCGGGTCTGGGACCTGGCCACCGGCGAGGCGGTCGGCACGCCGATGCAGGAGCCGCCCCGCACCGCCCACTTCTTCCACAGCAGGCTGAAGACGCTGGCCACGGCGGTGATCCGCCGCCGGCCCGTGGCGGTGACCGGTGACATGGGGGGCACCCTGCGGGTGTGGGACCTGGCGAAGGGGCGCGAGTTCCTGCCGCCCCTTCCCCTGGGGTTCGGCGGGCCGGAGCTGGCCGTGGTGACGGTCGACGGCCGCCCGGCCGCGGCCGTCGGCGTCTGGGGCGCGGCCACCCTGTGGGACCTGGCGGCGGGCCGGCGGCTGGGCGAGCGCATGCTCCTCGGGCGCGATGTGCAGCTGGAGGTGGCGGCGACGACGGCCGGGGGCGCCCCGGTGGTGTGCACCGGCGACCACAGCGGCATGGTGCGGCTGTGGGACCCGGCCACCGGGCAGCAGCTCTCCCAGGCCTTCGCCCCCTTGGGCGGGACCCGGGCGCTGGCCGCGACCACGGTGGACGGCCGGCCGGTGGTGCTCATCGGCACCGGCGACGGCCGGGTCCACCGTTGGGACCCGGCCACCGACGGACGGCCCGTCGGCAAGCCGACGCCCGGCCACGGCGACGCGGTGACCGCCGTGACGACGGTCGAGGTCGACGGCACCACCCTGGTGGCCAGCGCCGGCTGGGACGGCACGGCCCGGCTGTGGGACCTGGCCACCGGCGAGGCGGCGGGCACCCTCGCCGTCAACCCCCGGGAGCCGGTGCGCACGATGGCGACGGCGGTGGTCGACGGCCGTCCCGTCCTGCTCACCGCCGGGGGCGAGCCGCTGGCCCGGCGGTGGGACCCGGCCACCGGCGGCCCCTCGGGCGCGCCCCTGGCCCACGACGGCGAGGCCGGCGACGTGGACGCCGTGGCGACGACGGTGCTGGACGGCCGGGCGGTCGCCGTCGCCGGGGGCGCGAACGGCCTCGTCCGGGTCTGGGACCTGGCCACCGGGGAGGTCCTCCACCAGCCGCCGGCCGGACACGAGTCCGACGTGTGCGCGGTGGCCACGGCGGTGGTCGACGGCCGGCCGGTGGCGGTCACCGCGGACGAGTCCACGGTGCGGGTGTGGGACCTCACCTCCGGCGCCCCGCTCGGCGGTCCGTTCGGGTTCCCGCCCGACGAACCGGCTGGCGAACCGGCCGATGCCGTGCCCGACGACGCGGACGAGGACGACGAGCTCGACGACGACGAGGACGAGGACGACGACGGGCCGTGCATCGAGCTGCTGGCGGCGGCAGTGGTCGACGGCCGCCCGCTCGTGGCGGTGGGCCGCGACGACGGCCTGGTACAGGTCTGGGACCTGGCCGCCCGCACCCCGCTCGGCCCGCCCTTCCCCGCCGCCGACGACGGCCTCACCGCGATGACCGTCGCACCCGTCGACGGCCGCCCGGCCCTGGTCACCGGCGGCCACGACGGCACCGTACGGACCTGGGACCTGACCACGCTCGCCCAACTCGGCCCCGACCTGGTGCTGCCACTGCCGGTCGGCGCGCTGGCCCCGGCCCCGGCGGGCCGGCTGGTGGTCGGATTCGGCTGGGAGGTCGCGGTGTTCGGGCCGGCGGAGTCCGCCGCGCCGGCCGGTTCCGCCGACGCGCCCGCATGAGAGCGGGGGTCCGGCCCCGGCTGGGTCGGACCCCCGTACGGCACGGGGGACGTCAGGCCGCGAGGTGCTCCAACGTGAACAGGGTCGCCCGGTTGGAGTACTGGACTATCTCCGTGCCCGCGGGACCGTTCGGGTCGGCGACGGCGACGAAGCTCCCGCTGAACCCGACACGGAGTACCGACTGGTTCGATCCGGGTGCGGCAGGATGGATCCGGAACTGCTGGGTTCCGTAGATCCACCCCGTGCAGTCGAACGCGGAGAGGTTGGAGCCGTCGCCATCCTCGTTCGGGTCTTGCGGGTTCTTCTTCCAGATGCCCAGGCAGGTGTTCTCGTTCGACCGGTCGCGGAAGATGAAGAGTTCGCTGTCGTTCTCGTAGTGGCACTTCTTCCACTGCTGGTTGTAGCCGCCGGTGTCGGGGTTCTGGACCGCCCGGCCCCAGGCGCTGGCCAGGCTCCTCTCCACGAGCAGTCCGTTCGGCGTCTTGATCCGGTAGTAGCCGTCGTCGCACACGTAGTGGTGCCAGGAGGTCGAGGCCAGCGACTGGGTCGCGGCCGACGCGGGGGCGGCGAGCGCGGGGCCAACGACCGGCAAGCGCCAGTGAGCAGGGCGGACGAGGAGCAACCCCCGCGAGCCCGGGCCGACCTGGCCCACGACGATCCGACCAGCGCGCAGGTCGAGCAACCCCCGCGTGTGCAGGGCAGACGAAGAAGAGAGCACCCGTGTCTATGCGCCTGATGGCGGTCGAAAGGGGGCACGAGCGAGAACGAGGCCGCGGACTTCCTCGGCTCCGCAGTTGTCCTTGAGGTATCGGGCGACAGTGTGGAACTGCGCTCCAGTGGTGAAAACGTCTCTTCTCCCGCGCCTGCCAGCGCAGCGGCCCGGACCTTGGTCCGGGCCTTCGTCGTGGTTGAGAGCCCGCATGTCGTAGTTGCCCGGTGGCCGCTGACGGAGCGGTATCGGGCTTTCCAAGCGGCGATCACGGGCTCGATCGGGGTCGGATAAGTCGCTCTTGTAGGGCTGGCGGTCGTTCACGGGAGACACTCCAGCACGGGCGCCCTCTGGTCAGCACGGATGCCGCGGTCCCACACATTCCAGGCGACAGACACGACATCACGTCACATACCGCCCTCTCAACTCGAAGTACGCCGGTGACCAGGGCTTCGCGCTGGCGACTCGCAAACCATCGGTCGCCGTCACACTGCGGGCATGTGGTTCGGCCACAAGGTCGAGTACGGCCACCCACTTTTCATCCGACTGTCGGTCCGCCGCTCCTGGGCCCGCCGGGTCGCCGCGCCGACCTGGGCGGTGCCGGCTGGCCTGCCCGTCCTCGGTGTCCTGGAACGGATGGGAGAGCCGGTCCCCGGCGCCCCGCGCGGGTGCGGGCCGCACTGATCTCGGCGACGGGCACCGGAAGCCGCCCGCACACCAGCGGCGCCGAGAAGCCCGCGAGGGACTGCGCCACCAGCACGAGCGGCCCGGTGAGGCTGGGGTGCCGCTCCACCGCCGAGACGATGGCCCGGGTGTCCTCCAGGCCCGCGGAGTCGTCGCCCGGCAGGTCCATGGTGACCACGTCGTGCCCCCGGGCCCGCAGTTCGGGCATCAGCCGGTGCCAGAACCAGGCCCGGCCGTTCGGCACTGGGAACGGGCGCGAAGGTCGCCATCGTCGTCCTCCTCCTGCACGTGTTCTTCTGTGCCCTCCACGACGCTATCGCGCACCACCGACACCGGGCCGCCGCGACGGCCGGCATCCCCGGCAAGCATGGCGTGCCGGGTCAGCCCCGGGTGAACACCCGGCCGTTGAGGTCTTGAAGCGGTCTCCCGGGGGCACCGATCGCCCCGCAGACGAGCAGCCAACCAGACGCCTACGACAGCGGCGGCGCCCAGGCCCCTGTCCAGGGAGTGGAATTGCGCCCGCGGCGGGCCGTGCGCGCGGCAGCGTGGGCACCATGATCCTGCAACCGGAGACCGACGACCTCGCCGCCTACCTCGCGGCGGACGAGGCGATCGACCATCACGCGCAGTACGACCTGCAGGCCGAACGCCTGGCCTGGTCCGTCCGCCCCGACCTCGGCGAACGCGACTACCCCGGCATCCTCGCCACCCCGCCGGCCCCACTGCTCCACGCCCTCGCCCAGGCGACGCCGGGCCGACCCGGCTTCGGCTACCTGCCGTCCGACCTCCCCGGGACAAGCCTCGGCGCGTGAAACCGCAGGCCGCCCGGACCTCCCGGGCCCGGGCGGCCCGCTCCCGCCCGCCGGGGGGGCGGTCAGGCGTCGAGGACCTGGCCGGCGCGCGCCCGGGCTGCCCCCGGCAGCGTCGGCCCGGTGGTGGATGATCGGGGTGTGCTGGTGCGTACCGAGGTGCTGCCGCCGGGTCCGTCGGGGTTGCCGAGGGTCCGAGTTCACACGCCTGTCGGCAGCGCCATGGCGGTGTGGCGCGGCGGCCTGGACAACGCGGTCGGCTGGCACCACATCGAATGGACCGTCGCCGCCGACCTCCACTGGGGCTGCAACACGCGGCCGGCCGCGCTCGCCGAACCGGGGGTGCGCGAGGAGGCCGGCCAAGTCGTCCTGCGAGGACGGCTCCAGCTCACCGAAGACGGCACTGCTGTCCTTGAACTGGGTGACTCGCAGGTGCTGTTCGATGTCGGTTCACCGCCGCCGCCCGACAGCGCCTGGGTGGAGATCCGCGTCGAAGCGGACAAGCTGGAGCTGCACCCCTACCAGCTCTGACCGGTCAAAGTCGCCTGTCAATCGGTCAAGATTACTTGTCAGAGGACAGCGCCGCGCGGCTCGGACGCCGAGTCGGGTGCAACGCGGGGGTGCAACGCGGTGTTGCGTGGGGGTGCAACACGGGGGCTGTGTTGCGGGTCTGACCAGGCGCTATGTGGCCGGGAGCGAAGACGGGTGGGCGCGACGTCAGGTGGGCGCGACGGCGCGGCGCGACGGTGGGGAGCCGGGCGGGTGTTCGCCGACGGCTCCCCGCTCGTCGAGGGGCCGGCTCAGCGGTCGCGGGTGAGCCGGTACTCCCGTGGGTCGGCGATGCCGTGCAGGTCCTCGGCGGTGAGGGTGCGGCCGTCGCCGTCCAGGATCCGGAGGTGCCGCCGTTCGCGCTGAGGACGAAGCCCGAAGGAGGACGCCAGCTCGAGGTCGAGCCGGCCGTCCTCCGGGGCGAACCACCAGCGGCCGGTGACCTTGCCCTGCAGGCCCGCCCGGTGGTGGGTACCCGTCAGGTGGCCGCCTTCGACGGAGCCGTCCGGCACGGCCGCGTCCGCCGAGGCGGTGAGCTCGACGTCCAGGGACTCCCCGGACGGGTCGTCACTCTCGATCGTCCAGTGACCGGGCTGCACCGCCCCGGCACCCACCGGGCCCGCTCCGGCCGCGTCGGCGGGCGGCGCGTCGGCGGGCGGTGCGTCGACGGGTCGGGTGCCGAGCAGCCGGTGGACCGCGGCGTCCACCGCCCGGTCGTCGGTTCCGGCCGGCAGCTGCTCGACGGAGCCCTCCCCGGGGGGCAGGGCCGTCGCGTCGAGCGGCCAGACCAGGCAGGGCTTGTCGAACGAGGCCGCGTACCGGCGCTGTTCCAGGACGTGGGGGTCGTCGGCCGCGTCCCGGGACCACACGAGCAGGAACAACCCGCAGGCGCCCAGCTCCTGCAGGACGGGTTCGGCCGGCAGGTCGTCGGAGAGGTCGCGGGACTCGTCCAGGGCGGTCCGCAGGCCGCCGGCCCGCAGCCGGGCGTCCAGGGCGGCGGCCCGGTCGGCGTCCGCGGGCGCGTGGGCGAGGAAGGCCCCGGGACGTGCCGCCCGGTCGGAGCCGTCGTGCCCGGTGCGGTGCTCGTTGTCGTGCTGCTCGTCGCTCATGGGCTGTCTCAGACCTCCGCGTCGTACGTGTCCAGGTCGTGGCCGTGGTACCAGGGCGCCTGCGGGTTGTAGGAGGCGAGGTAGTAGTCGGCCTCACAGGTGTACGTCGCGGGGAACAGCTGATGCGCGCGCAGCTTCAGGAGGTCGATGGCCGCGATCTCGTTGGCCAGCGCCGGCTGGTCCTGCTCGTTCAGCGGCTTGAGCTTCTCGTCGTCCACGAGCTTCTGGGCCGCCGCGAGGTTGTCCTTCAGGAACTGGGGCCACTGTGCCGGATCGTTGCTGTACGTGTAGTGCGGCGTCACCCGGTAGTGGATCATCTTGGGCCACCTGGCGTTGGGGTTCGTGAGGGGCGCGGCCGGGTCCATGACGTGGGTGACGGTCGGGTGCGACTGCTGGTAGGGCGCCAGGGCCGTCGCGCTCGACTGGGTGCCCTGGACGGTCTGCCCCGGGGCCGCGAAGCCGATCTTGCCGTCGCCGAGGTCGATCGGCTGGTTGGCGGCGATCCACTGCTCGTAGTTCGCGGCGAGTCCGTGGGTGCCGCTCTGCATCGAGGCCCGGATGGGCCGTTCGACCTTGTTGAAGTGCTCCTGGGTGTTGGACTTGGCCGAGCCCATGAAGATGTTCGTGGCGGTGTCGTTGGCGCCGGCGGTGAAGTCGCCGTTGATCGCGTGCATCGCGGTGGCGGCGTTCTGCTGGCCGTTGGCGCGCACCAGGCCGCTGTCGACGGTCCTGATGGCGGTGATGTCCGCGGGCTCGCCGGGCGACGATCCGCCCCCGGTGTTGCTGAGCATCCGCTCCAGGTGGACCCAGTTGCCGAGGGTGCCGCCGTTCGGGTAGACGAGGCCGGCGGCGCCCAGCACGTCGGTCTGGATGCCGCCGATCTGCGTGTTGCCGGCCGTCATGCCCGTGAACGGCTGGAAGGCGGCCGCCCGTTGCAGGACGGGCTCCTCGGCCAGGGGGCCGGCGCCGTGGTCGGCGCAGTGCTCGTCCTCGTGCTGCCCGGCTGCTTCCCCGCCGGCCCGGTCGGCCGTGGTGGGCCCCGCCACCGGCTTGCGCATCACCCGGACGGCGTTGGCCTCGGCCTCACGCTCGAAGCGGTCGGACGGGTCGGAGACCTTGAGCCCGGAGCCGTTGTCGGCACCCGCGACAGGGCCCCGGCGCTGCTGGAGGACGTGGGTGAGCTCGTGGGCCAGGGTGTGCCGGTCGCCGCCGCCCGCCCCGATGACGACGTGGTTCCCGGAGGTGTAGGCGCGGGCGCCGACCTCGGCGGCGGAGGCCTGGGCGGCGCTGTCGTCGTGGACGCGCACGGCGGAGAAGTCGGCGCCCATCCGGCCCTCCATCTCGGACCGGACGGCGGCCTCCAGCGGCCGGCCGGGCGTGCTCAGGACGTCGTGGACGGCCGAGCGCTGCACCGCCGCGCCGGCCCGCCCGGCCGGGCCCGCCGCCTGACGGAGCATCTGGACGACGGCTCGGTTCCCGGCGGTCGCCTGCAGCGCCATCAGGTCCGGCCCCGGCCCCCGGCCGCCGGTGCGCGGCGTGCGGACCGGCGTACCGGTGCGTCCGGAGGCCTGGGCCCTGGTGTTCTCTCGGGCGTGCAAGGGGGCATGCAAGGGGGGCCTCTTCCCGCGGTGGAACAGCGACCCTTCCTGCATACGCGTTCGACGCCCGGCACGCCAGGGCCCGAAGGGCAGACCCGGGTGCCCCGCCGGGCACCCGTACTCGAGCAGCCGGCCCCGGCCGCCCCGGTCACCGAGGTGCCGACCGAGGTCGAGGACCAGGCCGTCGCCGAGCAGCCCGCCCCCGCCGCTGCGCCGGTCGTCCCGGCCGCTTCGGTCGCTCCGGTCGCTGCCTTGCCGCGTCCGGTGGTCGAGGCCGGTCCGCGTGAGCTGCCCACCCTTCCGAAGGGCTCGGCCGGTGCCCGGTTCGAGGCCGTCACCACGGGCTTGGTCTCCAAGCGCCCGAACTTCACCCAGCAGGCGCGCAGCACGGTGTTCCTGGACGCGGCGGCCGGTGTGCTGGCCGTGCGCGACCAGACGGTTCGGCTCGACCTCGGCGCCCGCACTCCCGGGGAGATCCTGGACGCGGTCCTGGCCACCGCGCCCGGCACCGAGCGGATCTACATCACCGCCGACGCCCCGTGGCACGACGGTGCCGAGCGGTACTCCACGCTCAAGGACGCGGTCGCCGCCTGGCTTAACACCCCGAGCGAGCGGTGGACCACCGCCGTCGGGAGCGGCCGGGACAAGCTCGCCGGGCACTTCGTCCACCAGCGCCAGCCGGTCGGCCGCTACGCCCCGGCCGCGTCCCCGGAGGGGCCGGTGACGGAGATCCGTTCCATGGGGGAGTGGTTCGACCCGGATGGCGCCGACGTCGTCACCTGCCGGGACGCGTTCCGGCTGCTGTGGCAGGCGCTGCGCCGCCACTGGGACGACGCCGTGCTCATGGGCTCCCCGAGCCAGACCGGCCGGGACCTGTGGTCGCGCACCATCCCGACCACCGGCAAGTGGGCCGGCGGCTATCCGGTCCTGTCCGAGGAGCTGCGGGGTCTCCTGCACGCCACCGGCGGGCAGGGCCGCACGGAGCTGATCCTGCCGCCTCGGGTGCCGGAGCAGCTCCCGGCGCTGGTGGAGTACGACCGCACCTTCGCCTACGAGAAGCACCTGTGGAAGTCGCCGGTCGGCACCCCGCGCCGGATCACCGCGGCCGCGTTCGCCGCGATGTCGGAGGCGGAGCAGGTCAAGGCGCTGATGTCCTGCTCGCACTGGAACGTCCGCGTGACCGTCCCGGCCGGCTGGAACCACGTCGGCCTGCTGCCCGCCCCGGTGACCGGGCCTGGGTCTACCCGTCTGAGCCGGGCGCGACCTTCACGACCTGGGCGGGCGGCGCGGAGATCCACCTTGCGCTGTCCAACCACCTCGCCCCGTGGAGGGTCGAGATCCTGGGCGGGCTGCTGTTCGAGGACGGCAAGCCGCTCGACGAGTGGGGCAAGCGCCTCAAGTCGGCCTGGGCGGACCTGACCAACCTGTCGAAGCTGCACGGCGACGAGCGGCAGCGCACCGCCGCGTACCTCGCCTCCCGGGCTGTTCGCAGCGTGCTGCTGTTCGGCCTCGGCGGTTTCGCGCAGCGCCCCCGCCTGGTCTCCGGCACCACCCCGGTCGGCGAAACCCTTCCGGCGGGGGTGGAGATCCTCGGCCAGGACGGCGAGGTGGTGACCTGGCAGCGGCAGGCCGGCTTCTCCCGCGACTGTGGGTGCCGATAAATCATCCGGCCTGGTCACGGCCTTGTCACCTGGCCGCGGGTCGCGTCTGTCGACCTCGTGGTTGTCTTCCCCACGGGGCAGCACGGACGGCATGATGATCTGTTGTGCTGCTGCGCCTGGCCTACCTCGCCATGACCAACACCTTCGCGCTGCTTCGGCTGCTGCCGATGGGCAGCCGGGAGAAGGACATCGAGATCCTGGCGCTGCGGCACCAACTGCTGGTCCTGCAACGCCAGGTCGGAAAGCCCAGGTTCACCGACACCGACCGTGCCGTCCTTGCCGGCCTGCTCCACCACGTCCCGATGGGAAAGCTGCGGCACCTTCTGCTCCTGGTCCGCCCGGACACGATCCTGCGCTGGCACCGCGACCTGCTCAAGCGGCACCACGCCACCACCTGCGTGTCCAAGCGCCGTGGACGCCCGCCCACGGTCCGGTCGATCCGGGCCCTTGTCCTGCGCCTCGCTCGTGAGAACGCCTCGTGGGGGTATCGCCGGATCCACGGTGAACTCGCAGCCCTCGGTATCAAGGTCGCCGCCTCCATCGTCTGGGAGATCCTCCGCGAGCACGGCATCCCACCAGCGCCCGAGCGGCAGGGCACGACCTGGGCCGACTTCCTGCGCAGCCAGGCCGAGGCCCTGCTCGCCTGCGACCTCTTCGAGACCCGCACCCTGACCGGAGCCCGCCTGTACGTCTTCGCCGCCATCGAGCACGGCACCCGGCGCATCCGGGTCCTCGGCGCCACCGCACACCCCACCGCGGAGTGGGTCGTGCAGCTCGGACGCAACCTGCTCATGGACCTCGAGGACGCGGGTAACAAGGCCAGGTTCTTGATCCGGGACCGCGACTCGAAGTTCACGGCCTCCTTCGACGCCCTGATGGCCCACGCCGGCCTGAGCGTCGTGGCCACCGGCATCCGGATACCGCGGATGAACTCCGTCATGGAGCGCTGGATACAGACCTGCCGACGCGAGCTGCTGGACCGCACCTTGATCTGGAACCAGCGCCACCTCCTCCACGCGTTGCGCGAGTTCGAGACCTTCTACAACGAGCACCGGCCGCACCGAACCCTGAAGCAAGCCGCGCCACTCCGCCCGCTACCCGAACCAGCACAGATCAGACGTCTGGTGGTCCGTCGGCGAGACCGACTGGGCGGAACCCTCCACGAATACCAACATGCCGCGTGACCACTCGACTTTTGACGTTTTCGTTGATCGTCGTGTGAGTCGCTCAGGTGGGTGATGTGGCGTCATCTGGCTGTGTTGGCTGGCGGCAGCAGAGAAGCATCGGCGGTGCTTGCGTCGCCTCCGGGGAGGGACCCGCCGATGCTTCCGGATCCGACCGTACCCGCTTCCCTGCTCGCCGTGTTGGAGTTGGTGCGTGGTTGCTTCACCGCGCCGACCTTCCAGACCTTCGCTGCGCTGGTCACGGGGCTGATCGCGCAGACGGGGCGGTGCACGGTGACTGGGATGCTCCTCGGCGCGGGGTTGACGCGCACCTGGTCCCACGACCGGGCGCACGCCTTCTTCTCCCGCGCGGCCTGGAGCCCGGATCTCCTGGGCATTGCGCTGTCCCACCTGATCGTTCGCCGACTGCTGCCCGAGGGCGCGGTGCTGACCGTGGCGGTGGACGACACACTGTTCAAACGGCGCGGGAAGAAGGTGTTCGGGGCGGCCTGGCAGCACGACGGCGCGGCCCGGGGCATCCGGCCCATCGGGCGGGGCACCTGCTTCGTGGTGGTCGGCATCGTGGTTCAACTACCGTTCCTGGCGCGGCCGGTGTGCCTTCCGGTGATGGCCCGGCTGTGGCGCCCGAAACAGGAGCAGTCCAAGGTCGACCTCGCCGCGTCCATGATCCGCCTGCTGGCCGCCTGCCACTACGGGCGGCGCATCCACGTCGTCGCGGACGCCGCCTACCACGGCAAGGCCCTGCGCACCCTGCCCGCGACCTGCACATTCACCACCCGACTGCCCGCGTCGGCGGTGCTGTACGACCTGGCCCCGCCGCCCACCGGGCGCCGCGGCCGACCCGCACTGAAGGGCAAACGGCTGGGCACCGCCAAGGACCAGGCGTTCGTCTCCTCGCGGCTGCACTGCAGCCGGTCGCGCAGGGGGATGGTGGGTCGTTCGGACCGATTCCGTCGGGCCGTCTGGAAGCGCGGGGCCGGGCGGATGGAGAAAGGGGGGCGGGCTCAGCGCGGGGTGGTCGCGGGGGCGTCGAAGTAGTGGCCCTGGCCGAGGTCGTCGACGAGACCGGGCTGGACGGGCTTCCAGCCCAGGAGGTCCCGGGTCAGCGTGCTCGAGGACGGGTTGTCGGCCTGGGCGTGGGCGCTCAGGAAGCCGAAGTGGGCCTCGGCCTCGGTCGGCGGGATGCTGACCACGGGCAGGTTCAGCCCGCGGCCGATGCCCTCGGCGATCTGGCGGAAGGTGATCCCTTCGTCGTCGACGGCGTGCAGCCGTGACCCCGCCGGCGCGGATTCCAGCGCCAGCCGGTACAGGCGTGCCGCGTCGAGCGTGTGCACGGCGGGCCAGCGGTTGACCCCGTCGCCGACGTAGGCGGAGACGCCCTTGGACCGGGCGATGGAGATGAAGGTCGGGATGAAGCCGTTGTGGTCGAGCGAGCTGTGCACGGTCGGAGTGAGCCGGACGACGGACGACCGGATGCCGCGCTCGGCGAGTGCGACCACCGCGTTCTCGGCGTCGATCCGTGGGCCTGCGTCGAGCGCGTCGGCCTCGGTGAGGGCGTCCTGCAGACCCGCGAAGGCGAACAGCACTGTTCCCGAGGTGGTGACCAGAGGCTTGCCGGTGCCGGCGAGCGCGTCCCCGAGGGTATCGATGGCGCGCAGATCGGCTGCGACCGCGCTGTCGAAGTCGCCGGCGAACATGGCGTCGTGCTTGAAGGCCAGGTGGATGACGCCGTCGGCCGCGGCGGCGGCCGCGGCGAGGCCGTCGAGATCGTCGAGGTCGCCTCCGTGCACCTCGGCACCGGCTGCCGTCAACGCGGCGGCGGACTTGTCCGAGCGGGCCAGCCCGATGACCTGGTGTCCCGCTTCGAGGAGTTCGGGCACGACCGCGGAGCCGACATGTCCAGAGGCTCCGGTGACGAATACGCGCATGGTGTGCGCCTTCCTGCTGCAGGCTCCCCGCCGGGGGCGGAGAGCCCTGATGTCAGTTCATGACATCACCGTAGCGCCCATGTCAGACTCTGTCATCACCTTGATGTCAGATTCTGTCATCGCTGGGTAGGATCGGAGCATGAGCCGATGGAGACCCGACGCACGAGGCCGCCTGGAGAAGGCGGCGATGGAGCTCTACAGCGACAAGGGCTTCGACGCCACCACCGTGGCGGAGATCGCCGCCCGGGCCGAGGTCACCGAACGCACCTTCTACCGGCACTTCGTCGACAAACGGGAAGTCCTCTTCCAGCCCAACGCCCTGGCTGACATCCTCGCGCACGCCACGGCCACCGCCGCCGACCATCTGGCGCCACTGGAGGTGATCACCCACGCCCTGACCGAAGCCGCTCCCGTCTTCGACGAACGCGCAGAACTGGTACGGCAGCGCCAGGCCGTCATCGCCGCCAATCCCGAACTGCAGGAACGCGAACTGGCCAAACTGGCCTCACTCGTCTCCACCCTCGCCCACGCGCTTCGCGAACGCGATCTGGAGGCCACCACCGCAGCACTCGCGGCCGAAATCGGGATCGCCGCGTTCAAGGTCGCCGTCGAACGCTGGATCGACGACCCCGACCAGCACACCCTCGCCCAGCACATTCGGGGAACCCTGGACGCCACCAGGCACCTCACCGCACCGGCCGAACATGCCGCCGCGACCGACGACGGGAGCTTCACAGGCCAGGAGAACGTGACATGAATGCGGTGGGCACCCCGAGCAAGGGGCCCGCGGCTATCCATCCTCTCCGTCGCCCGTCTCGTCGTCTCCGTACGGGTCGCGCAGCTGCCGCAGGCCCGGCGCCGGCGGCCGGGTGAAGGCCTATAGCGGCCGAGGAAGTTGAGGTGGTCGTACTGGAGCGGGGACAGCCGGGCGAACATCTCATCGGTGATGGGAAACCCGTCGGTCGCGAGCTGCTTGACGGCGGCGTCCGCCAGGGCTGACTGTTTCGGTAGGAACGGTCAGCTGCTACGTTGCCCGGGTGAGGAAAGGACCTGCTACGCGGAACGCCGGGGCGGATGAGCCACTCGGCTTCGTGATTGCTTCGGTGGGCAATGCGGCGGCTCTCGCGTTCGAGTCCGCCCTGGCCGAGGAGGACCTGCATCCG
Source organism: Kitasatospora sp. NPDC056531 (assembly GCF_042794375.1). Taxonomy (NCBI): domain Bacteria; kingdom Bacillati; phylum Actinomycetota; class Actinomycetes; order Kitasatosporales; family Streptomycetaceae; genus Kitasatospora; species Kitasatospora sp. NPDC056531. The sequence continues at coordinate 4,310 of NZ_JBHTTU010000099.1, read as the reverse complement.
CGGCACTTCGCCGTGCTGCGCGGGTTGCGTGACGGCGAGGAGCATGCGCAGCAGCAGCTCGCCTCCTCGCTAGGCATCCCGGCCAGCCGTTTGGTGGGGCTGCTCTCGCTGCTGATCGAGAGGGGCCTGGTGGAGCGGCGCGAGTCGCCGATCGACGCTCGGGTGAAACTGGTCCGGCTGCGCCAGGCTGGCCGGGTGGAGCTGGAGAAGCTGATCGGGCTCGCGGGCGCCTCGGAGCGGCGGCTGACCGCAGGACTGACGGCCGAGGACAAGACCGAGCTGCGCCGGTTGCTCGGCATCGTGTACGCCAACGTCGCCGTCGAGCCCGAAGGACGGCCCGCCCGGGCGTGGTGATCGGCCCTTCCGGTCTGGGTGTTCGATCTGGTGACGGGCGAGGCCTTGCGCGGATCGTTTCGGTTGGAATAGTTTCAGACGAAACGGAACGCGGTGCTGCTGCGAGGCACCCGACGACAGGAGACGACCATGACGGCCACGGGCATGGACACGGTTGAGGAATTCCTCGAGCAGCTTCGGCGCGCCTGGGACGCGGGCGACGCGACCGGCTACGCGGCACAGTTCGCGGAGCACGCCTCATATGTGATCTTCATGGGGGACGCCCTGTTCGGGCGCGCCGCCATCGAGCGGACCCATCATGAGGTGTTCACCCGGTGGCAGAAGGGCACGCGCATGGCGGTTAAGCCGATCGACGTGCGGATGCCGGACGAGTCCACGGCGGTGGTTACCACCGTCGGCGGCATCGGCAAGGGCGCTCGGATCGGGTTCGACAAGTTCCAGACCTTCACGCTCCACCGCAGCGAGGGACGCTGGGAGTGCGTGGCGTTCCAGAACACGAAGATGAGCCGCCGATCCAAGCGCGCCTACCGCTCCTGAGGGCTTCATGGCCGTTGCTTGCGGCAGCCATGCGATGTACCGGTCACGGCCTGATTAGAGTGAGTGCCCCCCTTCTTGAGCCCTGAACAGCGGAAGACCTGCCGGCGCCAGGCGACCGGCAACCGGTCAGCCAGCCTTCAACAGCAGGTCGGTGAGTGCGTCCGGCACGGTGACCATGCAGTCATGGCCGCTCCGCAGCTCCCACACCTGCGACGCAGCGCCGCCCGGCTGCACCGCCGGAACCGGGCGGCGCGTGACGTCCCCCGGTGCGCTGCCGACACAGTGGATGTGCGTCCGGGAAATCGCGTCCACGGCCGGGTTATCCAGCCGGACCGGCTGCAGGAAGCAGCGCACCGACTCGTCCGACAGCATGGTGCGCAGCCACGCCGTGTCCGCAGGATCGGTCACGCCGAACAGACCCATGGGCGCGGGCATTTCCGGCACGGGCGGGATGCGCCAGGGGGCGTCGGAGGCGGTGGCCGCGTCGATCAGTCGCTGGGTCTTCTCCGGTATGACGTCCAGCGCGCTCTCGCCGTCAGTCGGGACCATCGCGTCGACGTAGACCAGATGCGCGATCCGGTCCGGGATCTCGCTGGCCACGCCGGATATGACCATACCGGCGTAACTGTGCCCGACCAGGATCACGTTGATGAGATCCCACTCGCTGAGGAGAGCGACGATGTCGGCGACGTGGGTGTCCAGATCGACGTCTGGAGTGAGCAGGTGTTCCTTCTCACCGTGGCCGGTCAGCGAAGGGGCGAACACCTGATGCCCTGCCCGGGCCAGCCGGGGAACCACCCGGTCCCAGACGCGTCCGCTGTGCCAGGCGCCATGGACGAGAACGTAGGTTTTCGTGTGCGACGTACTCATGCGGAAAGACGCTACTGAGCCGATAGGTACCTCCTGGTAACCTTCGGCCATGCAGGACTCAGCCGGAAGTGTCTTCCTCGCCGACTGCCCCGCCCGACTCGCCATCGACATCATCACCAGCAAATGGGCCGTCGTCGTCCTGTTCGCGCTCAGTCGCAGGCCCCGTCGGCACGGTGAACTCGTCGACCTCGTCGGTGGCATCTCCCGCAAGGTACTCACCCAGACACTGCGCAGACTTCAGAGCTACGGCCTGATCGAACGCCGCGCCTATGCCGAGGCGCCCCCACGGGTTGAATACAGCCTCACCGACCTGGGCCAAACCCTCACCGGACCCATCGCAGCCCTGACCGACTGGGCGAAGACGTACGGCGCCGCCGTCGCCAACTTCCAGGAAGCGGCGCAGCAGGACAGCACCTCCGACACCTGCCCCGCGACCGCCACCGGACAGATGATCACGTAGTCTGGCGCTACAACGGCCTTCGTACTGGTGTGGTACAGAAAGTGCCGCTGGGAACGATCACGGTTGAGTCGGCGCGAGCGTACTGACCCGGTTCTCGTACGCGCGACGGGCCTTGCGCTCGCGGGGACCGCCGGGGCGCCCTGGCCGCCGTCGAGCGGCTGACAGGGGCGAGGAGTCCGCGGCGCGCGGTGGGGGCGGCGCTGACGCGCAGGGTGTAGCCCTGGCCGCGCCGTACGGTCACGTCGCGGTCGAGGGCGGAGCGCTCGGCGGGCTCCAGGTGCGTGGTGCGGAGGAAGTCGGCGACCTTGCCGGGCATGTCGAGGGTGACTGGCAGCTCAGGGGCCGAGGCATCCTCGCAGCCGACGGAGGTGCGCTCGGACATGAGGTCGGCGACGGCTGGCCGTCAAAGCCTGGTCAGCAATGACCATCGGTTGATTGGATCGATGCCGCCCCGGAGTCCCGGAACGTCCGGGTTCACATCAACGTCAAGGGCAACTTCTTCACACTCCCAAAGTCGCTCCCCCTGCTGAACGAAGGCGCGTCCGTGGTGTTCACCGTCGGCGCTGCCGAGGGACTCGGCGCCGCCATGACCGCCGCCAAGGGAGCCCTGCTGCCCCTCGTGCGCTCCCTGGCCATCGAACTCGCCCCACGCCGCTGAGAGGTGTCAAAACTCCGATCAGGCCGCTGAACTGGGGGTTTCCTGCGGGCTGTGAGGTGGCTGGATCGGGGCGCCGTGGTACTCGCTGAGGAGTCCGCCGAGTACTCGACGGCGCCGAATGGCCGCAGTGGGCAGCGGGATGACGTTGGGTTCGTCATCTGGGGCCCGCAGCTCCAGGCCGCGGTGGGCGCGGCCGGTGTTGTCGTGCTCGATGTACTCGGCGAGGACGGCGCACAGATGGCGTTCGCCGGTGATGAGCAGTCGGTCGGTGCATTCGGCGCGCACGGTGCGTATCCACCGCTCCGCGAAGGCGTTCGAGCGCGGGCTCTGCGGCGGCGTCGGGATGACCTCGGTGTCGTTGCCGGCGAAGACCGCGTCGACGGCGGCCGTGAACTTGGAATCGCGGTCCCGGATGAGGAACCGGAAGCCCCCGGCTCTGTCTCCCAGGTCCATCAGCAGATTCCGGGCGAGCTGCGCCACCCACTCGCCGCTCGGATGGGCGGTGACGCCAAGGACGTGTACGCGCCGGGTCTTGATCTCCATGACGAAGAAGACGTACAGGCGTTTGAGGAGCACGGTGTCGACGTGCATGAAGTCGCAGGCCAGGAGCGTGTGGGCCTGCATGCGGAGGAAGGTGTGCCAGGTCTGCCGGGAGGCGCGCCGCGGTGCGGGCGGCAAGCCGGAGCGGCGCAGGATCCGGCGGATGGTGGCCGCGGCGACCCGGTGACCGAGTCGCCGCAGCTCGCCCTGGATCCTGACGTACCCCCAGGTCGAATTCTCGGTGGCCAGGCGCTGAATGAGCGCGACGATCTCCTCGGAAAGTGGTGGTCGGCCGGGCCTGGCCGGTGGCTGGCGCCACTTCCAGCGAACCAGGCTCCGGTGCCAGGCCAGCAGCGTGCCCGGGGTGATGAGCCGGTGGCGGCGCAGCGTGGTCGGTAGCTTTCGGGCGAGTGCGGAGAGTACGGCGCGGTCGGCCCATCACATCCGTGGTCGCTCGATCTGGCGGCGGAGCAAGGCGACCTCGTGACGCAGGGCGAGGATCTCGGCGTTTCTCGCAGCTGACGAGCGCCCCAGTAGTGTCAGCCAGTCCAACGCCCGGCAGAAGATCAAGTACAGCAGTCGCAGACCCACGAACCGCGATCATGCCCGTGAGGCGACCGCTTGCAAAGCCGCTGCTCAGCCACCGTACGGCAGTAAAGACACCCTTCAGGGGCCGCCGTGCTCCTCGACCCTGATCGCGTGCATGGGGTGACCGCTTTCCTGTGCGGGCTCGTCCGGGAGGGAACGAGCAGCACGGTAGGCAGCCGAAAATGGGCCCCCAAGTCCGGAATCTCTGCGGGGGGGGGTGCCTCTATGGGGTTCGTCAAGGAAATCGGGCTGCGGTCGGGTGGCACCGGCAGGCAGCATGGCGGCATGCCGGATCTGCTGTGG
>NZ_JBHTTU010000098.1:0-23280 GCF_042794375.1 Kitasatospora sp. NPDC056531 | reverse complement strand
TTGGGCGGGATCGTGGCGGCGTATGTGGCCGGGGTGTTCTCGTTGGAGGGCGCGGTGGCGTTGGTGGCGGCGCGGGCCCGGTTGATGCAGCAACTGCCTGTGGGTGGGGCGATGTTGGCGGTGGGGGCGAGTGAGGCGCAGGTGGTGGCGTTGCTGGCCGAGGGCCGTCCCGGGGTGGTGGGGGTCGCGGCGGTGAACGGCCCGGCGTCGGTGGTGGTCTCGGGTGAGGGCGAAGCCGTCGAGGCCGTCGGGCGGTTGTGTGTCGAGCGTGGTTGGCGGTCCTCGCGGCTGGTGGTGTCGCACGCGTTCCATTCGGTGTTGATGGAGCCGGTGGTGGCGCAGCTGCGGGAGGCGGTGGCGGGCATTGACCTGTCGGAGCCGTCGATTGCGCTGGCCTCGGACGTGACGGGTCGGATGGCGACGGGTGCCGAGGTGTGTGATCCGGAGTACTGGGTGCGTCAGGTGTGTGAGCCGGTGCGGTTCGCGGATGCGGTGGCGGCGGCCCGGGCCGAGGGCGCATCGGTGTTCGTGGAGCTCGGTCCGGAGGCGGCGCTGACGCCGATGGTCGCCGAGTGCACGGCCGGCACCGACGCCGCCACCATCCCCCTCCAGCGCCGAGGCCGCCACCCGAGGGAGACCCTGGCCGCGGGACTCGCCACCGCCTTCGTCCGCGGCACCCCGGTCGACTGGGCCGCCACCGTGACCGGCGCGCGCCGGGTGGACCTGCCGACCTACCCCTTCCAGGGCCGCCCCTACTGGCTCGACCACGAGTCGCCTGCGCCGCAGCCCGCGGCGCAGCCGCTGCCGGAGCCCGCCGCCGAACACACGGACAGCGGGTTCTGGGAGGCCGTCGAGCACACCGACCTCGACCGGCTCACCGAACTGCTGGACGTCCCCGCGGACGCGTCGCTTCGCGACCTGCTGCCCGCGCTCTCCGCCTGGCGCACCGAGGACCGCGCCGCGCGGACCGCCCGGTCCTGGCGTCACGAGCTGCGCTGGGAGCCGTGGACGCCCGCCGCGGCCGACGCCGCGCCCACCGGGCGATGGCTCCTCGTCCACACCGCCGCCGGCGGCGCGGGCGCCGCCGCGGTGGCGGAGGCGCTCAGCTCCCGCGGCGCCCAGGTGCTGCGCCGCGAGCTCGACGCCAAGACCGCCGACCGGGCCGAACTCGCCGCCTGGCTCGGCGAGTCGGCCGGCGCACCGGGTCTCGCCGGGGTCGTCTCGCTGCTCGGGGCGGCGCCGGAGGAGGGCGACGACGGACCGGGCCTGGTCCGCGCCGTGACGGCCACCGTCACCCTGGTCCAGGCGCTGGCGGACGCGGGCACCGCCGCCCCGCTCTGGTGCCTGACGGCCGGTGCCGTCTCGGTGCTGGGCGAGGACGTGGCCTCCGCGACGGGCGCCGGGATCTGGGGCCTGGGCGGCGTCGTCGGTCTCGAACACCCGCTCAGCTGGGGCGGGTTGGTCGATCTGCCCGCCACCCCCGACGAGCGCTCCCTGACCACCCTGCTCGCCGTCCTGGCCGACGCCGGGGGAGAGGACCAGTTCGCGATCCGACCGCTCGGCACCTTCGGCCGCCGCCTGGCCCGCCCCGTCGGCGCGGACGGCCCCGCCCGTCCGGCCCGCCGCTGGCGGACCGGCGGCACCGCGCTGATCACCGGTGGCACCGGAGCCCTGGGCGGACACGCGGCCCGCTGGCTGGCCGCCCGCGGCGCCGAGCGGGTGCTGGTGCTGAGCCGCCGGGGCCCGGACACCCCCGGCGTCGACGGGCTGCGGGCCGACCTCGCGGCCACCGGCGTCGACCTGGTGCCGATCGCCTGCGACCTCACCGCCCCCGACGCCGCCGACCGGCTCGGCGAGGTCCTGCGCGAGGAACTCCCGCGCATCCGCACCGTGTTGCACGCCGCCGGGGTCGCCGGCCCGGCCCGGCTGCTCGACACCCACCCGGCCGGGATCGCCGCCACCGTCACCGCCAAGGTCGCCGGGGCGCTGGCCCTGGACGAGTTGTTCGCCACGGCCGAGCTCGACGCCTTCGTGCTCTACTCCTCCGGCGCCGGGGTCTGGGGCGGCGCCGCGCAGGGCGCCTACGCGGCCGCCAACGCCCACCTGGACGCGCTCGCCCAGCGCCGTCGGCAGCGCGGACTGACCGCCACCGCCGTCGCCTGGGGCCCCTGGGCGGCCGGCGGCATGGCCGACGGAGAGGCCGGACGCCACCTGAGCCGGATCGGTGTTCGGCCGATGGACCCCGCCACCGCCCTGACGGCCCTCGGACAGGCCCTGGACGAGGACGTGACCTGCGTGACGGTCGCCGACGTGGACTGGACCCGACTCGCGCGCAGCTACGCCGCCGCCCGCCCCCGGCCACTGATCGCCGACCTCGTCGGGCCCGACCGCCCGGCGGCCGACCTTGAGCAGCCGACGAGCCCGGCGCCCGGCAGCGCGCCGCACCCGCTCCGGGACCGCTCCGCCGAGCGTTCCCCCGCCCAACTGGCCGCCGAACTGCTCGACCTGGTCCGCACCGAGGTGGCCGCCCAGCTCGGCCACCCCGACGCCGGCGCCGTCGACCCGCACCAGCCCTTCCGGGAGATGGGCTTCGACTCGCTGGCCACCGTCGGGCTCGCCCGACGGCTCGGCGAGGCCACCGGTCTCGACCTCCCCAGCACCCTGGTCTACGACCACACCAGCCCGACCGCGCTCGCCGGGCACCTGGTCCGGGCCCTGGCCGAAGGGACCGCCGCCCGCCACGTGCCGCAGCCGGAGCAGGGCGCGCAGGAGTCCAACGAACTGCTCGGCTCCGTCTACCGCGCACTGGCCCTGCGCGGGCAGATGGACGACGCGGAGGCGCTGCTGGTCGGCGCGTCCGGACTGCGCGAGGTCAGCGCTGACCTGCCGCGGCTGGCCGAGCTGGCCGGCTTCGTCCGGATGTCGCAAGGCGGCGAGCACCCGCGGCTGATCTGCTTCCCGCCGTTCGCCCCGGTCGACGGCGCCATCCAGTTCGGTCGGCTGGCGACCGCCTTCGACGGGTTCTGCGGCACCGCCGTCCTGACCGTCCCCGGCTTCCGCACCGGCGAGCCGCTCGCGGCCTCCCGCGACGTCCTGCTGGACCTGCTCGCCGACGCGGCCCTGCGCTGCGCCGAGGGCGAGCCGTTCGTCCTGCTCGGCTACTCCTCCAGCGGCTGGCTCGCCCACGGCGTCGCCGGCCGGCTCCAGGCGGCCGGGGCCGCGCCGACCGGCCAGGTGCTGCTGGACACCTACCTGCCGGCCACCATGTCGCGCCGCATGCGCAAGGCGATGAACTATGAGGTGATCGTGCGTCGGCAGGCATTCACCGCGCTCGGCTACGTCGGGCTCACCGCGATCGGCAGCTACCGGCGGATGTTCCGCGGCTGGGAGCCCGAGCCGACCACGGTGCCGACACTGTTCGTCCAGCCGTCGCGCTGCGTGCCCGGCGCACCCGAGGAGCCGATGACCGGCGAGGACTGGCGTTCCTCCTGGCCCCACGAGCACACCGCCGTGGAGGTCGAGGGCGACCACTGCACCATGATCGGCGAGCACGCGGACCAGACCGGTGCCGCGGTGCGCGCCTGGATCGCGGGGCTGTCCCGGCCCGCCCGATGACCCCGGCCGGATCAGTGACCCCGGTCGGACCGATGCCCGTGGTCGGACCGATGACCGCACGACAGACGAAGGGACCATCACCCATGCCCCAGACCACCGCCACGACGACCGCACCGCTGCTTCCGGTGCCAGGTTCGACCGGACACCTCGACGCGGCCTTCCTCGCCGACCGGGCCGCCATCCAGGACCTCATCGCCGCCTACAGCCTGTACTACGACTCCGGCGACTTCGACGCGCTCGGCGACCTGTTCACCGAGGACGCGACCTTCACCTTCACCCCGGCCCCCGAGGGCTTCCCGCCGTCGGTGACCACCCGCGAGCGGATCGTCTTCGCGATGGCCGCGCTGTACCGCCACCACACCGGGACGCGCGGCGCCCACCAGCGCCACCTCACCAGCAACACGGTGGTCACCCGCCTGGACGGGACCACCGCCGAGGCGCGCTCGCTGCTCGCCATCTGCTTCGCCCTCGACGACGGCACCCACGAGATCGGCCGCAGCGGCTCGTACGTCGACCGGCTGGAGAAGGACGGGCAGCGCTGGCGCATCGCGAGCCGCCACGTGTGGTTCCGGGACCTCCCCCGGATCGCCGCCACCACCCCGGACGGACCGGAGGGAGCAGCGTGATCCCCGTCCTGGACCTCGTCCAGATCTCCTCCCTGCCCGACGCGGAACGCGAGCTCGGACAACTCGCCCGCCGCCACCCGGTCATACGCACCCGGCAGGCCGACGGCACCGAGGCGTGGACCGTCCTCGGCGCCGAGCCCGCCCGGCGGCTGCTCGGCGACCCCCGGCTCTCCAGCGACCTCCACCGGTACGCGCCGCACGCCGCGCAGATAGCGGACGCGCCGATAGTCCTCTTCGAGCAGGACAACCCGGACCACGCGCGCTACCGGCGGCTGGTCAGCGCCGCCTTCGCCTCCCGCGCGGTGCGCTCGCTGGAACCCCGCCTCGCCGAGATCGCCCGCGGCCTGCTGGACGGCCTGCCCGCCGAAGGGGAGGCCGACTTCGTCACCGCCTTCGCCAACCCCTTCCCGCTGGAGGTGATCTGCGAGCTGCTCGGCGTGCCGCGGGCGGACCGCGAGGCCTTCCACGCCCGGGTCAAGAACATGGACTCGCCGGCGGCGCCGGTCCGCCAGGCCGCGATGGACGCCTTCGCCGCCTACTGCACCAACCTGGTCGAAGCGAAGCGCAGGCAGCCGACCGATGACCTGCTGAGCGAGCTCGTCGGCGCGCGGCTGGACGACGGACACGCCCTCAGCCTGGAGGAACTCGTCGGCTTCTGCTCCGTCCTGCTGTTCGCCGGGCACGTCACCACGGCTCACGTCATCGCCAGCGCGCTGCTCGAACTCCTCAACCGCCCCGACGAGTTGGCCGCGCTCCGAGCCGACCCGGCACTGGTGGCGGGCGCCACCGAGGAGGCGCTGCGCTACCGCGGCTCCCTGCTGTCGACCACCAACCGGGTCGCGCTCGACGACATCGACATCGAGGGCGTGACCGTCCGCAAGGGTGAGCTGGTCCGCTTCCTGCCCTCGGCCGCCAACCGGGACCCGGCCGTCCGCGCCGATCCGCACGCCTTCGACCTGCGGCGCCCGACCACCGCGCACCTCGCCTTCGGTCACGGCCCGCACTTCTGCCTCGGCCACCAACTGGCCCGGCAGGAGATCAGAGTCGCGCTGACCGAGATCCTGTCCCGCTACCCCGTCCTGGAACTCGCCGTCCCGCCCGGGCGGTTGACCTGGCACCCCTCGGACTTCCTGCGCGGGCTCACCGAACTCCCGCTGCGCTTCGCCACCTGACCGGCCGCACCGCACCGGTGCCACCAAGAGAAACGGATCCCCCCGATGCCCGACCCAGACCTCCCGGAGCTGAGCCGGCGCTGGCTCCGGCAGTACCGCCCGGCCCCCGAGGCCGCCGTCACCCTGGTCGCCTTCCCGCACGCCGGCGGCTCCGCCAGCTACTTCCAGCCGCTGTCCGGTGTCCTCGGGCCGGGGGTTGAGGTGCTCTGCCTGCAGTACCCGGGCCGGCAGGACCGCCGCCGCGAACCCTGCCTGGACACCGTCGAGGCGTTCGTCGACGCCATCGGCGCGGTGCTGCGGCCCCGCACCGAACGGCCGATGGTGTTCTTCGGGCACAGCATGGGTGCCGTACTCGGCTACGAGACCGCCCGCCGGCTGGAGGCCGAGGGCGACGTCGACCTGCTCGGCCTGATCGTCTCGGGTCGCCGCTCGCCGACCACCACGCGGCACGAGACCGTGCACCTGCGCGACGACGCCGGCATCCTCGCCGAGGTCCGGCGGCTGAACGGCACCGACGCCGCGCTGCTGGACGACGAGGACATCCGGCAGATGATCCTGCCGTGCCTGCGCGCCGACTACACGGCGGTGGAGACGTACGTTCACCGGGACGGGCCGGCGCTGCGCTGCCCGATCAGCGTGCTGACCGGGGACGCCGACCCGCAGGTGACCCGGCAGGAGGCGGAGCGCTGGTCGGAGGTCACCTCCGGAGGGTTCCGGCTCCAGGCCTTCCCCGGAGGGCACTTCTTCCTCAACTCCCAGCACGGCCCGGTGACCAGGGCGCTCACCGAGGCCCTCGCGGACTTCCGCGCCGCCGCGGCCCCGCCGCGAGGCTGATCCGTCCGACGGCCGTGCCCCGGCGGCCCGCCGGGGCACGGGCGGTCGCGATCCCCAGGCGCACCCGGCCCGCCGCGCCGGGATCCGGGAGCGATCTACCATGAAATGCAAGGTTCTCTCGATCCCCGCACCTGCCCACAGTGGAACGGTAGGGAGGCCGGCATGGAGTTCGGGAACGGATTCGGGCGAGTGGACGGCTCACGCTATCTGCCGATCTCCGAGCACGGCCTGATCGGCGATCTCCGCACCGCCGCGCTCGTCGGCACCAACGGCACCATCGACTGGTACTGCTGCCCGCGTTTCGACGCACCGAGCGTGTTCGCGTCCATCCTCGACGCCGACCGGGGCGGGTCGTTCGAGCTGGCCGCCGACGTGCCCGCGCGTACGCGGCAGTTCTACTTCCCCGACACCAACGTGCTGATCACCAGGTTCTACGCCGCCGACGGGGTGGCGGAGATCCAGGACTTCATGCCGGTCGTCGACGAGTCGCGCGAGGCCTCCCGGCACCGGCTGATCCGGCGGGTGATGTGCGTCCGGGGAACCCTTCCGTTCGGAGCGCGGATAGCTCCCCGCTTCGGCTACGGCGCCGAGGCGCACACCGCACGCGTGCAGGCCCACGAGGCCGTCTTCGAGTCCCCGTCGATCTCACTGGCGCTGACCTCCACCGCGCCGCTCGAATGCGACGGCACGGACGTGTGGTCGCACTTCAAGCTCCTCGAAGGCGAGTCCGTGGTGTTCGCCCTCGACCGGATCGGCGACGACGTCCGCCCGCGGGCCTGTCCGCACGCCGAGGCGGAGGAGCAGTTCGAGGCGACGGTCCGGTTCTGGCGCCACTGGCTGGGCCGCTCCCGCTACCGCGGCCGGTGGCGGGAGATGGTGCACCGCTCGGCGCTGGCGCTGAAGCTGCTCACCTACGTGCCGACCGGTGCGATCGTGGCCGCGCCGACGACCAGCCTGCCCGAGCGGGTCGGTGGTGAGCGCAACTGGGACTACCGGTACGTCTGGATCCGCGACGCCGCCTTCTGCGTCTACGCCATGCTGCGCCTGGGCTTCACCTCGGAGGCCGAGGCCTTCATGAGCTTCGTCTCCGAGCGGGGGATCATGCGGGGCGGGGGCGCGACCGGACCACTGCAGATCATGTACGGCATCGACGGCCGCTGTGACCTGCCCGAATTCGAGCTGCCCCACTTCGAGGGCCATCTGGGGTCCGCTCCGGTGCGGGTGGGAAACGCTGCCACCAAGCAGCTCCAACTGGACATCTACGGGGCACTGATCGACTCCATCTACCTGTACGACAAGTGGGGGCAGCCCATCAGCAGCGACCACTGGGACGAGGTCGGCTCCGTGGTGGACTGGCTCTGCGACCACTGGGACCAGCCCGACGAGGGCATCTGGGAGACCCGGGGCGGTCGGAGGAACTTCGTCTACTCGCGGCTGATGTGCTGGGTGGCGATCGAGCGCGGCATCCGGATGGCCAACCGGCGCGGCCTGCCGGCCGATCTTCCGCGCTGGCGGCAGAGCCGGGACGCGATCTACCGGCAGATCATGCGACAGGGCTGGTCGGCCGAGCGCGGGGCGTTCGTCCAAGGACTGGGCGACGACGTACTCGACGCCTCCGTGCTGATGATGCCGATGGCCAAGTTCATCTCGCCCACCGACCCCAAGTGGCTCGCGACCCTGGAGGCGCTCACCGCGGACCTGGTCTCCGACTCGCTGGTCTACCGCTACGATCCGGAGGCCAGCCCGGACGGCCTGCGGGGCTCCGAGGGCACGTTCTCGATCTGCTCCTTCTGGTACGTCGAGGCGCTCACCCGCGCCGGACGCCTGGAGGAGGCCCGGCTGGCCTTCGAGAAGATGCTCACCTACGGCAACCACCTCGGTCTCTACGCCGAGGAGATCGGCCGGACCGGAGAACAACTCGGCAACTTCCCGCAGGCGTTCACCCACCTCTCGCTGATCAGCGCCGCCTTCAACCTCGACCGCGCCCTCGGCTGAGCCCCTGCTACGGCGGGCCGTCGCGCGTGCCGACGAGCAGACTGGAAGGGCCGTCCCCTCCAGCCCTGCGACGATCCCGGGTGGTGAACCATGGCAGAGGCCACCGACGCGGCGCGGACCGTGCTCCTGACCGTGGACGACGATCCCGCCGTATCGCGTGCTGTGGCCCGGGACCTCCGCCGCCGCTACGGGGACCGCTACCGGGTGGTCCGCGCCGAGTCCGGCGCGTCGGCGCTGGAGGCGCTGCGCGAGCTGAAGCTGCGGGGCGCGCCGGTCGCGGTGATCCTGGCCGACTACCGGATGCCGCAGATGAACGGCATCGAGTTCCTGGAGGAGGCGCTCGACCTGTACCCCGGGGCCCGACGGGTGCTGCTCACCGCCTACGCCGACACCAACGCCGCCATCGACGCCATCAACGTCGTCGACCTCGACCACTACCTGCTCAAGCCGTGGGAGCCACCGGAGGAGAAGCTCTACCCGGTGGTGGACGACCTCCTGGAGTCCTGGCGGGCCGGCGACGGTCGCACCGTGGACACCACCAAGGTCGTCGGCCACCGCTGGTCGGCCCGGTCCTCGCAGATCCGGGAGTTCCTCGCCCGCAACCAGGTGCCGTACCGGTGGTACTCCAGCGAGGAACCGGAGGGCAGGCGGCTGCTGGCCGCCGCGGGGCAGACGGGCTTGCGGCTGCCGCTGGTGGTGACCCCGGGCGGCACCGCGCTCGTCGAGCCCACGGAACGGGACCTGGCCGCCCACGTCGGGCTGTCGACGACGCCCGCGGCCGACTTCTACGACCTGGTCATCGTCGGCGGCGGCCCCGCCGGCCTCGGCGCGGCCGTCTACGGAGCCTCGGAGGGGCTGCGCACCGTCCTCGTGGAACGCGAGGCGACCGGCGGCCAGGCCGGCCAGAGCTCCCGCATCGAGAACTACCTGGGCTTCCCCGACGGGGTCTCCGGCGCGCAGCTCACCGAGCGGGCCCGCCGCCAGGCCACCAGGTTCGGGGCGGAGCTGCTCACGGCCTGCAAGGTCACCGGCCTGGAGGTGAACGGGGCCGCCCGCACGCTGCGCTTCGCCGACGGCTCCGCCGTCTCCGCCCAGGCCGTGATCCTCGCGACGGGCGTGTCGTACCGGCAGCTGGACGTGCCGGGGACGGCCGAGCTGACCGGACGCGGGGTCTACTACGGCTCGGCGCTGACCGAGGTCGCCGCCTGCCAGGGGCAGGACGTGTACATCGTCGGCGGGGCGAACTCCGCCGGCCAGGCCGCGATGTTCCTCGCCCGGACCGCCCGGCGGGTCACGCTGCTGGTGCGGGCGCCGCAGCTGGCCGCCTCCATGTCGTACTACCTGCTCCAGCGGGTCCAGGAATCCCCTGCCATCACGGTGCGCACGGACACGGTCGTGGAGGCCGCGCACGGCAAGGACCACCTGGAAGGGCTGACCCTGCGCAACCGGGCGACCGGGCGGACCGAGACCGTCGACGCCCAGTGGATGTACGTCTTCATCGGCGCCGCCCCGCTGACCGACTGGCTGGAGGGCACCGTGCTCAGGGACTCGCACGGCTTCGTGCTGACCGGGCCCGACCTGAGCGCCGACGGGGGCCCGCCCGCCGGATGGGTGCTGGACCGGCCGCCCTACCACCTGGAGACCAGCGTGCCGGGGGTGTTCGCGGCCGGAGACGTGCGCGCGGAGTCCGCCAAGCGGGTCGCCTCGGCCGTCGGCGAGGGCGCCATGGCCGTCATGCTCGCGCATCGCTATCTGGAGCAGTCATGACCGCCGGCCCGGCCAAGTGCGAGGAGCGGGAACTGCGGACGCTGTTCCTGTTCGAGAAGCTGGCCCCCGACCAGCTCGCCCGACTGTGCCGGGACGGCCACGTGGAGTGGTTCGACCCGGGCCCGGTGTACCGGGAGGGCGATCCGGCCGAGAGCTTCTACGCGCTCTTCCAGGGAACCGTGGTGCTCTCGCGCCGCGTGGGCGGTCAGGAGGTGGACGTCATCCGCACGTCCGCGCCCGGGGTGTACGCCGGGGCCTTCCAGGCCTACCTCGGCGACCAGGTGCCGCAGGTGTACAACAACTCGCTGCGGGTGACCGAACGGTCGAGGTTCTTCGTCCTGCCCGCGGAAGCCTTCGCGCGGATGATGCACGAATGGTTCCCGATGGCCGTCCACTTGCTGGAGGGCCTGTTCTTCGGGTTCAAGAACACCCAGGAGGCGATCGGCCAGAGGGAACGGCTGCTGGCCCTCGGCTCCGTGACCGCCGGACTCACGCACGAGCTCAACAACCCCGCTGCCGCCGCCATGCGCGCCACCTCCGCGCTGCGGGAGCGCATCGCCCGGGCACGCCGCGAGTTCGGCGAGCTCGCCGCCGGGCCGAACCGGGGCGAGGACCTGGCCCCCCTGGGAGAGCTTCAGGACATGACCGTCCGCCGGACGGGGCAGGCCCCGCGCCTCAGCCCGCTGCAGGCCGCGGACCTCGAGGACGAGGTCGGCGACTGGCTGGAGGAGCACGACATCGCCGACGGCCGGCAGCTGGCCCCGGTCCTCGTCCAGGCGAGCCTGGGCACCGACTGGTTGGACGACATCGCGGGCGCGGTCCCCGAGCACCTGTTGGGCAGCGCACTGAACTGGCTGGGCTGCACGGTCGAGGCGGAACTGCTGCTGGGCGAGATCGAGGACGCCGCCCACCGCATCTCCGCGCTCATCGGTGCGGCGAAACAGTACACGCAGCTCGACCGGGCCCCGTACCAGAACGCGGACGTGCACGAGCTGCTGGACAGCACGCTGCTGCTGCTCGCCGCGAAGCTCGGCCCGGAGATCACCGTCGTGCGCGACTACGACCGCACGTTGCCCGGCGTTCCCGGCTACCCCGCTGAGCTGAACCAGGTCTGGACGAACCTGATCGACAACGCCGCCTGGGCCATGCGCGGCGACGGAGGCGGGGGCGGCACGCTGACGGTGCGCACCGCACGGGACGGGGACCGGATGCTCGTCGAGTTCCGCGATACCGGTCCCGGCGTGCCCGCCGACGTCCAGAGCCGGGTCTTCGACCCGTTCTTCACCACCAAACCCGTCGGCGAAGGCACCGGACTGGGCCTGGACATCGCCTGGCGCATCATCGTCAACCGGCACGGCGGCGACCTACGACTCGAGTCCGTCCCCGGCGACACCCGCTTCCAGGTCCGGCTCCCGATCAACCCCGCACAGCCCGACACCCCGCAGGAGCCCCCCATGAGCACCGAGAACCCGATCGACCCCACCGTGCCGCCGAGCGGCCTCGGGTGCGTCGAGTGCGACGCCGCGGGCGGCTGGTGGTACCACCTGCGGCGCTGCGCGCGCTGCGGCCACATCGGCTGCTGCGACGACTCTCCGTCCAAACACGCCACGGCGCACGCCGAGGCGACCGGCCACCCGGTGATCCGCAGCTTCGAACCGGGCGAGAGCTGGTTCTGGAACTACGACACCTCGGAGCTCTAC
Source organism: Kitasatospora sp. NPDC056531 (assembly GCF_042794375.1). Lineage (NCBI taxonomy): Bacteria > Bacillati > Actinomycetota > Actinomycetes > Kitasatosporales > Streptomycetaceae > Kitasatospora > Kitasatospora sp. NPDC056531. The sequence continues at coordinate 11,571 of NZ_JBHTTU010000098.1, read as the reverse complement.
GAATCGGGGCCCGAGCTGGCCGCGCCCGACAGCCACCCCCTGGACCAACCCGTCCCCGGGCCGGCCGGCCGGGTGCCGGCCGACTGGGCCGAGCGCATCGGCTAGCCGGGCCGGCCGACGGGCCTCGGTGATGAGGGTGCAGAGCAACTCCGCAGCACGGCTTTCGAGGGCCTCGTGGCCGCACCCGGCACGGTCGGGCCTGACGTGAGAGAAGCCGGGATCGGTGTGAGACTGGGCACGAAAGGGGTGATCCCCGTGTCGGACCCACCGCACGTGTCCGCCGGTTCCGACACTGTCGTCGACGAGAACCGGCTGGAAGAGCTGATCTGCGAGGCGCAGACGGCCCTGCCGTACGAACTGCCCGCGCTGGCGAACCGGTGCGCCGAGGCCCTCCGCCTGGACGCCGCGCTGATCTACCTCGTCGACCTGCAACAACGGCTGCTCATCCCACTGGACGAGGCCATGGAGCCGCTGCCGGTCGACGACTCGTCGGCCGGCTGGGCGTACCGCACGGTCTCCCCGCATGTGGCCGACGCCGACGACGGCGTGATCATCTGGATGCCTCTGGTCGACGGTTCGGAGCGGCTGGGCGTGCTGGCGGTGCGGACCGCCTTGCTCGACGGAGTGCGGATGCGCCGCAGCCGGATGCTGGCCCATCTGCTGGCCATGCTGATCACCTCCAAGCGCGCCTACAGCGACTGGCTGGCCGCCCGCACCCGCACCAGGACCATGCGGTTACCCACCGAGATGCTGCGGGCCTTCCTTCCCTCCCACACCGTCGGCAGCACCAGGTGCGTCTCGACCGCGGTCCTGGAACCCGCGTACGACGTAGCCGGCGACGCCTACGACCACTCGGTGGTCAAGGACGTGCTGCACACCATGATCCTCGACTCGATGGGTCACGATCTGGCCTCCGGCCTGACCACGTCAGTCGCCTCTTCGAATGGCACCCGCACGACCGGTGAGGCGGTGCTGCGCCGTGTGCCCCGTTCCTGACGGACGGTAGGGCGCCCCGGTTCAGGGGACGGTCCTCACCGATCTGTCCCGTGGGTGGTGGAGCCGGTGGAGGTCGGCGTAGGCGGGGCTGTCGGCGAGGAGTTCCTCGTGGGTGCCCTGGGCGGTGATCCTGCCCTGTTCGAGCAGGACGATCTGGTCCGCGTCGCGGACCGTGAGCAGGTTGTGGGAGATGATGATCGTCGTGCGGCCGGCCATCAGCGCCCGCAGCGGGCCCATGATCCGCCGGGCCGACTCGGCGTCCAGGCCGGTGGTGGGTTCGTCCAGGACGAGGACGGGCGCGTCCCGGACCATCGCACGGGCGATGGCCAGACGCTGGCGCTGGCCGCCGGAGAGGAGTCGTCCGCGCTGGCCGACCACGGTGTCGTAGCCGTCGGGCAGCAGGCTGACGAACCCGTGGGCGTCCGCCGCCCTGGCGGCCGCCAGGATCTCGGCCTCGGTCGCCTCCGGGCGACCGTACGCGATGTTGTCCCGGACGGTGCCGTGGAAGACCAAGGTCTCCTGCAGGACCACGGCGACGTTCTCGCGCAGCTCGGTGAGCGACAGCTCGCCCAGAGCGACACCGTCGAGCCGCACCGTGCCGGCGGTCGGGTCGTAGAAGCGGAGCAGCAGCTTGGCGACGGTGGACTTCCCCGCACCGCTCGCACCGACCAGGGCCAGCGTCTTCCCCGGATCCGCCCCGAAGGACACCCCGGACAGTGCGGGCGCCGCCGCCTCCGGGTAGTTGAAGGTCACGTCGTCGAACTCGATCGCGCCCTGGGCCCGTCCGATCGCCCGCGGGGCCGGCGGGTCGGCGACCTGCGGGCGCTGGTCGAGCAGTTCGATGATCCGCTCGGCGGCGGCGGAGGCGCTGTAGAAGGTGTTGCCGAGCCCGGACATGCCCCGGATCGGGCTGTAGAGCCGGCTCAGCAGTGCGAGGAAGACCATCAGGCCGCCGAGGGTGAGCCGGCCTTGGACCAGTTCCCACGTCCCGAGGCCCATCACCGCCAGGCCGCCGAGTAGCTCGATGAACTCGACCGTCGGTGCGTAGAGCGCTCCGATCCGGGTCGAGGCCATCGCGGCGTGGTACCGGCCGATGCTCTCGCGCTGGAACCTGGCGTGCTCCCAGTCCTGGCGGTTGTACGCCTGGACCAGCGCGATGTTGCCGAGCGCCTCCTCGGTGACCGCGCTGATCGAACCGCCGCGCCGGCGGCGTTCGCGCGAGGCCGCCTGGATCAGCTTGGCGAAGCGGCGGGCGGTGAGGACGAACAGCGGTGCGGCGACCAGCGCGGTCAGCGTCAGGTCCCAGCGCAGCGCCAGCAGCAGGCCCACGTAGATGCCCAGCCGCGCCACCTCGCCGATCGCGCTGACGATCCCGGAGAGCAGGAAGGTCTCGACCGCGTCGACATCGCCGGTCAGCCGGGACAGTACGTCGCCGAGCTGCCGCCGCTCGAAGAAGCCCAGTGACAGACCCTGGACGTGCCGGAACACGTCCGATCGCAGGATGAGCAGGAAGCGCTCGCTGACCCAGGTGGACGTCACCCGGCCGGCGAAGCCCAGCGCGCCGGAGAGCAGGGCCAGGCCGGCGTAGGCGAGGGCGATCGGCAGGAACAGGTTCAGCCTGTGCGGGATGAGCATGTCGTCGATCACGATCTTGAACAGCCAGATCTCCGCCGCCTCGATCGCCGGGCCCACCGAGACCAGGACGAGCAGCACCGCCAGCCAGCGGCGCCCGCCCTTGGTGTAGGGCCAGAAGCGCCGGAATACGTCCCGGAGCGGGACCGGCGGTGCGGCGGCGACCAGCGCGTCGGAACCCTCGACGACGAGCAGCCCGCGCAGAGCCTCGCGGAGACTCCGTTTCCGCGTCATCTCACGGTCTTCATCTCATGGTCTTCCCGCTGCCTGCCACCGAGTCTGGAACCCGCCGGGTGGCGCGAACCGGACGGACCGGGCGGGCGAACGGCAGGCCGGGCACCAAACATGCCCGACCTGCCATCGCAACGGGTTGGAAGCGTTCAGCTACTGCGGACGTCAATCCCAGCCGCCGCCGTAGCCACCGCCGCCGCCGCGGCCGCCACGTCCGCCGCCTTCGCCGAAGTCGCGGCCGAAATCGCGGTCAAAGTCGCGGCCGAAGTAGCGGCCGAAGTCGCGGCCGAAGTCGCGGTCGAAGTCGCGGTAACCGTAGCCGCCGCCATAGCCGCCGCCGTAGCCGCCGCCACCGCTACGGAACCTGCCGAGGTCACTGAGGTTTGCGAGGAATCCCATGATCAAACCTTCCTACGATTCCCCCTCAAACCATCGTTAATCCGGGCCCATGGCATCGCAAGCAGAATCCGGGAAAAAGATAGAGAATTAAAAGTTCGTCAGAATATCACAATTGGCCGAGCAGGCTCGTAGCATCGTCGGCAAAATAAAGACAAATCTTGGTTGAGTGCAAGTCAACAGCGTGCGCGGCGAGCCGGTGTGCTGCGGCCGTGGAGCGGGCGTGCCACCCCATGGGGTGCGGCGCCGTCGCGACTGTTGTCTGCGTCGCGTCAAGTCGGCCCCGGCCAGAGGCGGGCCGGGTGGCCGGAACCGCGAGAGGGCCCGTGCGGCGCGGGTTGCGCGGGCACGGGCCCTGTCGGGGTCATCCTGGTGGTCCCTGTCCGGCCCCCAGGGTGTGGGGGGTCAAGGTCGCGGTGTGGTGCTGGGGTGGGCCGAGGGGTCGGCTTAGTACCAGTGGTGGGTCTGCCAGAAGGCCCAGGCGGCGTTGGGGTTGCCGTAGCGGGTGTTCATGTAGTCCAGTGCCCACTTGATCTGGGTGCGCGGGTTGGTCTTCCAGTCGGCGCCGGCGGAGGCCATCTTGGAGGCGGGCAGGGCCTGGCCGAGGCCGTAGGAGCCGGAGCTGGGGTTGGTCGCGGTGACGTTCCAGCCGGACTCGTGGGAGATGATCTGGCTGAAGGAGGCGAGCTGGTCGGCCGGGACCATCTGGGCGGCGATGGCCTGGGGGGAGGCGTCGGCGGCGGAGGCGACGGTGGGGACCACGGCGGCACCCAGGGCGGTCAGACCGGCGGCGCCGGCGAAGATCGCGGCGGAGGTGCGCATTCGCATCTTGATAGCGGGCATAGACCTGGACCTCAATCGGGTTGGGCCGTGTCGCGCCCCGTGGTGGACCGTGGCCGGACAGGGGCCGAACGGTCGCGGGGTGCGAGGTGGCGGTGAGCCGTTCACCGGAGGGACAGGTGCCGGTGGGGCTTGGTGCAGCAATTGTTGCCAGGTGGGATCGGTTTCCGACAAGACCCCCTTGTTACGATCCACCGTCGTACTCCAGGGCTTCGCCGGGGTCGGTCTGCGGGCCCGGTTGTGCGGCCGGTGACCGCTCTGAGCTGGGCGGATGCCGCGATCGGGGGTCTCGGGTGGCGCGGGCGGCGGCTACTATCGCCGGTCGTCGAGGGTTTCGGGTGTGAGCGGGCTCACGGTTTATGTCAGCGTTTGCCCGTTTTGTCCGTCACTGGGCGACTCGCCGTCCGTGCTCTGAGTGCAGGTGATCTTCCCGGGTTGAGGCAGCGCACGGACCAGCCGCCCGACTTCCCACGCGGACCGGAATGGGCCTTCCGAGCCTGTGGTTGTAGCTCGGTAAAGGTGATTCCAACCGGCTTTCGAGGAGTTCACATGGCTCCGTCGCTGAACGGTTCGACCGCCCTGGTCACCGGCTCGACCAGTGGCATCGGCCGGGCGGTCGCGCAGGTCCTGGCCGAGCGGGGCGCGCACGTGGTCGTCTCCGGCCGCGATGCCGCCCGTGGGGAGCAGGCCGTGCGGGAGATCCGTACGGCAGGGGGGAAGGCCGACTTCGTTCAGGCCGACCTGGCCAGTGCGGACGCCGCCCGCCGACTGGCCCGCGAGGCGGGGCGGCTGACCGGCGGCATCGACATCCTGGTCAACAACGCGGGCATCTATCCGTTCGCCGGTACCACCGACACCACCGAGGAGGTCTTCGACCAGGTCTTCGACGTGAACGTCAAGGCCCCCTTCTTCCTGGCCGCCGAGCTGGTCCCCGCCATGGTCGACAAGGGCGGCGGCGCGATCGTCAACGTGAGCTCCCTCGCGGCCGACAAGGCCGTGGTCGGGGCCACCGCCTACGGTTCGAGCAAGTCCGCGATCAACCAGCTCACCCGGATCTGGGCGGCCGAGTACGGCCCGGCCGGCGTACGGGTCAACGCCGTCCTCCCGGGCGTGACCGAGACCGAAGGCGTGCAGGCCACGCTCAGCGATGAGACCCGCGGCGAGATCCTCGCCCTGACCCCCGCCGGCCGGGCCGGACTGCCCGACGAGGTCGCCGAGGCCGTGGCCTTCCTCGTGTCCGACGCCGCCTCCTACGTCAACGGCGCCCTGCTCACCGTGGACGGCGGCGCGTCCGTCCGCTGACCCCGTCCGCTGCTCCGCGCGCGCCCACGGACCCCGGGGCGCCGACCTGCCCGGCGGTCCGCCGGCCCTCGTCGGCTTCGGGTATGCGCATCGCCGGGCCGGGTGGCAGCGTGGAGGTGGGGGGCCGGATGCGCGGGGACGGCCTGCATGCACAAGGTGGACAGCCACGTCGCTGGGGGCGCGGAACCGGGCGGACCGGGGGAACACCGGTCCGCCGGGGGTCGGCTGCGCTCGCGGCTGCGGGCGCGCAGTGTCGCCGGGCAGGTGTTCCTATGGCTGCTGGTCGTCGTGGTGCTGCTGGTCGGCGCCGGGCTGACGGCGCTCATCCTGCAGGCCCACAGCCACGCCACGAGTGATGCCGTGCACCGCACGCGCGCCGCGGCCGTCACCCTGGCGCAGGTCCCCACGGTGGTGAACGCCCTGGGCAGCGCCGACCCGACCGCGGAGCTGCAGCCGCTGGCCCTGAAGATCGCGAAAAAGGGCGGCTTCGACTACGTCGCGATCGCCAACCCCGAGGGGATCCGCTACGCCCAGACCGCCCAGCCCGAGCTGATCGGGCAGCGCCTCATCGGCCCGTACCAGCCGGCCCTCAAGGGACCGATCACCATCAGCTTCACCGCGCCCATCGGACGGGTCGTGGAGAGCAGCGCGCCGGTCACCAGGCCGGACGGTTCGGTCGCCGGCCTCGTCCAGGTCGGCTACACCGTCGCGCACGCGGGCAGCGCGGTGAGCGGGCAGTTGCCGATCGTGTTCGGCGGCGCGGTCGCCGCGTTCGCAGTGGGGACGGGCGGGGCGGTGCTGGTGCGGCGGCGGCTGCGTCGCCAGACGCACGGCCTGGGCCCGGCCGAGATGACGCGGATGTACGAGCACCACGACGCGGTGCTGCACGCGGTGCGCGAGGGCGTGCTGATCGTCGGCGGGGACGGCCGGGTACTGCTGGCGAACGACGAGGCCCGGCGGCTGCTGGAGCTGCCGCCGGAGGTGGAGGGACGGCCGGTCACCGAGTTCGGGCTCGATCCGGGGCTGGCCGGGCTGCTGGCGTCCGGGCGGGCCGCCACCGACGAGGTGCACCTGGCCGAGGACCGGTTGCTCGCCGTCAACAACCGCCCCACCGCGCCGTTCGGCGGCGGGCCCGGCAGCGTCGCGACGATCCGGGACACCACCGAGCTGCGGGCACTGGCCGGGCAGGCCGAGGCGGCTCGGGCCCGGCTGAAGCTGCTCTACGACGCCGGGCTTCGGGTCGGCACCACCCTGGACATCGTGCGGACCGCCCAGGAGCTGGCGGATGTGGCGGTTCCCCGCTTCGCGGACTTCGTCACGGTCGAGCTGGCCGAGGCGGTGCTGCGCGGTGACGAGCCGCTCCCGGGCACGGGCGTCGCGGGAGGCCCGCGGATCCGCCGGGTGGCCGCCGGCGGCATCCGCGAGGACCGGCCGTTCTACCCGGTGGGCTCGCAGATCAGCCCGCTGCCCGGCACACCGGAGGCCGTTGCCCTGGGGAGCGGGCGCGCCACGCTGGTGGCCGACCTGCGCCAGGCACACGCCTGGTGGGCCCGCGACCCGCAGACCGCCGACCGGATCCTCGCGTACGGGGTCCACTCGCTGGTCTCCACGCCGCTCAGGGCGCGCGGCCTGACCCTGGGCACGGTCACCTTCTGGCGCTCGGGGCAGTCCGCACCGTTCGGGGAGGAGGACGTCGCCTTCGCCGAGGAACTGATCGCCCGCGCGGCGATGTCCATCGACAACGCCCGCCGCTACACCCGCGAGCACCGGATGGCCGAGGCGCTGCAGCGCAGCCTGCTACCCCGCGGACTGCCCGAGCAGAACGCCATGGAAGTGGCCTACCGCTACCGGCCGGCGCAGCGGGGGGTCGGCGGGGACTGGTTCGACGTCATCCCGCTGCCCGGCTTCCGCGTGGCCCTGGTCGTCGGCGACGTCGTCGGCCACGGCCTGCACGCCGCCGCCACCATGGGCCGACTGCGCACGGCCGTCCTCAACTTCGCCGCCCTCGACCTGCCCCCGGACGAGCTGCTCGGCCGCCTCGACGAACTGGTCGGCCGACTCGACCAGGGCGAGGCGGCGGTGGGAGAGGGTGACATCGAGGGCGAGCTGGCGGTCGCGGGCGCCACCTGCCTGTACGCGATCTACGACCCGGTCTCCGGGCGCTGCACGATGGCGCGGGCGGGCCACCCACCGCCCGTGCTGATGCACACCGACGGCAGCGTGGACTACGTCGACCTGCCGGCCGGGCCGCCACTCGGCGTGGGCGGCCTGCCCTTCGAGACCACCGAACTCCAGCTGGCACCCGGTGCCGCACTGGTCCTCTACACCGACGGACTCGTCACCGGCCGCGAGCGCGACCTGGAGAACGGACTCGCCGCGCTGCACCGTTCGCTGACCGAGGCCCACGCGGACGGGACCCCGGACGAGACCTGCCGGGCCGTGTTCGACGCGCTGGTCCCGTCGCGTCCGAGCGACGACATCGCGCTCCTCGTCGCCCGCACGCAACTGCTCGCGCCCGACCAGGTGGCCACCTGGGACGTACCCGACGACCTCGCCGCCGTCTCCCGCATCCGCAACGCATGCACCGACCAGCTGACCGCCTGGGGCCTGGAGGAACTGAGCTTCACCACCGAGCTGATCCTCAGCGAGCTGATCACCAACGCCCTCCGCTACGGCGCCGAGCCCATCCGTGTCCGCATGCTGCGCGACACCAGCCTGGTCTGCGAGGTCTCCGACAGCAGCAGTACCGCCCCGCACCTGCGCTACGCCGCCACCATGGACGAGGGCGGCCGGGGCCTGTTCCTGGTGGCCCAGCTGGCCGAGCGGTGGGGGACCAGGTACACGGCCCGCGGCAAGGTCATCTGGTCGGAGCAGCCACTGACCGCACCGGAGCTCCAGTTCGAGGCGATGCTGCTCTGACCCCCGCGGGGTTCTCGCCCGGGTGTTCGCGCGGCGCCGGCACTGCTCGTACGTCGCCGTACGCCAGTACCATGGGTCCGGCTCCAGGGGTGCTGCGAAGCGGGGTGCCGTTCAAGCTCCATGACTGTCCGTCAGCGATTCGTCGCGACCGGATCGTCGGTCAGGTTGACGACCGGGAGCGGGTGTCCGCGGGGCCGTTGTGGTCGCTGGAGGGTGGGGTGGACACGATGGGGGGGCTCGCGTTGGATCGCCTGGGTGGGAGTGTGACCGGCCGGCCCGCGCCCGCGGTGCTGCCCCCGTCGCTGCGCGTGTGGTTCGGGCTGGTTGCGGCCTTCGCCGCGTTGGTGGTCGTCGTGCTCGGGATCCGGTATGCCGACGAGGGCGAGCCCGGCCGGGTGGACGCGCGGATCGGGGCGGCGGTGGACGGTGTGGGGCCGCCGTGGCGGTCCGTCGCCCTGGCCGTGGACTCCTTGGGGGAGCCGGTGGGAGCCGCGACGCTGGTCGTGGCCGCCGTGGCGGGCTGCCTGCTGTTTCGGCGTCCTCGCGCCGCGGTGTTCGTCGTCGCCGGCGTCGGCGTGGCCGTGGGGACGGCCACGGTGCTCAAGCACCTGGTGGGACGCACCATCCACGGCGAGAACCTCTCCTACCCGAGCGGGCACACCGCCTTCCTCACCGCGCTCGCCCTCACGGCGGCGATGCTCGCGACCCGCCGCCGAGGCCGGGACGGGCTCGGCCTCGGCAGGGTGGCCGGCACCTCGCTCGTGCTCGCCGCGGCGCTGGTCGCCGGCGCCGCCATGGGCTGGGCGCAGGTCGCGCTGGGCGCGCACTACCCGACCGACGTCCTCAGCGGCTGGTGCACCGCGCTGGCGGCGATACCGGCGACCGCGTGGCTGGTCGACCGGACCGCCGACCGGCTGGTCGGTCGGATGACCGACGCCGGTCGGCGGGAGCGTCGCTGACGCCGCGTCACGCCAACCGGCGGAACACGGGCTTCACCGGCCGGCCGGCCAGCCAGGGGGTGGGGTCGGCGGCGTCCAGTGCCTTCCGGTACACGGCACATGCCTGGGCCACCACGTCGACGGTGAGGTCGATGTCGGCGTCGTCGAGCGCGCTGCTCACCACGAACGACGGGGCCAGCACTCCGCCCGCGAGGAGCTGGCGCAGGAACAGGGTGCGGTACCGCTGCGACGGCTGTCGGTTCTCGTCGAGGGTGGCGAAGACCAGGTTGCTGGCCCGGCCCCGGACGACGACGTGGTCGCCGACGCCCATGCAGGCGGCGGCCTCGCGGACACCGGCGGCCAGCCGCTCTCCGAGGGCGTGCAGCCGGGCGGTGACGCCCTCCTCGACGTAGGTGGTCTGCACGGCCATCGCGGCGGCCAGCGAGTGCGTCTCCGCACCGTGTGTGGTGGACAGCAGGAACACCCGGTCGCCGGAGTGGCGCAGCCCGCCCCGCTCCATCAGGTCGCGGCGCCCGGCCAACGCGGAGACGGCGAACCCGTTGCCCAGCGCCTTGCCGAACGTGGAGAGGTCGGGGACGACGCCGTACAGGCTCTGGGCGCCCGCCTCGGACCAGCGGAAGCCGGTGATCATCTCATCGAAGATCAGTACGCAGCCGTGCCGGTCGGCCAGCTCGCGCAGGCCGGCGAGGTACCCGGGCGGCGGCTCGGTGTGGCCGGCGGGTTCGAGGATCAGGCAGGCGACCTCGTCCCGGTAGCGGGTGAGCAGTTCCTCCGTGGCGGCCAGGTCCCCGTAGGGGAACGCCACGGTGAGCTCGGTGGTCGCGGCCGGAACACCGGCGGACATCGGCGTGGTGCCGATGAACCAGTCGTCGACGGAGAAGAACGGGTGGTCGCCGCAGATGGCCACCCGCGGGCGCCCGGTGACGGCGCGGGCGAGTCGCACGGCGGCGGTGGTGACGTCGGAGCCGTTCTTGGCGAACTTCACCATCTCGGCGGTCGGCACCGTGGCCAGGAAGCGTTCCGCGGCCTCGACCTCCACGATGGACGGCCGGACGAAGTTGCTGCCGCGGTCGAGCTCCCGCCGCACCGCCTCCAGCACGCGTGGGTGGGCATGGCCGAGGCTGACCGACCGCAGGCCGGAGCCGTACTCGACGTAGCGGTTGCCGTCGATGTCCCACACGTGGGCACCGCGGCCGTGGCTGATGACCGGGGCCAGGTTCTCGGGGTACTGGTCGTCGCCCTTGGCGTAGGTGTGCGCGCCTCCGGGGATCATGGCGTGCAGCCTCTCGTTCGCCGTCCGCGACCGGGGCAGGTGGAACTCTTCGGTGTCTCCGGTGACTTCGCTGTTCACGCCGATCTCAATTCTCCTCGTGTCGCAGGATCTCGGCGAGGCTCGGCGCCTCCCGGTCCCGCTTGGACATCGACAGGGCCGGCAGCGGCCAGGGGATGGCGAGCTCCGGGTCGTCGAAGGCGATCGTCACGTCCTCGGCCGGATCGTGCGGGCGGTCGATCCGGTACGAGACGTCGGCGGTCTCGGTCAGGGCCTGGAAGCCGTGCGCGCACCCCGCCGGGATGTACACGCTGACCTGCGTCTCGCCGGACAGCTCGAAGAAGGCCACGTTGCGGTAGGTCGGCGAGTCCGGGCGCAGGTCCACGACGACGTCGAAGACCTCCCCGTAGGAGCACCGCACCAACTTGGCCTCGCCCGCGCCGGAGCGCAGGTGCAGGCCGCGCAGCACGCCCTTCGCCGAGCGGGACACGCTGTGCTGGACGAAGGCGTTCGGGTCGAGGCCCACCGAGCGGAGCACGTCGGCGTCGAAGGTGCGGCAGAAGAAGCCGCGCTCGTCCGCGTACGGGGTCGGTCGGAACATGAACGCGCCGGCGATCGCCGGGACTTCGGTCGCCTTCACGGCGTCTCCCTCGAAGCGTGGGTGTGGTCGGTCGTCGGGAAGAGGATCGTGGTCAGGGCGGTGAACTGGTGATCGAGGCGCCGGACGGCGGCCCGGTTGCGTTCGGCGAGGGTCCGGCGGAGCTCCGCGGACCGCTTCTCCAGCTCCCGGAACTGCTCGATCAGCCGGTCGGCGTCGACCTCGCGCGCCGGGTGGCAGTACGCGTCCAGCCCCATCCGGGCCATCAGGGCGTCGCTCTTCGCCGCGTAGCTGAGGGCGAGCGTCGGGGTGCCGACCTTCAGCGCGCAGACCAGGTTGTGGTACCTGGTCGCCACCACGGTGTCGGCGGCGGCCGTCTCCTCCATCAGCTCGGCCAGCGAGGCCGCCCGGGAGGCGGTGACCAGTGG
>NZ_JBHTTU010000097.1:0-23536 GCF_042794375.1 Kitasatospora sp. NPDC056531 | reverse complement strand
TCGACACACCCCCACCCAAGCGAACTTCCATCCCCGAGAAGGCAGTCATGCCATCCATTCACCCGAACGTGTCACGTGCGGAGGATGGGGCTAGCTGGTCGTCAGGACGGCGCTCTGCTGGGGCAGCTGGAAGGTCGGGGTCGGCTGGGGATCGTACTGCAGGAGCAGCATGGCCGCGTCGTCGCCGAGTTGGCGGCCGACGTGGCGCACCACGTCCTCGTGCAGGCGCTGCAGGACGTCGGCGGGGCGGCCGTCGGCGCAGCGCGGGAGGCGTTCGGCGAGCGGGTAGAAGGCGCCGGAGCGGTCCCGGGCCTCGATCACCCCGTCGGTGAACAGCAGGACCCGGTCGCCGCCCTGGAGCGGGACCCGGTGCACCGGGGGGTGGACGTCGGCCGGGTCGAGGACGCCCAGCGGCGGTACGGTGTCGGCGAGTTCCAGCGGGCGGACGGTGTCGCCGCGCAGCAGCAGCGGCGCGGGGTGTCCGCAGTTGACGAGCTCGGCGGTGCCGTCGGGGCCGACGCCGATCAGCACGAGGGTGACGAACTCCTCCTCCACGCCGGGGTGGTCGTTCTCGTGCAGGGCGCGGTCGAGGCTGACGGCCAGCCAGCCGGCCACCCGATCGAGAGCGGGTTCCTGGTGGGCGGCCTCACGGAAGGCGCCGAGGACGGCGGCGGCGGTCTCGACCGCGCCGAGGCCCTTGCCGCGGACGTCGCCGACCACGGCCCGGACGCCGTGGCGGGTGTTGACGACCTCGTACAGGTCGCCGCCGATGCGGGCGTGTGCGGCGGCGGCCTCGTAGTGGACGGCGGCGCGCATGCTGCCGACCTTCTCGGGGACGGGCCGCAGCAGGACCCGGCGGGCGATCGAGGCGACCAGCTGGGCGTCGGCGAGGGCGCGCTCCTGACGCAGTCTCAGGGTGGCGCTGACCCAGCCGATCGTGGCGACCAGCAGGATCGCGATGACGCTGGCGGCGTGCACGGACTCGCCGAGCGCGTCGCTGCGGAAGGCCATCAGGAAGGCCGCCGCCTCGGTGCACAGGCCGATGACGAGCGGGTACCAGGTGCGGCGGCTGACCACGGCGGCCAGCGCGGGGACGGCGGTGAGGGCGGGTTCGACCGTCACCTCGGTGCCGCTGAGGTAGTCGAGGACGACGATCAGCGCCATGCCGATGAGGGGCAGCGCGAGCGCCGTCCTCGGCCAGGTGCCGGTCGCGCCCGGGGCGGGTCCCGGGGTCGGCCCGGTGAACCGCTCTCTGATCCATCCGGTCGCGCTCAACTTCGGTCTCTCCAGCAGAAGGCGCCGATGCCCGGGGGCACCTGCGGTGATGACTGAGGGTTAGGGAACGCGGGCCTCGCTGGCGGCCGGAGCACGGGGGTTGACCGGTTACCGACCCCACAATAGGCGCGAAACGTATGCGACGCACAGGTTTCGGACGTCGATGTGATGACTTGGATGCTCTGCGTGACTCATTAGTCACTGTTCCCGATCAGGAGCCGTTCCAACTCTTTTCGGTCGGGAAGTCCTTCCGGACGGACGATCCGCCCGCTGCGGACGTACAGGAACGAAGCCGTGACCTGCTCGGGATCCACGCCCGCCTGCTCGGCCCAGGCCAGCCGGTAGACCGCGAGCTGCAGCGGGTCGGCGGTCTCCTCGCGATGGGTCTTCCAGTCCACCACTTCGTAGCGTGACGCACCACCCGATTCTGACAGCACGTCACCGTACCGGTAGACCGCGTCGATCCGGCCGCGCACCACCCGCCCCGCCAGCACCAGCTGGAACGGCGCCTCCACCCGGTGGGGCCTGCGCTGGGCGTACGGGGTGCGCAGGAACGCCTCCTTGAGCCGCTCCAGGTCCTGCTCGTCCTCGATGCCGTCGTCGTCGGCGCCGGGCAACGCGCCGGGCTCGATCAGCAGCAGCGGCTCGATCCGGGACTGCACCCAGGCGTGGAAGCGGGTGCCGCGCCGGGCGGCGGGCTGCGGGGGGCGCGGCATCGGGCGGGCCAGGTCGTGCGCGAAGCCGTCCGGGTCGGCGGCCAGGCGCAGCAGCTGGGTGGCGGACAGCGCGGCGGGTAGCGGCACCTCCCGGGCGGTGCGCCGGGAGCGCTCCAACTCGCCCAGCAGCGCGGTCAGGTCGCGGTCCCAGGAGGCCACCTGGCGCTGGTCCTCGGCGGCCATCGGCTCGGGTTCGGGGGCGGGCGCCCCGGCGATCCGCCCGCGCACCACCGCGGCGACCCGGCGGCGGGCGTGCTGGGCGCCCGGGTCCAGCGGCAGCGGCCAGGGGCGTTCGACGGCGGCGGCCAGCGCCGGGTTCTCGGCGCCCTTGTCCGGCTGCTCGGCCCAGTGCTCGACCTCGCCGGCGCCCGGCCGCTCGCAGTGCTCGCGCAGCCGCTCCAGGAAGGCGGACGGGCCGCGGACGGTCTTCTGGCTGGGCCCCCACCAGTGGCCGGAGGCCAGCAGCAGCGCGCGGGGGCGGGTGAACGCGACGTAGCCCAGGCGCAGTTCCTCGGTGCCGGAGTGCTCGGCCAGCTCCTTCTTGAACGCGGCCATCGACTTGCCGTTCCAGCCGCCGCGCACGTCGGGCAGGGTGGCGGCGTCGCCGCGCAGGGCGTGCGGGAGCACGCGCTTGGTGCTGGTCCAGCGTTCGCGCGGGGTACTGGACGGGAACGCCCCCTTGACCAGGCCGGGGACGGCCACCACGTCCCACTCCAGGCCCTTGGACTTGTGGGCGGTGAGCACCTTCACGGTGTCCTCGCCTCCGGGCAGGCTGCTGTCCAGGCCCCGCTCGTACTCCTGGGCGGCGCGCAGGAAGCCGAGGAAGGCGGCCAGGCCCGGGTCGCCGTCCAGGTCGGCGAAGGAGGCGGCGACGTCCAGGAAGGCGTGCAGGGTCTCCCGCCGCCGGGCGGCCAGCGCCTGCGGGGAGGCGGCGAGTTCGACCTCCAGGCCGGTGACGGCCAGCACCCGGTGCAGCACGTCCATCAGCGGGTCGGCGAGCGAGCGGCGCAGCTCGCGCAGTTCGGCGGCGAGCCGGGCGAAGCGGACCCTGGCCTCGGCGGAGAACGGCAGGTCGTCCGGCTGGTCACCCCCCTCACCGGGTGAGGCGGTGAGGAAGGTCTCCACCGCGTCGGCCAGCGAGACCACCTCGGTGGGGTCGGCCTCGGCGACGGCCGCGGCCAGCGCCGACACGCCCTCGGGCCGCTCGGTGCGCACCAGGTCGACGGCGCGGCGGCCGAGCAGGGCGAGGTCGCGCGGGCCGATCCGCCAGCGCGGGCCGATCAACAGGCGTACCAGGGCGGCGTTGGCCGTCGGGTCCTGCAGCACCTCGCAGACCGCCACCAGGTCGGCCACCTCGGGCAGTTGCAGCAGCCCGCCGAGGCCCACCACCTCGACCGGCACCTCGCGGGCGACCAGGGCGGCGTGGATGTCGGGGAAGGCCGCGCCGCCGCGGCACAGCACGGCGATCCGGCCGGGGGCGGTGCCGGTGCGCACCAGGTGGGCGATCGAGTCGGCGAGCCAGTCGACCTCCTCGGCGTGGGTGGGCAGCAGCGCGGCCCGCACGTAGCCGTCCTGTTCGGCGCCGGGGGCCGGGCGCAGCGCCTCGACGCCCTCGTGCATGGCGCGCAGCGGGGCGGCGAGTTCGTTGGCGAAGGCGAGCAGGCGCCCGCCGCTGCGGCGGTTCTCGCTGAGCGCGTAGCGGTCGGCGGGGCGGCCGTCGGCCTTCGGGAAGTGCCTCGGGAAGTCGTCCAGGTTGGCGACGGAGGCGCCGCGCCAGCCGTAGATGGCCTGGCAGGGGTCGCCGACGGCGGTCACCGGGTGGCCGCCGCCCCGCTGGTCGGGGCCCGCGCCGAACAGGCCGGCGAGCATGAGCCGCTGGGCGACCGAGGTGTCCTGGTACTCGTCGAGCAGGACGACCTTGAACTGGCCGCGGAGCAGTTCGCCGACCTCGGGGCGTTGCTGGGCGAGGCGGGCGGCGGCGGCTATCTGGTCGCCGAAGTCCATCAGTCCGGCGGTCTGCTTGCGGCGGCGGTAGTCCTCGACCAGGCGCAGCAGTTCCAGTCGGGCGCGGGCGGTGGCGGGGACGGCGCGCAGGTCGTCGTTGCTGAGCTTGACGGTGGCGAGGGTGTCGAGCAGCTCCTCGTCGTGGGCGCGCAGGGCGGCGGGCTCGACCAGGTGTTCGGCGAGTTCGCCGTCCAGGGCGGTGAGGTCGGCGACGAGGTTGGCGAAGGTGCCGGTGAGGGCGGGGAAGGGCCCGCGGGCGGTGCGCAGCACCTTGGCGGCGAGCTGGAAGCGGGTGGCGTCGGCGAGCAGGCGCACGTCCGGTTCGATGCCGATCCGCAGGCCGTGCTCCTTGAGGAGGCGGCCGGCGAAGGCGTGGTAGGTGGAGATCTCCGGGTCGCCGAGGGGGTCGGTGTCGGCCCGGTCGGCGATCCCGGCCCGGAGCAGGTTGGCGCGCACGCGTTCGGCGAGTTCGCCGGCGGCCTTGTTGGTGAAGGTGAGGCCGAGGACCTCCTCGGGCCGTACGGCGCCGGAGCCGACCAGCCAGACGACCCGGGCGGCCATCACGGTGGTCTTGCCGGAGCCGGCGCCGGCCACGATCACGGCCGGTGCCAGGGGGGCGCCGATGGCCGCCATCTGCTCCCGGTTGAACGGGATGCCCAGCAGCTCCTTGAGCTGGTCGGGATGGCTGAGCACGGCGGTCACCCCGCAACCGTAACCGGAGCGGCGGACAACCCGGGATCGGGCCGTGCCCCGGGTCACGGCCCCCGGAGGCGAGCGGGCGCTCAGAGAAACCGTGCCTACTCCACGAGCTGCGCGCCGTCCCGCTGGGCGGAGCAGCTGCGGCGGAAGGTGCAGCGGTCGCAGCCGCCGCCGGTCTGCGGGACGAAGCGCTCGGCGAGGACCTTGCCGGCGGCCTCGGCGAGCAGGTTCTCGATCCACGGGTCGGCCTCGGGCGGCTCCTGGCGCTGCACCTTGGGGGCGTCCGGGGCGGCCTTGGCGGCGGGTTCGCGCAGGTGGACGAGTTCGGCGCCGCCGGTGGCCGGGGGGCGGGCGGTGAAGCCGGGCAGCTCGTTGAGGGCGCCGGCGCGCACGGCGAGCTGGTAGACGGCGAGCTGCTTGTGCTCGGGCAGCGACTTGTCGGTGGGTATCTGCTTGCCGGTCTTGAAGTCGACCACGTAGGCGCGCCCGGCCCGGTCCTTCTCGACCCGGTCCATGGAGCCGCGGATGCGCACCGAGACGCCGCCGACGTCGAGGGTGACGTCGAAGCCGTGCTCGGTGGCGACGACGTCGCGGCCGCGTTCCAGGACGTGCCAGCTGAGGAAGCGCTCCAGGGCGGCGCGGGCCTCGCCCTTCTCCTGCTGGGACTTCCAGGGCGCGTCGAAGGCGAGCGCGTCCCAGACGGTGTCCAGGCGTTCCATGAGGACGGAGAGGTCGGCGGGGGTGCGGCCGGAGCCGACCTCGTCGGCGAGGGCGTGCACCACGTTGCCGAAGCCCTGGGCGGCGGAGCCGACGCCCCGGGCCTTGACCTCCTTGTCCAGGAACCACTGCAACGAGCAGTTCTCCAGCTGTTCCAGGCCGCTGCCGGACAGCCGTACGGGCAGGTCGGCGCTGCGCAGCGGTTCGGGGGCGGCGGTGGCGTCGTCCAGGCCCCACCAGCGGTCGGGGTGGGCGGCGGGCACCAGCGGCAGGCCCTCCTCGTCGGTGGCGGCGGCGAGGGTGGCGAGGCGTTCGGCGGCGGCGCGGCGCAGTTCGGGCGAGCGGGCGGGGTCGACGGTGACGGCGCGCAGTTCGGCGACCAGGGCGGCGACCGACAGCGGGCGGCGCGGGCGGTGGGTGACGTCCTCGACGGTGACCGGCGGGGTGCGGCGCAGCACCTTGCCGGTGCGCGGGTCGACGTCCTCGCGGTAGAGCTCGCGCAGGAAGCGGGAGGGCTCGTCGCCGTCGTCGGCGGGCGCCTTGACGGCGGTGACGATCAGCCGTTCCTTGGCGCGGGTGGCGGCGACGTAGAAGAGGCGGCGTTCCTCGCCGAGCAGGGCGGCCGGGGAGAGCGGTTCGGCGAGGCCGTCGCGCCCGATCCGGTCGGCCTCCAGAAGGGAGCCGCGGCGGCGCAGGTCGGGCCAGAGGCCGTCCTGGACGCCGGCGACGACGACCAGGCGCCATTCCAGGCCCTTGGAGCGGTGGGCGGTCATCAGCCGGACCGCCTCGGGGCGCACGGCGCGGACGGTGAGGGTGTCGGCGGCGATGTCCTGGGCTTCGAGTTCGGCGAGCAGGTCGAGGGCGCTGCGGTGGCCGGTGACCTGTTCCTCGGCGCGGGCGGCGGTCTCGAACAGGGCGCACAGCGCGTCCAGGTCGCGGTCGGCGTTGCGGCCGGCGGCGCCGCCGCGCAGCGCGGCGCGTTCCAGGCGTTCGCGCCAGCGGCGGCTGCCGTCCCACAGCTCCCACAGGGCTTCCTCGGCGGTGCAGCCGCCGGTGAGGCGTTCGCGGACCTTGCGCAGCAGGGTGCCGAGGTCGCGGGCGCGGCGGGCGGTCGCCGGGTCGAGGGCGATCAGGCGCTCGGGTTCGGCGAGGGCCTCGCGGATCAGTTCGCCGGCCGGGCGCGGGGCGGCGGCGGGGCGGCCTTCGGCGCGCAGGGCGGCGCGTTCCTCCTCGCGCAGGGCGCGGCCCAGGCGCCGCAGGTCGGAGCCGTCGAGGCCGCCGAGCGGGCCGGTGAGCAGGGCGTGGGCCAGGTCGACGGTGAGGGGGTCGGGGGTATCCGGGCCGACGGTGTCCGGGTCGGGGGTGTCCTGCTCCGTGGAGTCCGGGTCGCCGTGCCGGTCGCGGGCGGCGAACCGGGTCGCCTGTTGGGCGCAGACCCGCAGGGCGAGCAGCAGCTGGGCGACGGCGGGCTCCTCGCGCAGCGGCAGGTCGTCGCCGTCGATCTCCAGCGGGACGCCGGCCGCGCCGAGCGCCCGCCGCACGCCGGGGATGGAGCGGGCGCCGGCCCGGACGAGCACGGCCATCTCGCCCCAGGGCACGCCGTCCTCCAGGTGGGCGCGACGCAGCAGGTCGGCGATCGAGTCGAGTTCGGCGCCGGGGGTCGGGTAGGTGTAGACCTCGGCCCGGCCGCCCTCGCGGGAGGGCAGCAGGGCGCGGTGCTGGGCGAGTTTGTCGGCGGGCAGCCGGCCCATCGGCATCCGGCGGGCGAGCTCGCGGGAGGCGGCGAGCAGGACGGCGCCGGAGCGGCGGGAGACGCGCAGCACCTTGACCTCGGCGGGGCTGCCGTCGGCCTGTCGGAAGGTCTGCGGGAAGTCGAGGATGCCGTTGATGTCGGCGCCGCGGAAGGCGTAGATCGACTGGTCGGGGTCGCCGACGGCGACGAGGTCGCGTCCGCCGCCGGCGAGTTGGCGCAGCAGCCGGACCTGGGAGGGGTCGGTGTCCTGGTACTCGTCGACGAAGACGACCTCGTAGCGCTGCCGGAGCTCCTCACCGACCTCGGGGCGTTCGGCGAGCAGGACGGCGCGGTGGACGAGTTCGGCGTAGTCGAGGACGCCGCGCAGGTCGAGGACGTCGAGGTAGTCGGCGAGGAAGTGCGCGGCGGCGGCCCAGTCGGGGCGCTGGACGCCCTGGGCGAAGCGTTCGAGTTCGGCCTCGCCGAGGCCGAGTTCGCGGCTGCGGGCGAGGACGGCGCGGACCTCGTCGGCGAAGCCGCGGGTGGTCAGACAGGCGCGCAGGTCCAGCGGCCACTGGATGCGGGTACTGCCGAGCTTGGCGTCCTCGGCGCCGCCTGCGAGCAGTTCGCGGACCATGACGTCCTGCTCGGGGCCGGAGAGCAGCCGCAGCGGTTCGGCGTAGTCCTGCGGGTCCTGGTGGGCGCGCAGCAGGGCGTAGCAGAAGGAGTGGAAGGTGGTGGCCTGCGGGGCGGCGGCGGTGCCGAGGCGGCCGGACATCCGGTCGCGCAGTTCCATCGCGGCCTTGCGGCTGAAGGTGAGGACGAGGATCTTCTCGGGGTCGGTGCCGTCCTGGACGCGCCGGGCGACCGCCTCGACCAGGGTGGTGGTCTTGCCGGTACCCGGTCCGGCGAGGACGAGCAGCGGGCCGCAGGTGTGCTCGACCACGGCGCGCTGGTAGGCGTCCAGCGCGGGCGGGTCGGGCTGGACGAGCGGGCTGCGCACGAGCCGGTACGGCGAACTCATGCGCCCGCCTCGCTGCGCTCGGCAGGGGCATTCGCCCACACGCACCTTTCGATGGCTCGCTCGCTCCGCTCGCTCACGCGCCCGCCTCGCTGCGCTCGGCAGGGGCATTCGCCCACACGCACCTTTCGATGGCTCGCACGCTCCGCTCGCTCACGCGCCCGCCTCGCTGCGCTCGGCAGGGGCATTCGCCCGCACGCACCTCTTGATGGCTCGCTCGCTTCGCTCGCTCACGGAATTTCCTGGGGTCGTACACAGGAGCATGGTCGGGCGGGCCCGCCGGGGCCCGCCCGTATCGAGCCTACGGTCCCGCCCCGTCAATCCCGCCCGCGCGAACGGTCCGGTGAAATCTGCTCGCCGTCCCAGCGGGCCCGCCTCAGGTCGACCCGGGGCGGGTCGGCGAGTTCGCGCAGCGGGGTGCCCTCCTCGCTGTAGTGGGCGAGGGCGCGGTGCTCGTGCCCTGGCAGGAAGCGGCCGTCGGCGCGGATCACCCGCCACCAGGGCACCGAGCCGCCGTACAGTGCCATCACGCGGCCGACCTGCCGGGGACCGCCCTGGCCGAGGTACTCGGCGACGTCGCCGTAGGTCATCACCCTGCCGGGTGGAATCCGCTCGGTCAGGTCGAGCACGAGTTCGACGAAGGGCGGTAGGTCGTCCGGGAGGCCGCCGTCTGTTACGTCCGTCACCTGCGGCATTCTTCCTTACAGGGGCGCACGCGCGGCCCCGGGTGATCGATCCGCCGCGCCCGATCCGCCCCCTGTCCAGCACAGGGGCGCGGGACATGCCACCATCTTCGGGGCGGTGAGTGGTGATACGAGGACAAGACCAGATGACCGGGACGGCTGACGTGGGCGTGGACAGGGACTCCGACGAGTCCGGATCCGCCGTGCCCCCGGCGCCCGGCGGCGAGTCCGACGGCGGGCCCGAGCACGGGCCGACGCCGGAAGTCTCCCTGATCAAGGACCCGACGATCAAGACCCCCACGCCCGAGAAGACGCCCGAGCCGGCCGAGCGACCCCTCGTTCCGGTGCAGCCCGTCCAGCGGGGCGAGTACCACGACCCGCTGGACGACGCCCCGCACCTGGACGTCGACGAGCCGCTGCTCGCCGCCCGCGCGCACCGCCCGTCCGACCTGATCCGCTTCCTGGCCGGCGTCTTCGGGATAGTCGCCGTCTTCGTGCTGGCGGGCATCGCCACCTCGACCACCACCGGCATCGAGCAGGACATCGCCACCAACGCGCCGCACTTCTCCGCGGTGCTGTCCACCATCACCGGCCTGGTCTCCAGCGTCGCGGTGCTCGCCGTGCCGCTGGCGTTCGCCGTCGAGCGGCTGATCAAACGCGACGGCCTGCGGGTCGCCGACGGCGTGCTCGCCTCGGTGCTGGCGTACGGCGTCTCGCTGGGCATCGACTGGTGGGTGGCGGAGGGCGCCTCCGATCACATCCGGGACGCGCTGACCCGGCTACCGATGGACAGCAACGGCACCCTCACCGACCCGGTGCACGGCTACCTCGCCCCGGTGATCGCCTACATGACCGCCGTCGGCATGTCGAGCAGACCCCGCTGGCGGGTGGCCCTGTGGGTGGTGGTGGTCTTCAGCGGCGTCACCGAGCTGCTCGGCGGCTACACCACCCCGCTGTCGCTGCTGCTGACCGTGCTGATCGGCTGGTCCGTCGCCTACGGCACGCTGTACGCGATCGGCTCCCCCAACATCCGGCCCACCGGCCAGCACCTGATGATCGGCCTGCGCAAGGTCGGCTTCACCCCGGACGGCGCCCACCGCGCCCCGGACGCGCCTGGCGGCACCCGCCGCTACTACGTCACCCAGCAGGACGGCCCGCCGCTGGACGTCCACATCATCGACCGCGAGCAGCAGGCCTCCGGCTTCTTCTACCGGGCCTGGCGGCGGCTGCGGCTGCGCTCGGTGGCGGTGCGCCGCAGCCCCCAGTCGCTGCGCCAGGCGCTGGAGCAGGAGGCCCTGATCGCGTACGCGGCGGCCGCCTCGGGCGCCCGTGCGCCGCAGCTGGTCGCCACGTCCGAGCTGGGCCCGGACGCCGCGATCCTGGTGTACGAGAACGTCGAGGGCCGCACCCTGGACGAGCTGGCGGACGAGGAGGTCACCGACCAGGTGATGGCCTCGCTGTGGCAGTCGGTGGCCGCCCTGCACGAGCGCCGGATCGCCCACCGCCGGCTCACCGGGGAGTCGCTGCTGGTGGCGGCGGACGGGAAGACGGCCTGCCTGGTCAACCTCTCCGGCGGCGACATCGCCGCCACCGACCTGACGCTGCGCATCGACGTCGCCCAGCTGGTCACCACCTTCGCGCTGCGGATCGGCCCCGAGCGGGCCGTGGCCACCGCCAACGCGGTGCTCGGGGCCGACCGGGTCGCCCAGGCGCTGCCGCTGCTCCAGCCGGTCGGGATGAGCCGCTCCACCCGGGTCGACCTCGCCAAGCTCACCAAGGAGCGCAAGGCCGCCGCCCGGGCCAGGGCGCTGGAGCAGGTCGCGGCCGGCGAGCGCACCCAGCAGCAGGCCGAGGAGGACATCGCGGCGGCCGGCGAGGACCTGCTCAGCCGTATCCGCGGCCAGATCCTGCAGATCGCCCCCGAGGCGCCGATGGAGCCGGCCAGGCTGGAGCGGCTGAAGCCGAAGAGCCTGATCATGGTGATCGCGCTCACCTTCGCCGCCTACCTGGCGCTGACCACCATCAAGCCCGCCCAGCTCAAGCTGTCCCAGATGAACTGGGCGTGGGCGGCGGCGGCCCTGCTCGCGGCCGCGTTCAGCTACGTCGCCGCCGCGATGAGCCTGACCGGCTTCGTCCCCGAGCGGCTGCCGTTCCGGCGCACCGTCGCGGCCCAGCTGGCCGGTTCCTTCGTCAAGCTGGTCGCCCCCGCCGCGATCGGCGGCATCGCGCTCAACACCCGCTACCTGCAGAAGGCCGGCATCCGCCCCGGCCAGGCGGTCGCCTCGGTGGGCGCCTCCCAGTTGGCGGGCCTGGCCGGGCACCTGCTGCTGCTGTTCAGCTTCGGCCTGATCACCGGCAGCCAGACCAACGGCGACCTCTCCGCGTCCCGCGCGGTGATCATCGGTGTGCTGACCGCCGCCGTGCTCGCCCTGGTGGTGGCCGCCGTCGCGCCGCTGCGGCGCTTCGTGCTGGGCCGGCTGCGCTCGCTGTTCTTCGGCGTGGTGCCGCGGATGCTCGACCTGATGCAGACGCCCAGCAAGCTGTTCACCGGCTTCGGCGGCATCCTGCTGCTGACCCTCTCCTTCACCGCCTGCCTGGACTTCTCGGTGCAGGCCTTCGGCGGCGACGTCAGCTTCTCGGCCGTCGCGGTGGTCTTCCTGACCGCCAACGCGGCCGGCTCGGCGATCCCCACCCCGGGCGGCATCGGCCCCGTCGAGGTCGCGCTGATCGGCGCGCTGACCGTCGCGGACGTGCCCCCTGCGGTCGCCACCCCGGCGGTGTTCCTCTACCGGGCGCTCACCTTCTGGCTGCCGGTGCTGCCGGGCTGGATCGCCTACAACGTGCTGCAGCGCAAGCACGCGCTCTGACCGTACGGGAAGACGCACGGGAGGACGCGCGAAGGGAGGGCCCGCCGGACGGCGGGCCCTCCCTTCGCGTCAGCCTCTTCTAGTAGACCGGCTTGTGCGGCTCGATCTGGTTCACCCAGCCGAGCACGCCGCCGCCCAGGTGGACGGCGTTGGCGAAGCCCGCGGCCTTCACCACGGCCAGCACCTCGGCCGAGCGCACGCCCGACTTGCAGTGCAGCACGATCTTCCGGTCCTGCGGCAGCTTCTCCAGCGCGTCGCCCATCAGGAACTCGTTCTTCGGGATCAGCACCGCGCCGGGGATGTTGACGATCTCGTACTCGCCGGGCTCGCGGACGTCGATGAGGTAGATGTCCTCCTCGTCGTCCTGCCACTGCTTGAGCTGCTTCGAGGTGATGGTCGAACCGGCTGCGGCGGCCTGCGCCTCCTCCGACACGACGCCGCAGAAGGCCTCGTAGTCGATCAGCTCGGTGACCGTCGGGTTCTCACCGCAGACGGCGCAGTTCGGGTCCTTGCGGACCTTCACCTGGCGGTAGTTCATCTCCAGGGCGTCGTAGATCATCAGCCGGCCGACCAGCGGGTCGCCGATGCCGGCCAGCA
The DNA here is from genome assembly GCF_042794375.1 of Kitasatospora sp. NPDC056531. Classification (NCBI taxonomy): domain Bacteria; kingdom Bacillati; phylum Actinomycetota; class Actinomycetes; order Kitasatosporales; family Streptomycetaceae; genus Kitasatospora; species Kitasatospora sp. NPDC056531. The sequence continues at coordinate 11,225 of NZ_JBHTTU010000097.1, read as the reverse complement.
GCTTGATCGCCTCGTTCACCTGGATCGAGCCGATGGACGCGCACAGCACGCCCAGCACACCGCCCTCGGCGCAGGAGGGGACCATGCCCGGCGGCGGGGCCTCCGGGTACAGGCAGCGGTAGCAGGGGCCGTGCTCGGCCCAGAACACGCTGGCCTGGCCGTCGAAGCGGTAGATCGAGCCCCACACGTACGGCTTGCCGAGCAGCACCGCGGCGTCGTTCACCAGGTAGCGGGTGGCGAAGTTGTCGGTGCCGTCCACGATCAGGTCGTAGCCGGAGAAGATCTCCATCACGTTGGAGTTGTCGAGGCGCTCCTCGTGCAGGATCACGTCGACGTAGGGGTTGATCTCCTTGACCGAGTCCCGCGCCGACTCCGCCTTGGAGCGGCCGATGTCGGCCTGGCCGTGGATGATCTGGCGCTGCAGGTTCGACTCGTCGACCACGTCGAACTCGACGATGCCCAGCGTGCCGACACCGGCGGCGGCCAGGTACATCAGCGCGGGCGAACCCAGGCCACCGGCGCCGACGCACAGCACCTTGGCGTTCTTCAGCCGCTTCTGCCCGGCCATCCCGACGTCCGGGATGATCAGGTGGCGGGAGTACCTGCGGACCTCGTCAACGGTGAGCTCGTCGGCCGGCTCGACCAGGGGTGGCAACGACACGGGGACTCCGATGGGTGTCTTGTTCAGGTGGCCCAGGGCCGCCTCGGACGGGGTTGCTGCTCCGCCACTCAGGTGGCTCTCTAGGCCAACAGTGTCACGCCCCTCCGGTATTCCGAGACGGCCCGTCCGATGGGCGAGACGGGCCGCGCCGGATCGTGGAACCGGCCGACGGGCCCCACCCGGCGGCCCGGGGCCCGTGATTCCGGGCCCGGGACACCCCCGGAGCGAGCTCACACCCGGCAGGCCGTCTCCAGCCAGACGTCCCCCAGCGACTCCTCCAGCGGCACCTGTGTCCGCCAGCCGAGACGGTCCCGGGCGGTGCGCACGTCCGCCTGCCGCCACGGCACCGGCTCGCCCGGGGCGGGTCGGCCCTCCGGCCGGTGACCCTCCGGCCGGTGCCCCGGCATGTACTGCCCTGACGGGTGGTGATGGCCGGGCAGGTGGTCGCCGCCCGGCCCGCCGGCCTGCGCGGGCAGCAGGACCTGGCGGTTCTCCTCGACGATCGACCCCTCGAAGCCCGAGGCCCGCACCAGCAGCTGGGCCGCGTCCCGGGCCCGGACGGCGTGCCCGCTACCGATGTTGATCACCCCGGTGGCGGCCGAGACCGCCGCCGCCTGGATCGCCCGCGCGACGTCCCGCACGTCCACGAAATCCCGGTATCCGGACAGGTCCGGCATCCGCACCTGGTTCTCGTCCCGCTCCAGCGCCCGCCGCAGGCCCTCGGCGAGCCGCCCGAACAGCGAGGCGGTCGGCGCCCCCGGGCCCACCACGTCGAACACCCGCAGCACCGCCGCGTCCAGCCCGGAGGCCAGCACCAGCTCCGTCCCGGCCAGCTTGGACACCCCGTACGGGCCGACCGGCCGCGGCTCGGCCTGCTCCGAGACCGGCACCCCGCCGGGCACCGGCCCGTACTCGGCGGCCGAGCCGACGTGCACCAGCCGGGCGGGCTCCCGGCTGCGCCGGATCGCCTCGCAGACGGTCGCGACGGCCAGCGTGTTCGACCGGATCAGGGTGCGCGAGCTGCCGTAGGTGGCGCCCGCGCAGTTGATCACCACCTGCGGCGCGACCGCGTCCAGGAAGCGGGCCAGCGCGCCCGGGCTCCCGGTGGTCAGGTCGAAGCGGATGTCGGCCGAGTCGCGCCGGCCGAGCACCGTCACCTGCAACTCCTGGTCCATCAGCAGACGATCGGTCACCCGGCGGCCGATGAAGCCGTCGGCGCCCAGCAGCAGCACCCTCATCGGGGGCGTCCTTCCACGAAGCGAGGTCGGGGACGACCTGGCGGACTGAGAACTACGAACGAACAGCGTTTTTCGAGCGTCGGAGGGGCGGGGCGGCGGACGGTCGGACGTCGCGGCGTCAGCGGTGCGCGCCGGCTCGGCCGAGCCGCGCCCAGGCGTACGCCAGCAGCACCGTCGCGACCGCGCCGCCGCCCAGCAGCACGGCGGCCGGCCCGGAGCGGCCCAGGGCGAGCGGCACCGCCGCCGCGGCGGGCCCGGCCAGCGCGCCCAGCGCGGCGGCCGTCGTCCGGCCGCAGCGGGCCACCAGCACGGGCAGCACCAGCAGCAGGCCCAGCACGCCCTGCGCCGCCCACTGCGCGGGGCCCGCCCGCTCGGCGGCCAGGTGCAGCAGCCCGCCGCCGTGGCCCGGCCCGGGGCGCGGCGCCACCACGGCGAGCACCGCCAGCGCGGCGTACGTCAGCACCGCGAGCACCGCCAGGTGCAGCGCGAGCGCGACCGGCAGCACCGGCCGCATCCGGGCCCGGAACTCGGCCAGCGTGCGGGCCGCCCCCAGGTGGCCGCGGCCCACCTGCCGATACCAGCGGGCCGCCCGCTCGGCCGAGCCCGCCGACACCGCGGCGGCCAGCACCAGCGCGACGGCCAGCGGCCGGTCCCCGCCCGGTACGGCCAGCGGGAGCAGCAACAGCGCGGCCAGGCCCAGCCCGTGGCCGAGCGCGGCGGGGCGCAGCCGGGAGCCGGGGAACGGGGACGGGGCAGGGGCGCGGCCCGGGGCGGGGCCCAGGGCGTCGGGGCGAGCCGGGGCGGTCGGCGGCGGGTCGGGCTCGGCCGGGGCGGTCAGCGCGGGCAGCAGTACCAGCGGTACGGCGGCGGGCAGCAGCACCGGCCAGCGGGCGCCGAGCGCGGCCACGGCGGCGCAGGGCGGCGCGGCCAGCGCGGCGGCGGTCAGGGCGGCCCGGGTTCCGGCACCGCGCCGCCCGGGCCGGGGTGGGTCCGGCGCGGCGGGCGGGCGGCGGGGCACCCGGGCGTACAGCTCCTCGGCGAGCGAGAACAGGTCGGCGTGCCGGCAGCGGGCGGCGGCGTCCGGGCCGAGTCCGGCCTCCTCCAGCCCGGCGGCGATCTCCAGCGGGTCGACGGCGCGCTCGCACAGCTCCCGGTGCTCGGCCATCACCTCGCGCACCGGGTCGACGCTGCCCGCGGCCGCGCCGCCGGACATCAGACGGCCTCCGCGAGCTCTTCGGCGTGCTCCTGCCCGCCGGGGTCGTCGCCGCGCTCCCGTCGGGTGTCGGTGCCGCAGGGCAGTGCGGCGAGGCGGGCACCGCGGGGGTGCCGGGCGGCGGACTGCTCCGGGGTGCCGGGGTCCTCGCCGCCGCCGTCCGGGTCCCCGCCGTGGCCCGGGCGCGGGCCGTCGGTGAGCCAGTACTCGGCGGGGCGGGCGAAGGGGCGCGGTGCCCGGCCGTCCTCGCCGCCGTCGCCGCCGGGGAAGGCGGGGTACTGGGAGACCAGCTCCAGGTAGATCTCCCGGAAGGCGCCGATCACCGGCTCGACGGCGAAGCGTTCCTGCGCCCGCAGGCGCCCGGCCAGCCCGAGCCGGGCCCGCCGCTCCTCGTCGCGCAGCAGCGCCAGGCAGGCCCCGGCCAGGGCGCGCGGGTCGCGGGCGGGCACCAGCAGCCCGGTCGGGCCGACCACCTCCCGGGCCACCCCGACGTCGGTGGTCACCACGGCCCGGCCGCTCAGCATGGCGTCCGCGAGCAGTCCGGGGCCGCGCTGGGAGAGCGCCGTGAAGACGGTCACCGTGCCGCCCTCCCAGGCCCGGGCGAGGGAGCCGGGCCGTCCGGCGAAGTCCACCGCCCCGGTGGTGCCCAGCCGCTCGGCGACCGCCGCGCAGTGCGCCCGGTAGCCGGGGGCCGCCTCCTCGCCGTGGATCACCAGGCGGGCCTCGGGCAGTTCGGCGCGGACCCGGGCGAAGGCGTGCAGCATCAGTTCGGGGTCGCGGCCCGGTTCCAGCGCGCCCGCCCACACCAGGGTGGGCCGCCCGGGCTCGGGCCCGGCCGCCGGGCGGTCCACGGCCGGGGTGCCCTCGTTCACCACCCGGGTGCGCGCCGGATCGGCCCCGCAGCGGCGCTGCCACTGCTGGTCGTGGGCGCTGCCCGGGGTGAGTATCGCGGCCTGCCGGTAGGTCTCCTCGGTGAGGGCCCGGAAGAAGGCCAGCAGCAGCGCCCGCACCGGCCACCGGTACGGCGCCTCGCGGTAGCCGAGGTACTGCTCGCGCAGGTGCAGGCCGTGCTCGGTGACGACGAACGGCACCCCGTGCAGGTGCCGGGCGACCAGGGCGGGCAGTGCGGCGGGGCCGCCGCCGACGACGTGGCAAAGGTCGACCCCGCCCAGGCCCCCGGGCCCGGTGCCGTACCAGGGCGCGGACAGCGGCCGCAGGCACTGCTCCAGCAGGTCCGCGGCAACCAGGACGTCGCACACCAGCGGCTGCCCGGCGGAGGTGTCCGCGCCGGGCAGCCGCCAGGTCCGTTCCAGGACCCGCCGGGCGTGCGCGGAGGCGAGGAAGGCGGGCAGCGTGCCGTCCTCCCCCGCCAGTGCCGCCAGCCGGTACAGCCCGGCGCCGAAGCCGGCCCGCTGCCCGGGCAGCACGAGCGCCCGCACCAGTTCCTCGTACGCTCCGGCGTACTGGCGTCTGCGCCGCGCGCCCGGCGCCCGGCCGCGCGGCCGGCGCCCCCACAGCGCGAGGTCGCGCGCCCCGAGCCAGGGGGGCGAGAGCCGCTCGGCGGCGCCCGGGACAGCCCCCGCGCCCCCGGGGCCGGTCAGCAGGTACAGCTCGAACCGATGCTCCGGCAGGCCCTCGACCAGCCGGTCGCACCAGGCTCCGGCACCACGCCGGGGATGCGGACGGGTACCCTCGGTGAGCAGGGCGACGCGCACGGAAGACCTCCTTCTGCCTCGGAGCGGGGCGATGACGGCAGCCCTCGGTCAGGGCCGGCTGTCCCCTCGCACCCCTGGGACGCCCCTCGGGAAGGGGCCACGGGAGCCGCGGGGCCGTACGCCGGGACCCTTTCCCGGGCCGCCCGCCGTGTGCTCCGGCGTCAGCGGCCCTCCCCCACACCTGTTCGGTCCGGCAGCAGAAAGGTAGGACCGGCCCGGGGCGATCCATCGGTCACATGCCTGGCTGCCACCTGAACGAGTGAACCGCCGTGACCTCGCCCCGGACCGGGCCGTTAGCGGGCGCTATACGCGGGCGTCGTCCGCGGGGCGCCCGGTGCGCCGTGGTCAGCGGCCGGCGTGCGCGATCAGCTCGCGCACGGAGCGGGCGACCGCGTCGGGGTGCTCCATCATCGCCACGTGCCCGGACTCCGGCAGCACCAGCAGCCGGGCGTCCGGGAAGGCCGCGCAGGCGCGGCGGGCCGAGCGGTAGGCGACCAGCTTGTCGCGCAGCCCGTACACCAGCAGCACCGGCGCCCGGACCTGCTCGGCCTGCCGCCACAGCGCCTGGTCGCCGCGCTCGGTGTACGCCGAGACGATGCCGCGGGCGGAGCCGATCAGCGCCTGCATCGCGTGCGGCACCTCCAGCCGGCGCCGGTACTCGGCCACCGCCTCGGCCCGGGTGGCCGGGCTCAGGGCGGCCGGGTCGCCGTAGACCAGCCGCAGCAGGTCCTCGGTGGCGGCCTCGATGTCGCGCCGGCCCGCGGGCAGCCGGCGCAGCAGCGCGGGCACGCCGGGCAGGGCGAGCAGGCCGGTGGGCCAGGCGGAGCGCTGCGGGGGCAGTTCGGGCAGGGCGGGCGAGACCAGGGTGAGGCTGCGGACCAGGTCGGGGCGCAGGGCGGCGAGCCGGACGGCGACGGCGCCGCCGAGCGAGTTGCCGAACAGGTGGACCGGTCCGCGCCCGGTCGCCTCCAGGTAGCCGATGACGGCGCGGACGTGGCCGGAGACGCTGAGGTTGCCGTCGGTGGGCGGGGTGGAGCGGCCGAAGCCGGGCAGGTCGACGGCCTCGCCGTCGACGAGGCCGCCGAGGCGGTCCATGAGGGCGGTCCAGTTGGCGGCCGAGCCGCCGAGGCCGTGTACGAAGAGCCCGGGTTCGCGCCCGTCGGGGCCCGCTTCGTCGGCGGGGCGGTGCACCGCGAGCACCGCCCCGGGGACCTCGACCGTACGTACCTGCTGCTCAGTGCTGCTCATGGTGGACGATGGTATTGAGCCCCGGCCGCGGGCGGTGTGGCGTGGTCCGGCCGTTCCACCCCTCGTCACACCACTGCCGACGCCGAGGTCAGCGCCGTATTGTGGGCTCCTGACAAGGAGGCCGGGCAGCTTTTCTCGCCTTCGCCGAACGCGGGCGCGGTTACCGAAAAGTAGAATCGGCCCTCTTGCCAGCCCCGAACAACCCGAAGTGAGGAGCGCCGTGACGGCCATCCAGGAGGCGCAGGAGCGCCCGCGCGGTGCCCGCCTGCCGCGAAGCGCCCGCCGTGAACAACTGCTCGGTGCCGCCCAGGAGGTGTTCGTCGCGCAGGGTTACCACGCGGCCGCCATGGACGACATCGCCGACCGCGCCGGGGTCAGCAAGCCGGTGCTCTACCAGCACTTCCCCGGGAAGCTGGAGCTGTACCTGGCGCTGCTGGACAAGCACTGCGACGCCCTGGTCGAGTCGACCCGCGAGGCACTGGGGACGACCACCGACAACAAGCTGCGGGTGGCCGCGACGATGGAGGCGTACTTCAACTACGTCTCCAGCGAGTCGGGCGCGTTCCGGCTGGTCTTCGAGTCGGACCTGACCAACGAGCCGGCCGTGCGCGAGCGGGTCGAGCGGGCCTCCGAGGCGAGCGCGACGCTGGTCAGCCAGGTGATCCAGGAGGACACCGACCTGCCGGAGTCGGAGTCCAAGCTGCTGGCCGCCGGGGTCTGCGGCCTGGCCCAGATCACCGCCCGCTACTGGCTCTCGCAGGGTCTGGAGATCCCGCGCGACGAGGCGGTGCGGCTGGTCGCCAGCCTGGCCTGGCGCGGGCTGAAGGGCTTCCCGATGCACCCGGGCGATCAGGCCGGGGAGGGCTCCGCTCAGCGGTGACGATCCGCTGACCTTCGCCTGGGCGGTGATCGGGTGCTCTATGGTGAAGCCGTACGGCGCGGTCGCCGCGAACGCCTGTTCCGGGCGGTCCGGTGCCGCGCGTGGAGGCTGCAACCCCGGAGGGACGGAAGCCGTGGAGGTCAAGATCGGCGTGCAGAACGCGCCGCGCGAGATCGTGATCGAGAGCTCGCAGACTGCCGATGAGGTCGAGAGCGCGGTCGCGAAGGCGCTGGAGGGCTCCACCAAGCTCTTCTCGCTGACCGACGAGCACGGCCGCCGCGTCATCGTCCCGGCCGAGCGCCTGGCGTACGTGGAGATCGGCGAGCAGGCCGCCCGCAAGGTCGGCTTCGGCACCCTCTGAGGCGCCGTCCGAAGCTCGTTCCCGGTGCCCCGTTCCCCTCAGGGAGCGGGGCACCGGCGCGTGTACGGCGGGGTGGGGCGGGGTACGCCGACTGGTGCGGCACCGCTGCCGCGCGCCCGTCCCCCGGGGAGGCTGCCGTGCTGGTCGAGTCGATCGCCTTCGCCCTCGTCGGCCTGGTCACGGGCGCGGCCGCGCTGCTGGGCCTGCCTGCGTACTTCCGGGCGTCCCGCCCGCTGGTCGCCGGCACGGCGCCGGCGGCGGCGCTGCTCGGCGGGGTGGTCGCTCACTTCTGCCTGGACGGGCGCTACCCGGTCGTCGCGGTGGCCTTCTCGGCGCTGGCCGCGGGGGTGCTCACCTCGCTGCTGGCCCGGCCGGACCTGGCCGCCGGCCGGGCGCCGGCGCACCGGCACCACCCGCACCGGTCCGGTGCCCACCGCGCGCCGCGGCGGCACCGGCCGGCCTGACGCCGCTCAGGAGGCGAGGCCGAGCGCGGCCATCCGCCTGGTGTGCGCCTCGGTGATCCGGTTGAACATCTTGCCGACCTCGACCAGGTCGAAGCCCTGCACATGGACGCCGCCGACCAGCAGGTTGGACAGCGCGTCCCGCTCGGCGACCACCCGCTGGGCCTGGCTGAGCGCCTCGCCCATCAGCCGTCGGCCCCACAGGGCGAGCCGTCCGCCGGCCCGCGGGTCGGCCTCGATGGCCTGGCGGACCTTGTCGACGGCGAACTGGGCGTGGCCGGTGTCGGACATGACGCCGAGGACCAGCTCGCGGGTGTCGTCGTCCAGCCGGACGGCCACCTCGCGGTAGAAGTCGGTCGCGATGGCGTCGCCGACGTAGGCCTTGACCAGGCCCTCCAGCCAGTCCGAGGGCGCGGTCATCCGGTGGAACAGCTCCAGCGGCTCGACGAACGGGCGCATGGCCTCCTGCGGGTCGGCGCCGATCTCGGCGAGCCGGTCGTGCAGCCGCTGGTAGTGCTGGAACTCGGAGGAGGCCATCCGGGCCAGAGCCGCCTTGTCGGCGAGGTCGGGCGCCAGCTTGGCGTCCTCGGCGAGGCGCTCGAAGGCGCTCAGCTCGCCGTACGCGAGCGCGCCGAGCAGGTCCAGCACCGCCGCGCGGTAGCCCGGCTCGGCCGAGCACGTGGCCCAGTCGCCGATCGAGCCGGCCGCGCCGTCCTGCGTCTCACCATGGGTCTCCATGACCCGCCACCTTAGTCCCGCTCCGGCGCCGGCCCCACCACCCGGCGCAGCCGGGTGACCGCCCGGAGTGCCCGGTCACGGGCCGGTCCCCCGGGGCAATGTCAGACGCGTCACGTGTTCGAGTCGTCGCCTGACTGTATGGTGGTACGGAGCCCCGTCGTGCTCGCACGGTGTCACCGCCGTCTCGGTGGCCCGCGCAAGCCCGCTCCGTAGCGGCACCGTCCCCTCGGACGTGTCCGCACCGGAGGCACGGGTACTCACGTACGCGGATGCCCGGTCGGAGAGCCGATCGGCTCCGACCATGGCTTGGACTTCAAGCCTTGGCACCGCATCAGTGGCCGAGCGAGGGCCGCCGAGACCACGCCCCCTGGCGGAGGTCCCGCGCAGGTCCCTCACGGGAATCCTCCCCGACGCCGCCGGCGACGCGCCCCGCACCGGGCCGCGCGCACCGGCCGGCCGCAGGGACCGGCACGGTTGTGCGTCCGCGCAGCTGCATTCGGGGCCGCCCCGGCCCGTACGCAGCCGCGCGGTTGCCCGCCCCCGCTCGCTCTCGGCCCCTCCGAAAACGGAAGAGGCAGCACCCTGTCCACCACCGCTGAACCCATCAAGACGACGTTCCGGGAACTGGGGATCCTCCCGGAGACCGCCGAGGCACTCGAGTCCGTCGGCATCGTCCATCCCTTCCCGATCCAGGAGATGACCCTCCCGGTCGCGCTGACCGGCCATGACGTCATCGGCCAGGCCAAGACCGGCACCGGCAAGACCCTCGGCTTCGGCCTCCCGCTGATCGAGCGGGCCGTCGTGCGCGCCGACGTGGACGCCGGCCGGGCCACCGAGGAGCAGCTCTCCGACTTCCCGCAGGCGCTGATCGTCGTCCCGACGCGTGAGCTCTGCACCCAGGTCACCAACGACCTGCAGACCGCCGGCAAGGTCCGCAACGTGCGGGTCCTGGCCGTCTACGGCGGCCGGGCGTACGAGCCTCAGGTCGAGGCGCTCACCAAGGGCGTCGACATCGTGGTCGGCACCCCGGGCCGCCTGCTGGACCTGGCCGGGCAGAAGAAGCTGAACCTGTCCAAGGTCCGCGCGCTGGTCCTGGACGAGGCCGACGAGATGCTCGACCTCGGCTTCCTGCCGGACGTCGAGAAGATCATCACGATGCTGCCGGCCAAGCGGCAGACCCTGCTGTTCTCGGCCACCATGCCGGGCCAGGTGATCAGCCTCGCCCGCCGGTACATGAGCCAGCCGACCCACATCCGGGCCACCGCCCCGGACGACACCGGCGCGACCGTCGCCAACATCGAGCAGCACATCTTCCGTGCGCACTCGCTGGACAAGGTCGAGATGGTCTCGCGCATCCTGCAGGCCGACGGCCGCGGGCTGGCGATGATCTTCTGCCGCACCAAGCGCACCGCCGCCGACGTCTCCGACCAGCTGACCCAGCGCGGCTTCGCGGCCGGCGCGGTCCACGGCGACCTCGGCCAGGGCGCCCGCGAGCAGGCGCTGCGGGCCTTCCGCAACGGCAAGGTCGACGTGCTGGTCTGCACCGACGTCGCGGCCCGCGGCATCGACGTCGAGGGCGTCACCCACGTCATCAACTACCAGTGCCCCGAGGACGAGAAGACCTACCTGCACCGGATCGGCCGCACCGGCCGGGCCGGCGCCTCCGGTACGGCCGTCACCCTGGTCGACTGGGACGACATCCCGCGCTGGCAGCTGATCAACAAGGCGCTGGACCTGCCGTTCAACGAGCCGGAGGAGACCTACTCCACCTCGCCGCACCTGTACGAGCTGCTGAAGATCGCGCCGGGCACCAAGGGCGTGCTGCCGCGCTCGGAGCGCACCCGGGCCGGGCTCGGCGCCGAGGAGATCGAGGACCTCGGCGAGACCGGCGGACGCGGTTCCCGCTCCGGCCGCGGCGGGCGGAGCGGCCCGGGCCGTGCCGCCGTCGAGACCCCGGCGGAGGAGAAGCCGCGCCGCACCCGTGAGCGCCGCCGCACCCGCCGCGGCTCGGAGGTCGGCGCCGAGGGCGAGGCCGCCGCTGCCGCTCCGGTGACCGAGGGGACCCCTGCCGTCGAGGGCGCCGAGGGCGAGGCCGCGCCGCGCCGTCGCCGCCGTCGTTCGCGCGGTGGCGCCGCCGTGGCCGAGGCCGCCGTGGCGGTCGTCGAGGCGGCTCCGGCCGTCGAGACCGTCGCCGAGCCGGTCGCCGAGGAGAAGCCGCGCCGCACCCGGACCCGCAAGCCGAAGGCGGAGGCCGTCGAGGCCGTCGTCGAGGCGCCGGTCGAGGCCGCCCCGGCCGAGAAGCCGGCGACCCGCACCCGGACCCGCAAGCCCAAGGCCGAGGCCGTCGAGACGGCGACCGAGGCCCCGGCCGAGGAGAAGCCCGCCCCCCGGACCCGCACCCGCAAGCCGAAGGCCGAGGCCGTCGAGGCCGTCGCCGAGGCGCCGGCCGAGAAGCCCGCGACCCGCACCCGGACCCGCAAGCCCAAGGCCGTCGCGGAGACCGCCCCGGAGGCCCCGGCCGCCGAGGCCTCCGCCGAGGTCCCGGCCCCGCGCAAGCGCACCCGCACCCGCAAGGCCGCGGCCACCCCGGAGAGCTGACACCTCCCACCCCGAGGGGGGGGGGGGGGGAGTGGGAGACCCCCCCTCCCCCCCGAGAGTTCCCCCTCCCAACCAAAAGAAGGGCGTAAGGAAGGAGAGTGGGGATGCGGGC
>NZ_JBHTTU010000096.1:24251-24804 GCF_042794375.1 Kitasatospora sp. NPDC056531 | reverse complement strand
GCCGCCGTCGAGGCCAAGACCCGCAAGGACCTCACCTGGCAGCAGATCGCCGACGCCTCCGGCCTGTCGGTCGCCTTCACCACCGCGGCCGTCCTCGGCCAGCACGCCCTGCCGCAGGAGTCCGCGAAGGCGGTCGCCGAGCTGCTGGGCCTGGACGACGACGCGGCACTGCTGCTGCAGACCATCCCCACCCGCGGCTCGATCCCCGGCGGCATCCCCACCGACCCGACCGTCTACCGCTTCTACGAGATGCTCCAGGTCTACGGCACCACCCTCAAGGCCCTGGTCCACGAGCAGTTCGGCGACGGCATCATCTCCGCGATCAACTTCAAGCTCGACGTGAAGAAGGTCGCCGACCCCGAGGGCGGCGAGCGCGCCGTCATCACCCTGGACGGCAAGTACCTGCCGACCAAGCCCTTCTGACCCACCCCACCGGCGGGGGGGGGGGGGGGAAGGAAGGAGAGGAAAACCGGAGGGGGGGGGGAGGAGGGGGAGGAAGGGGTTGTTTGGGGGGGGAAAGGTAAGCGAGACGAAGGAGTGTCCAGCAGCCCCG
>NZ_JBHTTU010000096.1:0-24241 GCF_042794375.1 Kitasatospora sp. NPDC056531 | reverse complement strand
GCAGCCCGCCCCTCTCCCACCGCCCGACCCCGAAGAGGCCACCGTGGACTTCATCCAGCGCACCGTCGACCTCGCCCGCCAGAACGTCGCCGAGGGCGGCCGCCCGTTCGCGACCGTCATCGTCAAGGACGGCCGGATCCTGGCCGAGAGCGCCAACAGGGTCGCCCAGACCAACGACCCCACCGCCCACGCCGAGATCCTCGCCATCCGCGAGGCCTGCACCGAGCTCGGCACCGAGCACCTGACCGGCGCCACCATCTACGTCCTGGCCCACCCCTGCCCGATGTGCCTGGGCTCGCTGTACTACTGCTCGCCGGACGAGGTGGTCTTCCTCACCACCCGCGACGCCTACGAGCCCTACTACGTCGACGACCGCAAGTACTTCGAACTCGCGACCTTCTACGACGAGTTCGCCAAGAACTGGGACGAGCGTCGGCTGCCGATGCGCTACCGGCCGAGCGAGGACGCGGTGGAGGTCTACCGCCTCTGGCAGCAGCGCAACGGCGGCGAGCGCCGGGTCGCGGGCGCCCCGACCGCCGACTGAGGCCCCCGGTGCCCGACGTGATCGAGAAGGTGGCGTGGATCCGGCTCGAAGACGGCCGGCTCCTCGCCACCCGCACCCATGGCCGCGACCTGTTCTACCTGCCCGGCGGCAAGCCCGAGCCCGGCGAGACGCACCCCCAGGCCCTCGTCCGCGAGATCCGGGAGGAACTCGGCGTCACCCTGGACCCGGCCACGGTCCTACCGCTGCTGACCATCGAAGCCCCGGCACACGACAAGCCCGCCGGCACCCTGGTCCGCACCACCTGCTTCACCGCCGACCACACCGGCACACCCGCCCCGTGCGGGGAGATCGCCGAGATCGCCTACCTCACCCACGGCGACCACCCCCGCGCCAGCGCCACCACCCGGACGGTCCTCGACCGCCTCGCCGCCGCCGGCCGGCTGCTGCGCTGGTAGCCCCTCCGGGCCGTCGCCCGGACCCGGCGCGGGAACGCGGCGTCCTGCGGCTCCGTCTCCAGGAGCCGCAGGATGCGGGTGCGTTCCGACCGAACCGGCTCAGCGCCGCAGGTGTTGGACAGCGCGCGGGGCGGTGGCGTGCGCCGCTTGTGCGGCCGGTGAGCCGGCGGCGGGGTTGCGCAGGGTGCCGGGCTGGAAGCGGCCGCTGTACACGTCGGTGGCGTTCAGCGGTTCGGCGCTGTTGGTGGTCACCATCACCGGGCGGATCTGGCGGCCGTCGTTGATCAGCGCCTGGTAGTCGCCGAGGAAGTGGCCGCCGGCGTAGGGCGCCTGGAGCCAGTCGAAGACCGGCGAGACCTGCCGTTCGACCGGGCTGCTCTCGCCGCCGCGCGGGAAGCTGAGCAGCCAGGCGGCGGTGGGCAGGGTGGTGGTGTTGCCCGGGGTGAGGTAGCGCAGGTCGTAGTAGCCGACGGCGACGGTGCCGTCGGCGGTCACGGTGATGGACGGGGTGAACGCCGGAGCGCCAGGGGCCTGGTTGAGCCGGGTAGGCCCGCTCCAGGTCCGGCCGCCGTCCGTGGAGTGCACCAGCTGGATCGCGTCGTACTGGCCGCCGGTGAACTCCGATCCTTCGTAGGCGAGGTAGAGCTCGCCGGTCTGCGGGTCGATGGCCACGCTGGGCAGGCCGGCGCCGGCCCGCAGGGACTTGGTGGCGTCGGTGGGCGCGTTCGGGTCGACCTCGGCGACGGAGGTGTCGGTGGCGACCCGGACCGGCTGGCTCCAGGTGCGGCCCTGGTCGGTGGAGCTGACCATGCCGAAGTGCACGTCGCTGACCGTGCTGGCGGTCGCGTCGGTGAAGGTGATCCAGTCGAAGAAGTCGTACAGCGTGTCGGTCCGGGGATCGACCACGATCTGGTTGCCGATGGTCTGGGTGTTCGGTGTCGAGCCGGTGACCACGAACGGCGTTGCAGGGGACCAGGTGCGGCCGTGGTCGCGGGTGACGGAGATGTAGCCCGGTCCGTCGAAGACGGGTGTCGGGCTGGTGGCCTGGTCCACCCGGTCCCAGACCTGGTAGGCGACGCCCGGGTGCACCGGGTCGGCGGTGACGGCGTTCTTGTCGTCGGTGATCGCCGGGTCGTTGTCGCTGATCAGCTCGGTGACGTGCTGCCAGCTGCGCCCGCCGTCGGTCGAGGTGGCGGCGGCCACGGCGCTGCGTGCCGTGGTGGCGTCGAAGACCAGGGCGCTGGCGTAGGCGGCACCGTCCGGACCGAAGCTCACCCAGCCGTCGGAGGCCCGCTGGTAGGCCAGCCCACCCGGTGCGCAGTGGGTGAACGGCAGCGCGGTCTGGGTGAAGTGCACACCGTCCGTGGTGTAGCTCGAACTCAGGCCCCGGGCACCGCCGTTGGACCAGCGGTCCTGCTGGTAGATGGTGATGGTGTCGGCCGGGTCGCGCGGGTTGGCGGCGGCGTACGGTTCGTCCTCGGCGGACGGGTAGTTGGTGCCGGGGCCGTCCGCGGTGAGGTTGCACGCGGCGTACGGATCGCCGGGCGAGATCAGGGCGAGCGGCGCGGCGCCCGTACTCGCGCCGGCCGGGGTGCCGCCCGCGACAGCGGCGAGGACGAGCGCTGCGGTCGCGGTGGCGAGCGACGCTCTGGCGCGGAACTGCATGAAGACCCCCATGGTCGTCGGCGGGTTGTGCCTGGTGTCCTGGGTGGTGCTGCGCTGTTCCTGCCCGAACTGAAGTTGATGTCCGGTCAGCCGGGCGAGTGTATCCAGCCGTGGGGGTCTCGCCAATGATCCGGACGAGCCCTGAGCGCGGGGTCTCGCGCGACCTCGCCACCCGCCACGACCTTCGTGGGGCACGGTGCGGGCGGTCGGCCCCGGCCCCGGCGGCGGCTCGCCGCTCGCCAGCGTATGTCGGTGGCCGCCGCTTGAACTCCGAGGTGGATCGAAGGTCTACCGTGAGCACCATGAGCGCGATGCGGATCTCCCAGCTCGCCGAGCGCGGTGGTGTCCCGGCGGCGACCCTCGCCGGATTCACCGTGCCCGCCCCGGCAGACACCACCGGTGCGCCCGGACCCTTCCCGGAGGTCCCGCACCCATGACCGAACCCGCGCCGCCCACAAGCTGGTTGACCCGTAACGTCAAGGTGCTGTGCGGGGTCTCCTTCCTCCAGGACACCGCCAGCGAACTGCTCTACCCGATCCTGCCGATCTTCCTCACCACCGTCCTCGGTGCCCCGCCCGCCGTGGTCGGTGCGATCGAGGGCCTCGCCGAGGGCGCCGCCTCGCTCACCAAGCTCGCCGCCGGACGCCTCGCCGACCGGTTCCCCCGTAAGCCCCTCATCGCGGCCGGCTACGGCCTCGCCGCGCTCGGCAAACTCCTCATTGCCCTCGCCACCGCCTGGCCCGTCGTCCTGCTCGCCCGGGTCACCGACCGCCTCGGCAAGGGCCTGCGCTCCGCACCGCGCGACGCCCTCCTCGTCGACGGTGTCCCGAAGTCGCAGCGCGGCCGGGTCTTCGGCCTCCACCGCGCCGCCGACACCGCCGGCGCCGTCGTCGGCCCGCTCATCGGGCTGAGCCTCTACGCGGCGCTCGACCACCGGCTACGCCCGCTGCTGTGGATCGCCGTGATCCCCGCCGTCCTCAGCGTGCTGCTGACCCGCGCGGTCGCCGACCCCGCCCACCCCCGCTCGAAGCCCGAGGCCGCACCTGCGCCCGGCGCCCGCCACTCGGCGCCGTACCGGTCGCTGCCGGCCCGCTACTGGCGCGTCACCGCTGTCCTCACCCTGTTCGCGCTGGCCAACTTCCCCGACTCGCTCCTGCTCCTGCGGGCCCACCAGGTAGGGCTGTCCACCGTCGAGGTGTTCGCCGCGTACGCGCTCTACAACCTCGCCTACGCCGCGGCCTCGTACCCTGCCGGCGCCCTGTCCGACCGCCTGCCCCGGCGGGCCGTCTACGCCGTCGGCCTGGTCTTCTTCGCCATCGGCTACCTCGGTCTGGCCTACGCCCACCAGGCCTGGCAGATCTTCACCGTCCTCGCCCTCTACGGCGGCTTCAACGCCTGCACCGACGGCGTCGGCAAGGCCTGGATCTCCGGCATCGTCCCCGACCAGGCCCAAGGCACCGCCCAGGGCGTCTACCAGGGCCTGACCGGAGCCGGCGTCCTGGGCGCCGGCCTCTGGGCCGGCCTCGCCTGGGGCGACGACGGCCACCTGCCGCTGCTCGTCTCCGGCACCATCGGCGCCGTCCTCGCGCTCGCCCTGCTCGCCTACCGCCCTGGAGCTCAAGCCGCCGACCGACGTCGGGGGCGGGTCGAGGGGTGACCGTTCAGACCGCTTTCGGTTGGAAGGACCAGACGTAGCCGGTGACCGAGGGCCGCTCGGGGCGCTCCCGTCCGAGGTGTTCGAGGACGCCCTCGCCGAACACCTCATCGAGCACCCCGAAATCGGCCGGGACACCCGCCCCGGCCGGTTCCACTCCGCCTCCGGCGACGTCTCGACCGGCATCGTCCGGGCCCGCCACGGCTACGAGGGGCCGGCGCTCCCGCCCAGGGCGTCGTTGCGACCGGGGGGGGGCAGGACGACGAGTCGGTCGGGCCGGTGGGCACCTGCCAGGCACGAGCTGACCGGCCGCTTCGACCAGGCAGCGGCCGCCACCCTTGGGAAGCCCCGCGGCCCGGACACATCTGCGGCATACGCTCTTTCAGGGGCGATCCGGGGCTGACCGTGCTCTTCTGACGGACGAACAAAGGGCGGTGCTGGAGCCGTCGTTGCCGAGCGGCAAGAAGCCTGGCCGCCCTCTGACGTGGGCCCGGCGACAGCTGATCGACGGCTTCGGTTCCAGGTCCGCACCGATGTCTGCGGCGTTGCGGTGAGCCGTGGCCACCAGGTACGACTCGCGGTCCGCTACGAGGTTACCGTCCTCGTTGCCGCCGTCAACGAGCGGTTGGGACGTACTGGTCCGACGACAACTCGAACACCCGTACTCGGCGACCGCCGGCGGGATTGACGGTCTCACGGGCCAGATGCATCCCCAGCTTGGTCATGATCCGTTCGGAGGCGTCGTTGCCCACTTGAGTGATGCTGACGATCCGCGACAGCCCTCGCTCTTGGAACCCGAACCGTACAGCGGCCGCAGCGGCCTCGGTGGCCAGGCCCTGCCCCCAGTGGGAGCGTCCCAGCCGCCAGCCGACCTCAACCGCCGGCAGTACCTCCGGCAAGAAGTCGGGCACCGAAAGGCCGGTGAACCCGGCCAGCTCGCCGGTGGACCGGATCTCCACGGCGAACAGACCGAAGCCCTGTGACTCCCACTCGTTCTCCCATGCCCGGATCCCGTCGCGAGTCTGCTGTCCGTCACGGACGCTGCCGTCACGGATCCATCGCATGACCTCGGGGTCTGCATTGACGGCAGCCATGGGCGCAACGTCTTCCTCGCGCCAGCGGCGCAGGATCAAACGGGGAGTCTGAAGTGTGACCATCCAGTCATTCTGGATCACAACTGGGCTCTCCGCCATCCTCACCAGGCACCTTCGATGCACGCCCTGGTGCTGTGAGTGTGTCGCCTCGTGCTGCGTTGGCTGAATTAGTCTCGGTCCCGGCCGTTCTGAGCGCGGTCGCCCCGTCAGGCTGGAGTACTAGTCGATCGCGATGACGGGGTGGTCGGCGGGGTCGATCCACTGCATCGTCCGGGCCATGAAGGCGGCGGGGACGGCGACGCAGCCGGCGGTGGCGCCGGCTTGGGGGCCGAGGTCGTGGAGGAAGATGCCGGCGCCGCGGCCCTTCACCACGGGGGAGGTGTTGAAGTCGATGACCAGGACGTTGTCGTACTGGGCGGGGTAGTTGATGAGGTGTTCGCTGCCGAGGGCGCCCTGTTCGGTGAGGTGGAAGCCGCCCTCGGTGTCGGTGCGCATGCGGTTGTAGTACGCAGAGGAGGGGTCCTGGACCCACCAGTCGTGCGTGGTGACGTGGTGGTAGGGCATCTTCGTGCCCGGGTCCGGGGAGATGCCGAAGGCCTGGGTGATGGTGTACGTGCCGGTCGGTGTGGTCCCGGTCCCCTGGACGCGGGTGGGGCCGTCGTGCACGCCGCCGGACCCGATGCGCGCGTCGGTGGTGGAGTCGAGGGACCGCCAGACGCCGTCCTGGCGAACCCACAGGGTCACCGTGGCGCGGGTGCCGTCCGCCTTGACCGTGATCACCTGGTCGGCCTGGCCGGCTGTCACCGGTACGGGGAACGGGCCGTCGTCGGCCCGTGCCCTTGGGGCGGGGCCTGCACCGGTCAGTGCGACGGCGACACCGAGCGCGAGGGCCACGCTCACGCAACGGAGTGCCGAGCCACGGCGGTCGGCGGGGGGTGTCCGGGAGGCGGCCATGGGGGGCCCTTCTGGTGTGGACGACGGGGGTGAAGCGGGACGGCCCGCGGTGGGCGGAGCCAGGAGTTCCACCGCATGCCATCGGGTGGCGCTTTGGTCGGCCGTCCCCGCCCGGGGTGGTCCCGACGACGCCAGGGCCATGATCGGCTCGCCGGGGCAGCCGCGCCAGCACCGACACCGCCGGGCTGTGGCCGCGGTGGAGGGGTGGACGGCACCGCACGCCGACGGGTCGGGAGTGTCTGCAGTGCGGAGACGAAGGCAAGCCGGATCGTCTCCCGCCCCACCGCCGCCCCTGCCTGATCCCGGCCGCCCGCCCCGGTCGCAAGATCATTGACCGTACAGCTCGGCCCCTGCCCCGGAGGCTGCCCGGGCGACGGCGCGTCGGGCCCGGGTGGCCGGGGCTCCACGGGCGGGACACAATCGTCGGGGCGGCGCGTGACCCGCCACGCCGCCGGTGGGGCGGGGGTACTCGACCGGGAGGCGACTGTGGCCGGTGTGACCAGCACCGATCTTCTCGTGGACGCGTTCGACCGGATCCGTGACACGGTCACCGACGTGGTCGACGGCCTGACCCCCGAGCAGCTGGCGTTCCAGGTGCAGGACTCGGCCAACTCGATCGCCTGGCTGGTCTGGCACCTCACCCGGGTGCAGGACGACCACGTCGCCGACGCGGCCGACCGTGAACAGGTGTGGACCGCCGACGGCTGGGTGGGCCGGTTCGCCCTGCCGTTCGCCGCGTCGTCCACCGGCTACGGACACCGACCCGCGCAGGTCGCCAAGGTCACCGCCACCGCCGACCTTCTCGTGGGCTACCACGAGGCCGTCCACGCGCGGACCGTCGACTACGTGCGCGGCCTCGACAACCGGTCCCTCGCCAAGGTCGTCGACGAGTCGTGGCAGCCCCCGGTCACCCTGGGCGTGCGTCTGATCAGTGTGATCGCCGACGACCTCCAGCACGTCGGCCAGGCAGCCTACGTACGAGGCCTGCTGGCGCGGCGCTGACGGCCCGCGACCCGGGGCGAGTCAGGGGACGTTTCCCGGTGGGTGGGCGTGGATCGCGCACCGGCCGTTCCGTCGAAGGTCCGGAGCGTTGACCTCGGCCGGAGGGTTCCTAGCCGCGCCAGGGCGTTGCCCGGATCTCGAAGCCCGTCAGGCCCTCGGGCTGTTCTTCCCAGACGAGGACCCGGTCCACGATGGCCAGTGGCGGCCCCTGCCTGGTCCACTCGACCAGCCGTTGGACGGCGGCCGAGCTTCCCTCGAACACGGCCTCGACGGTGCCGTCCGGCAGGTTCCGCACCCAGCCGCGCACGCCCTGCGCGGTTGCTTCGTGACGGCAGGTGTCGCGGTAGAAGACCCCCTGCACCTCGCCGGAGACGATCACTCGGTTGCGGATCATCGCCCACTCCCTACGGTGTCCGGGTCACGGTACGGCCCGCCCGCGCGGCGGCGGCCGCGAACGCGCTTGCGTCGAGCACCGCCGCACCGCCCAGGTCGTTGTTAAAGTACACGTAAACCTCGGCCGAGTCCGCCCAGCTGTCGGCGATTCGGCCCACCCAGCCGGCCAGCGCCCGCCGCCCGTACCGGGGCCAGGGCCGGGCCCGACCGGCGTGGCAGCGCAGATAGCCCCAGTCGCAGGTCCGCCACAGCGGGGTGACCGGGCGTGACTCCCGGTCCGCCCAGCACAGTGCGGCGGCCCGGCCGGTCAGCACCGCACGGATCTCCGGCGTCCACCAGGACGGGTGCCGCGGCTCGACGGCCACCCGCACGCCCGCAGGGAAGGCGGCCAGACAACCGTCCAGCAGCTCGGCATCCGCGTGCAGCGTGGGCGGCAGCTGGAGCAGCACCGGGCCGAGCCGCTCTCCGAGCCCCTGTGCCGCCGTGAGCAGCCGTTGGACCGGCTCGGCCGGCTCGTGCAGGCGCTTGATGTGGGTGAGGTAGCGGCTGGCCTTCACCGCGAACACGAAACCCTCCGGGGTACGGGCGCGCCAGTCGGCGAAGGTGTCCGGTGAGGGCAAACGGTAGAAGGCGGCATTGCTCTCCACCGTGGCGAACCGCTCGGCGTACTCCTCCAGCCAGCGCCGCTTGGGTGTCCCTTCCCGATAGAGCACCCCGCGCCAGTCGTCGTACTGCCAACCCGAGGTACCGACGATCACCGACATATCTCCAGCAAACACCCATCTGCCGGACCAGGCCCTTGATGAAGCCGCGGGAGCCCGTCCCGGCGCAGCCGGTCGCCGGCTCCGTCGGGACGGCTGAGCGCACGTTCGGCCTCAACGGCGACGGCACCGGACACTTCGAGAGGCGCCCAGGCCCTAGCAGGTCTGTTGGTGGCCCAAACCAGGGACGTAGGCACTCCAGTCCTGGGCGGAGAGTCCCCCGCCCGCCCGTGTGCAGGCCAGTGAATGGGCGTGGTTGCGCAGTTCGTCGAGTGCGCCGAGGTCGTTGACGTTGACGATCTTGTCCTCGGCGCCGGACAGGAGAGTCTTCCCGTCCGGGGTGACCGCGACCGCGGTGATCGAGCCGGTCCGGGTGCTGGTACCACCGAGGTCATAGGGCTGGACCGGGTTGGTCACATCCCAGACGATCACCGTTCGGTCGGCGCTCCCGGATACGAGGGTGTGGTCGTCCGGGCTGAAGGCCAGCGTCCGTACCCCACTGTTGTGACCGGTCAGGGGCTGGCCGAGGCGGTGGGTTTCGGCCGGTCTGCTGGTGTCCCAGAGCATGACGGTGGCGTCCAGGCTGCCGGTCGCGAGGGTCTGTCCGTCGGGGCTGAACGCCAGTGCGACAACCCAGTTGGTGTGGCCGTCGAGTTGGCGCAGCTGCTGCGGGTGGGCGGGATCCTCGGTGTTCCAGAGGATCACCGTCCCGTCCCAGCCGCCGGTGGCCATCGTGTGCCCGTCGGGGGTGAAGGCCACGGCGGCGACGGCGTTGCGATGGCCGGTGAGCGGCCGGCCGAGCGGCCGGGGTTGGGCCGGGTCGGAGGTGTCCCAGAGCTGCGCGGTGCCGTCTCCGCCGACGGTGCTGAGGAGGTGCCCGACCGGGGCGAAGGCGAGCGCCTGGACCCCGCCCGTGTTGGCGGTGAACTGCCGCAGCTGCCGGGGATGGTGTGGATCGGTGGTGTCCCAGAGGACCACGGTGGTGTCGAGGCTTCCGGTGGCCAGCAGGTGTCCGTCCGGGCTGAAGGCCATGGCGTCCACCGAGGCCGACTGCCCGGTCAGGGCGGGGGAGATCTTGCTCGGTTTCTCCCGGTTGCCGAGGTCCCAGAGCACGGTCGAGCCTTCGCCTCCGCCGGTGGCCAGCGTGCGGCCGTCCGGGCTGACCGCGAGCGAGGCCACGATGTCGGTGCGGCCGCCCAGACGGGTGAGCAGCGTGGTCTTGGCGCCGGCTCCCGTGGCGTCCCAGAGGATCACGGTGCCGTCTGTGCTGCCCGTCGCGAGCAAATGGGGCTGGTGGCCCTGCTGATCCGGCTGGGAGCTGAAGGCGGCCGCGAGCGACCAGTTGGTCCGGCCCAGGGTGGTACCGCCGATTTGACGAGGGTTCGCGGGGTCGGTGGTGTCCCAGGTACTGGTGGTGTGGTCGCTCTCGGCGACGTCGATCCGATCGGCGCGGACGCTCAGGGCCCGCACCGGGGTGTTCCGGTCCGGGAGTTGGCCCAGCTGGCGGGGACCGGCCGGGTCGTCGACGTTCCACAGCAGTACCTGGCCGAAGTCGTCGCCAGTGGCCAGGCTGTGCCCGTCGGGGGTGAAGCCGAGCGCGGTGACGTCGTTGCTGCGGGTCTTGAGCGGTCCGCCGAGTGCCCGTGGGGCTTTCGGGTCGCCCACGTCCCAGAACAGGACGGTTGCATCCGCTCCGCCGGCCGCCAGTACCTGGCCATCGGGCCGGAAGGCGAGCGATTCGACCCTACCGGTGTGTCCGGTCAGCGGCCTGCCCAGCGGCTGTGGCTGGTCGGGTCGGTGCAGGTCCCACAGCCAGACGCCGCCGTCACCGCCACCGGCGGCCAGGGTGTGTCCGTCCGGAGCGAAGGCGAGGTAGGCAACCCCGTTCGGCCCGGAGAGCGGGTCGCCGAGCGGACGGAGACGGTCCGGCGCGCTGACGTCCCACAGCAGGACACGACCGTCCGCGCCGCCGACGGCTAGGGTATGCCCGTCCGGGCTGAAAGTGACCGCGTAGAGCCCGTTCGGGCTCACGGTCAGTGGCTCGCCGAGTCGGGTGGGGTGGTCCGGATCGCCGGTGTTCCAGAGGGTGACGGTTCCGTCCTCGTCCGTGGCCGCCAGGAGCCGACCGCCGGGGGCGAACGCCAGACCGACGACCGTGCCGCGCGGACCGGTCAGGGTGCCGGTGTAGGGCGTGAGCAGGGTACTGAGCAGGTTGGCGGTGCTCTGTGGGGTGTGGTGCAGGGTGTCGGCCGCGATGCCCAGGCGCAGGGCCAGCTGTGGGGAGTTGCCACGGGCGGTGTCCGCCTGGCTGAGCAGTGCCAGCGCAGCGGCCTCACGCTGGCGCCGCTGTGCCTGCTGCTGCCCCCGGAAGGCGAGGCCGGCGGCGATCAGGGAGACCACCAGCAGGAGCGCCAGCGCCCCGGTGATGCCGGTCCGGATGCGCCGTCGCCGCTGGTCCGCACGCACGCTCGCGGCGAGGAAATCCTCGGCGAGCCGTGCGGTCCCGCCGCTGTGCTCACGCGCACTCCGTCCCCGTGCACCGATCGGCTTCCTGTCCTTCGGCCCGCTGTGCAGCCGCCGGGCGAGCTCGAGCGTGGCACCCCGATAGAGCACTCCGGTGTCGCGTCCGGCGCGCTCCCACTCCTCGGCGGCTTCCAGCAGCTTCTGCTGGACCAGCAGGTCGGCCCGACCGCTCTCGATCCAGCCGCGCAGCCGCCGCCAGGCTCGCAGCAGCGCCTCGTGGGTGATCTGCGCGGTGTCCCCGTCCAGGGTGATCAGGCGGGCACGGGCGAGTGCGTCGCGTGCGGTGTCGATCGCGGCGGCCTCGCCCGGCGGGCGTTCGGCCCGCAGCCCCGCGAGGTCGAGGAGGCGCCGGGTGTCCTCGGTGGACTCGCCGATGCGGACCATCCGGAGCAGCATCAGTTGGGCGGCCAGCCGAGCGTCCGGGCTCAGCGCTTCGTAGGTGAGATCTGCGTGTCGGGTGACGGCCTCCCAGATGCCGCCGGTGGCGCTGTATCCGGCCAGAGTCAGGATCCGCCCTGCCCGGCGGCCCCAGGTGAGCCAGAGCGCGTACGCGAGCAGCGGCAGGGTGCCCCCGGAGAAGTCACTGCTGGAGAGGTTGCCGCCCGCCCGTAGGTCGCGCAGTAGGGTGTCCGCGAGGCCCGCTTCCAGGGTGAGACCCGCCAGTTCGGCGGGCTTCTCGATCGCCTCGCGCAGTTGCTCGGGCGTCATCGGCTCGACCGTGACCTGACGCTCCTTGAGCGCGTCGACGAGTTCGGGGTAGGCCATGCAGGCCGCGTAGAAGTCCGCTCGGATGCCGAGCACCACTATCGCCGGGGGTGTGGCACCCGCACCGGCTTCTGCCGAACCGGCGGGTGGTCGGCCTGCCGCGGTGCACAGCGCCACGACGAACGCGCGCCGCTCCGCCTCGTCCTGGCAAGCCGTGAACAACTCCTCGAACTGGTCCACCACCAGGAGCAGCCGTCCTCCGGGCACTTCATGTCCGCCGCCCAACCGGTACAGGGCGCGGCGTACCAGCGCGGCCGCCCCGGCCGGATCGGTGCGGAGTTCGTCCAGCACCGTGGCCCGTGGGAGGCCCGCCGGTTCCGCCAGTAGGCCGGCCAGGGCGTCCAGTGGGTGTTCGCCGGGGGTGAGGACCAACTGCGGCCAGGACCCGGCCCCGGGGATGCGCAGTTCCCCGCGTTTGACCGCGGGCAGCAGGCCGGCCCGCAGCAGCGAGGACTTCCCCGCCCCGGAGAGTCCCACCAGGGCGATCGGTCCTCCCGTACTCGACCATTCCGCCAGCTTGCCGAGCACCTCGCTCGTCAGCTCGCCGCGGCCGAAGAAGTACCGGGCGTCGTCCGCTGTGAACGGTTCCAGCCCTGGATAGGGACAGACCGGCTCATCCACCCGGCCGGTGACTGACGGGCCGTCGCCTGGGAGGACGGCCGGCGGCGGCGATGCCGCCGCAGGGTTGGCCGCAAGCACCAAGTCCCCCGCCCGGCCGCTGAGCTGTCGCTCCGGCGCGGGCAGTCCGAGCAGCGGCAGGACACGGCGCAGATGGCGGTAGCCCGCCTCCAGAGTCAGCTCCGGCGGCCCACCTGGCTCGCCCTCCCGCAGGTAGCGCAGGAGCTCTCCGGTGAACGCCGTGTACGGCTCGTCCGCAAGGCTGAGTGCCTGTTCGTCCCGCGAGGCCGAGGCGAGCAGGTACGTACCGCTGAGCGCCGCGAGCGCGAACCCGTCGCTGGCCGCAGTGCCGAACGAGCCGCGGGCGCGCCCGGCGAAGCAGCAGTCGAGCACAACGATGATCGACCCTGCCCGGCAGTTGCTGAACGCCTCGCGCAGGGCCTGGTACGGGAGCGCCTTGAACGCCAGCCCTTCGGCCACGTCGTCGGTGGCGGCGGTCGCCAAGTACAGCTCGTTGCCGGGGCTGACCAGTCCATGGCCCACGTAGTAGACCAGCAGTACGTCCTCGGCCTCGCGGGCCGCCGCAACCACCGCGTTGCCGAACTCGATCGGGTCGCGTGGGTCGATCAGCGGGGTGAGCAGATTCTCCGGCCGCAAACCGCAGTTCTCCACCAGGACCCGGCCGACCTCGCGGACCGTGGCTTCCACCGCGGGCACGTTCGGCAGCCGCGAACCCTGCGCATGCTGCCCGGTTCCGACCAGCAACGCCCGCGATCCCGGCGAGGCGAGCGCTGTGCCCGGCGGCTCGCCACCGGAAGCGCGCGAAGTCACTGCGCTGCCTGCTCGCTACCGGCGCCAGGGCCGGTGTGCTCGATGCCCTGGTCGAGCGAACGTGAAAGCTCGGCGGCCAGCTGCCGCACCTGGGGCGCCTCCAGACCGCTGACGTGAGTGGCGCTGAACTCGGTTACCGTCCCATCAGGCCGGGTCACCTTCACCGACACGTTGCCCCGCTGCCGTCGGATCCAGGAGATCAGCACGCTCGCCACCGCGGTTGCCACGCCACCGGGACCGAGTGCCACGGTCAACGTGTCCAATACGGCTCCCAGCGTGCCCGGCGCAGGCGGCGCCTCGACCAGCCGCACCCGGCCGCGCAGTTGATCTTCCTCCAGGAGCCACTGTCGCAGCGACCGCAAGTCGTCGGCCGAGTTGCCACCTTCGACCTTGACAAGTATCTGATCACTCACCGTGGCCCCTAACTCTCCTTGTCCGCACCGGCATTGCATCCTGTCATGCACCTCTCGGCTTCGAGAGGTGAACGAGGATACTGCCAACTTCGGAGGCTTACCGGTACCGACCTGACCACCCCTGACACCCCCTCGACGGCCCGTGCTCGTGCGGAAGGATCGGGGACCACCGAATGAGCGGGTCAGGCGCTGGTGGTGGTCGGGGACGTCTGGTGGGGCAGGCGGTCGCCGAGGACGTACTGGGCGGCTTGGAGGAGGTAGGACTCGCGGTAGCGGGTAGCGGGTAGCGGGTGGCAGGTGCCTGGGCCATCGGCTCGGCGTGAGTGCCCTGCTCGACGAGGCGGCCGTGATCGAGGACGAAGATGTGGTCGGCCTTGGCGGTGGCGCCGAGGCGGTGGGTGATGAGGATGACGGTGACGCCGAGGGCGGTGTGGCCGGGGGCGATCGGCGCGGCCAGAGCGTGGTTGGTGGCGATCAGCGCGAAGGCCGCGGCCAGGCCGTGCAGTACCTCGGCACCGACCAGGGTCAGCAGCGCCGCGCGGTCGGCCTGCCACGCCATCCGTCCGGCCAGGCGCAGGAAGTGCGGCATCTGCCGCGCGACCGCCCAGAACGTCACCTTGCCGCTGGCCATCTCGTGCTTGGCCCAGCCGTAGTCGTAGCGCATCGGCCCGCCGAACAGGAGCTGCTCGCTGTCCGGCACCGGGCTGGTCGAGGTCTTGGGTTCGCTGGTCACATACTCCCTTTCGCAGAGGGGGAACGCGGTGGTCGGGTGCCAGCACCATGCCGGGCGGGCGCACTCGCCCGGCATGGTGCCCGTGGGCGCCGGTCACGTCTCGACGAGCTGCCGTTGTCCGGAGGCGGGGTCGAATCCGTGGGTGGAGAACGCGGGCCCGCCGGCCAGGTACGCCTCCACCGCGGCTTTGGAGGTCGGGAACATCGGGCTGGGCAGGACATCGGCGGCGGGGTGCCAGCGCACCTCCAGGTGCTTGTCCGGCTCGACGTTGGCCAGCTCGCCCGTGAACTCGCTGGTGGCGAAGACGAAGAGGACGAACCCGCCGCGCCCGTCCCAGCCCTCCTTGGCCTGGATGGTGTGCACCAGGCGCAGGTCGGACGGCCGGGCGATGAGCCCGGCTTCCTCACGCAGCTCCCGAGCGGCAGCGTCGGGGATCTCCTCCCCGGGGTCGACCTTCCCACCGGGGATCGTCCATGCGGGCCCCGGGGTCCAACTGCGCTGTGCGTAGTGGACGGTGGCGATCTGGTCGGTGTCCAGGTCGTGGGCGATGACGCAGACCGACAGCCTGCTCGTCTCGTGCATCAGGGTGCTCCTCGTTGAAGTGGGAGGACGGGGGGCGGAGTCGCGGTTGTTACGTAGTGGCGCGGGCGCGACGGTCGAGCAACTGCTTCTAGTTGTCGCGCGGGGGCAACTCCGAGAGCGCGGTCTCGCGCATGATGCGGTCGACCGTGTCGCGCAGGGGGCTGTCGCTGCCGATGACGGTCTCGATTCCGCCTGGTAGAAGGTCGTGCTCGCGGTACCAGTCGCGCAGTTCCCGCTCGGTGACGGCCGCCGCCAGGTACTGGGGATCGGTTTTCGAGGCGTGGCGGACCAGCGTCTCGTCGATCGGGATGTCGAGGTAGTAACAGTGGGTGATGCCGCGGTGGTCGTCCACCAGGCGTTGGAGCATCTCGCCGTAGTGATCGGCGTAGAGGATGCCTTCGATGACGACGTGGTAGCCGGCGCCCAGCGCGTAACGTGCCACGGTGTCGATCAGGCCGATGTTCGCGCCGCCGGGCCGGTCCCGCTCGCGCAGCACGATCTGGCGGAGGTTGTCCTGGGCGACCACGGCCAGGCCCCGGCCGAACCGGTCCCGGACGCCCGCTGCTACCGACGACTTGCCCGACGCCGAGTTTCCCCGGACGACCACGAGCCGGGTCTCCGCGCTCCCCGCAGGCGCCCCGGCTGCCGGGAGCCCCGGGTGGCTCGTGGTGCTCATGCCGGCCATCCGACGACGGACAGCGGGCGGCCGGCGGTGATCTGCGCGAGAGCGTCGGCGGTGTAGCCGACGATCGGCTCCGGAAGCCCGTCCAGCGGCCAGAAGCGGAGGGCGGCGCATTTGTCCGGTTCACGGTTGGTGATCTTGCCGGTGTACGCGCGCGGGGCGAAGAACAGCTGGAGGCGTCCGGCACCGTCGTCGGCGTCGAGGTGGTGGAGGGTGTGCACCAGGTCGAGGTCCTCCTCCTGGATGGTGATGCCGAGTTCCTCGTCGGCCTCGCGAGCCATGCCGGCCAGGACGGACTCTCCCGCTTCGAGGTGGCCGGCCGGAGCGTGCCAGTG
The DNA here is from genome assembly GCF_042794375.1 of Kitasatospora sp. NPDC056531. Classification (NCBI taxonomy): domain Bacteria; kingdom Bacillati; phylum Actinomycetota; class Actinomycetes; order Kitasatosporales; family Streptomycetaceae; genus Kitasatospora; species Kitasatospora sp. NPDC056531. Next base: position 8,276 of record NZ_JBHTTU010000096.1, on the reverse strand, counting down.
CTGGGAGGCGAAGGTGGTGTTGGCGCGCTGTCCGAGCAGCACCCGGCCGTTCTCGATCAGGACCAGGTGCACTCCGACACCCAGGTTGTGCGGCACGGGACGTCTCCTTCCCAGGGGGTAAGGGAACCAGCGCGGGGAGCGCGGCCGGTTCAGAGCATGGCGAAACTGCGATCAAACTGGTGATCGTTCGTCGTACGTGAGTGCGTAGGCAGGTGTCCCACCGTAGGCGGCCCGGCGGGGCTGCGTCGGTGTGTCGCGGCAGAAGCCACACGATCCGGTGAACGGCCCCAACTTGTCATACTGATAGAGCGGTTGCGGGTCGAACAGGGCAGTTTGCCACGGGGCACTGACAAGTGCGCCGTGCTCGGCGGGAGGCGGGCGCGAGTCGTGGACACCGAGTCGATGCGTCGGTAGTCGAAGGCCGGGTGGCGTGCGAGGTCGGTCATGAACGCCTCCTCGTCCCAGACCAAGACGAGGAGCGGGTGGTCGGCCGGCTCGGGCGGCGGAATGACTTTGAAGTCCCTGAGCGCCGGCCGCACATGACCACTGACACCCCCACTTGTGCCGGCGCAACAAGAACGTCCGCCACCCCGACTTGCTCGCCGCCCAGGCTCAGGTGCCCACGGACAGGTGATGTCGCGGAGACCCGTACAGAACTGCGCTGTACGGTGCCGGGTCAGTGGAACGCCACCGGCCCGCCGCTCAGGAGCGGCGGGCCGGTGAGAGGAGGCCGATTCAGACCTCGGTGGTGGCGGCGAACTCGACGAACGCGTTCCATGTGGCCGGCTCGAATGCCAGCTGGGGGCCGCTCTTGTCCTTGGAGTCACGTACGTGGACGACGCCTGGGGTCTCGGCGACCTCGACGCACTCGGCGCCTTCGTTGGTGCTGTAGCTGCTCTTGAACCACGCCAGCTCGGCCATGTTCACCGCTCTCCCAGGATCATCTCGATCAAGGCCAGGGACTCCCTCATGTCGAGCGCCTGCGCCCGGAGGGTGCCGTATCGTGCGGCCATCTTACGGACTTCCTCCGGGTCTGTGATGAGCCTGTTGACGTGCTGGATTTCCACGTAGGCGATCTGCGGTCGCCCCGGCGGGGTCAGGAGGGTGAACGGCCCGCCCATGCCGGCGTTCTCGGCTTTGTCGAGGGGCATCACCTGCAGTTCCAGGCCGCGGATCTCACCGACCTTCAGCAGGTGCTGCAACTGTTCCCGATGCGTCTCCCAGCCGCCCAACGGCCGCCTCAGTAGGCTTTCGTCGAGGACCCAGCTCATGACCGGCAAGGGCCACCTGGTCAGGATTTCCTGTCGCTGCAACCTGGCGGCCACCCACTTGTCGACCTGCTCCACGGAAAGCCATGGCCTGCGCATCTCGTAGAGCGCCCTTGCATGGGCCTCGGTCTGGAGGAGCCCCGGGATGGCGAACAAGCTGTAGCTGTTGATCTCCACGGCTCGGGCCTCCTCCTGGGTAAAAGCAATCCGGAGTCGGCCGTACATGTCGACCCTCCGCGTCGGCGCAAGCACTCTCCGTGCCCGCCGGATCCATGGTCAGCGTACGTCCGCCCCGCCACGCTTTCTCCCATGACGACCGAAATCCCCCTCGACAACCCCCGCAGTCACACCACCACCTTCGCCGGCACACCCAAGGGCGCCGCCATCTGCCGACGCATTGCCAGGCGTCAACTCACCACCTGGGGGCTGAACTCCACGCATACCGAGCCGTTCTACTCCGCCCTGCTCATCGTCGCCGAGCTCGCCGCGAACGCGATCACGCACGGACGCGTTCCGGGGCGCGGCTTCGAGCTTCACCTCGCCCTCACCACCACCACCACGCGCCGGGGCACCACCCTCCGCATCGAGATCAGCGACCCGCGCGGCGACCGGCTCCCCGTCCTTCCCACCGTCCACGCCCCCAACGCCCAGTCCGGGCGCGGCCTCACCCTCATCAACGCCCTCTGCGACCGCTGGGGCACCATCCCCCGCCACCCCAACTCCAAGACCGTCTGGGCCGAACTCGACCTGGCCACTACCCCCGATGCCTCCTGAACCCCGCCATAGCCCGGGCAGCGCGACCCTCTGCACCCTCCTCCCCTTCGCGCTCCTCCTCGCCCTCCTCGCGTGGGCCTATCCCCTCACGACCAACCACCAGCCCCCACACCCCACTTCAAGCCCAACCGCCACCCCCTGAAGCAACCAGGAGTGGGAAGTCGGCCCCACCGACTTCCCACTCCCGCCGTGCTGCTGGTCGCACTGTGCTGCTACAAGCCCGGCGAGAGGAGCCGGATGATCTACCGGCCCCACTTCCACTTCCCGCTCAAGGGGGCCCGCAAGAGCTTCGCCTGGACCGACTACCGCGACCTCGCCGTCCGCGCCCACATCCGACTCGGCGGCCCCGTGGTCCTGGTGGGGGACAACTGTGAGATCAGTAACCGAACGTGCACTCCGCGCCGTCGCGTGCCGGCCAGGCTCTGTCATCGGCGGCCAGCCATGGCTCGTGCGCGGCGGCGGCGGGAGTTGTCCCGGTGAACGCGCGGACGTCGTGGTGGAGGTGGGACTGGTCGGCAAAGCCGCTGTCCACGGCCACCTGCGCGGGGGTGTCTCCGCGGACCAGGCGGTGGATGGCGTGATCGAAGCGGACCAGCATGGCGGCGCGTTTGGGCGTCAGGCCGATCTGCGAGCCGAAGCGTGACCACGTGCGCTGCCGGCTCCAACCGATCCGGCCTGCGAGCTCGCTCACGCGGGCCTGTCCGTGGCTGGCGACGATCCGGCGCCAGGCCCAGGCCACTTCGGGATCGACCTCCCTGCCCGCATGGAACCGGGTCGTCAGTTCGGTGTCGATCAGCGCGAAACGCTCCGGCCAGCTTCGCGCATGGTGAAGCCGCTCCCGCAGGCGCGGCGCGGCACGGCCCCACAGGTCGTCGAGCGCGATGACGCTCCCGCGCAACTCCGCGAGCGGGAGTCCGAGTACGGGGTGCGCGACGAGCGGAGACAGGCGTATCTGTACACACTCGACGTCCTCGGCGCACACCTGGAAGGCGCTGAAGCCGAGCCCGGCGGTCAGGCTCTCCGACCGCACTCGGCCGGCCGCGCCGTGGATGTCGAACGGGCGGTCACCGAGCTCGACAGCCACGGTGACGGCTGGGTGAGGAATGGCTCGTAGGTCGATTGGGCTGTCACCGCGAATGCGGAACCCGGCCATGTCGACACCGGGCAGCGCGGTCACCCGCGACGGTCGTGCGATCTCCCAGGCAGCGGTGGAGTCTGGCGTCCGGACAACAGGTTGCACACCTCGACGGTACGAGCGGCTCGGCGCCGGAATCAACCACCGTGCGAGGCGCGACATTTCTCCAAGACGCCCCGCGCCCGCCACCGCAAGAGTGATGGCACCCCCGCACCGACCGACGGAGGAGCCATGGACGGGACGACCACCCCACAGAACAAACGCACCCACAGCCGCCCGGACGCGGCACCGAACGTCCCGCGCAGACCGCGGGCGCGGACCCGCCGGTGGCGGATCACCCTGCTGGGCGCCGGCGTGCTGGCCCTCCTCCTCACGGGGAACACGGTGTCCGTTCTCAGCCAGACGGCCGGGGCCTCCGGCGACCAGATCGTGCGCATTCCCGGCGGGGACCTCCACGTCGTCCAGGACGGGTCGCCCGACGCACCCACGGTGGTGCTCCTGCACGGCCTCGGCGGCTCGACGGCGTGGTGGGACCCGGTCCTGCCGGCGCTGCGGGACCTGCACGTGGTGCGGGTGGACCTGCTCGGGCACGGCAGGTCAGCCAAACCGGCCGACGGCTACGGCATGGCGGAGCAGGCACGCCGGGTCGCTGTCGCGCTCGACCGGCTCGGGGTGCACCGGGCGACCGTCGTCGGGCACTCCACCGGCGGCGCCGTCGCCACCGCGCTGGCCGAGCAGCGCCGCGACCTGGTGGGGGCGATCGCACTGGTCGACACCGGCCCGCGGCTGGACGCGTACATCGGCGACAGCTTCGCCGCCCACCTGATGTCCACGCCGGTGGTGGCGGAACTCATCTGGCGGCTGCGCACCGACGGCACCATCCGTGCCGCGCTGAGCTCCGCGTTCACCCGCGACGTGAAGATCCCTGACCGGATCGTCGCCGACGTCCGGGGCATGACCTACCGCAGCCTCACCGCGACCGACGAGGCGTCCAGCGCGTACCTGAAGGAACGGCCCATCCCTGACCGGCTCGCCGGCCTCGGCCTGCCGACCCTGGTGGTCTTCGGCTCCCAGGACCGGAGATGGCAACCGGCCTCCGCCCAGGACTACCGCCAAGTCCCGCACGCCCGCGTCGAGATCCTCGACGGCGTCGGCCACACCCCCATGATCGAGGACCCCGACACCACCGGAACCCTCCTCCACGGCTTCGCCGTCGAAACCGCGCCACACTGATCGCTTTCACCCGGCCACTCGACCTCCTGAACATCCCCAGACCAGCCCGCTTGCAAGATCACCGGGACTTTGAAACGCCTCCTGTCCCCGTTCCCGGGCCGACGATCACGCCGTGCCGGGGGTGAGGGGCCGGGCGGTGTCACAGGAGCGCCGCCGCCTCGCGGTCGGTGATCTCGTGGAAGTTCTCGTACCACGGGCCGGCGGCGTGGGCGTAGCGGGGCAGGTGGAGGCAGACGAGGGCGTCGACGTCCTGGCGGAGGTCGGCGGCGAGCCGTGCGTCGCAGAGGGGTGCGGCGAGGAGTATCCGCTTGGGCTGGTGGCCCGCGACGGCCAGGACGGCGGCGCGGGTCGTGAGGGGGTCGATCAGGCCGTCGGAGACCAGGACCGCCGTGCGCCCGCGCAGGGGGACCCGGTCACGGCCCCGGCGGTACAGCGACTCGCGGCGGTGGACCTCGGCCCGCTCCCGCTGCACGCTCGCGGCCACCTCCGCCGGGGTGACCCCGAGGTTTCTCAGCGTGTCCCGGTCGAACAGCGGAGGGGCGCCGTCCGCGATGGCGCCGACGGGCCGGTCGTGGCAGGGCACCTTGAGGTGGCTCACCACGGTGGCGTCGAGCGGGGCGTCGACGGCCCCGGCGATCTCCGCGGCGACCGGTAGTCCACCGGGCGCCAGGCCGAGGACGACGACCCCGCCGTCGGCATGGCCGTCCAGCAGGGGGACGACGGCCAGGGCCAGCTGGTGCCCGGCGATGCTTCGGTCCGGGAATCTCGCGGTCATCCCGTCCTCCCGGCGGGTTCGGCCGGTTGCGGCCGGATGGTCCTGACGTTCAGCGGCTACCCAGTTGGCCGGTTCCCATCAGTCCGGGGCGTTACGCGGCACGCAGAGTGGGCAGCCGCGCGGTGGGAGGTGGCGCGGATGGACGGGCCGGGGCTCTCGGGGCGGGAGCTGCGGATGGGGCGGAGATCGAGGCCGGGCTGCGGGTGGACAGCGGGCTGGAGCGCGCGCTGCGCGGCATGCGGCACGGACCGCGTTGGGTGGTGGGGTGGGTACTGCGGCAGGCCGCCCGGGTGCCGGTGTTCGTGTTCCCGGTGTTGGCGGCCCTGTCGACGACCTTGCTGCTGGTCAGCGCCACCGTGCACTCACCCGTCGTGATCGCGGGTTTCAGCCTCGTGTGGGCGCCGTCGATCGCGTTGGGAGCGGCCCGGCTGGTCGCCCACCGCCGGGGCATCGCGCCCTGACCCGGGCAGGTCGGCAGGCACGCCGCCGCCCCGTAGTTCGGTGAGCACCGTCCAGGCGACCGACACCACCGGGACGGCGACGACCGCGCCCAGCACCCCGGCCAGGACGGCGCCACCGATCACCGACAGCGCGATGGCCACCGGGTGGATGCGTACCGACCAGCCGAGTACCAGCGGGTGCAGCAGGTGGCCCTCGATCTGGCCCATGACGACGATCAGGGCGAGGACGAGCAGCGCGATCACCGGCCCGCGTGCCGCCAGGGCGACCAGGGCGGCGACGGCCAGCGCGATCGGGGAACCGATCAGCGGGATGAGGGCGGCGACGAACTCCAGCACCATCAGCGGCAGGACCAGCGGCACCCGGAGCAGGGCCAGGGCGATGCCGACCAGTACGGCGTTGACCGCCGCCACGATCAGCACGCCGCGGGTGTACCCGGCGAAGGTGCGCCAGGCGGCGCTTCCGGCCCGGCCCAGGACGGGGCGGACGCGGGCGGGGAGTTGGCGCTGGGCCCAGGACCACATCCGGTCGCCGGAGTGCAGGAAGAACACCGAGCAGAACACCGCGAGGGCCAGTCCGGTGAGCAGTTCGACGGCCCGGCTCGCCCCGCTGAGCGCGGTGCTCAGCAGCGCCGAGCGGTGGGCCGAGATGAAGGCCTCGATCCTGGCCCGCAGGCCGGTGACGGTGCCGGGTCGCAGGTGGAAGGGGGCGCCGGTGAGCCACTGGTCGATCCGGCCGAGGCCGCCGCGCAGCTCGTTGCCCAGCCGGCTCCACTCGTCGGCGACGTTCGTGCCGACCAGTGTCAGGACCCCGCCGACGACCACGACGGCGAGGACGAAGGCCAGCAGGACGGCGAGCGAGCGGGGCAGCGCGCGGGCGAGCAGGTCGACCAGCGGGCGCAGGACGGAGGTGATGACCAAGGCCAGGAACAGCGCGATCACCGGGAGTTGGAGCTCGCCGAGGACGGCGACGGCCAGGTACGCGGCCACGCCGAGCAGCCCCAGCCGCCAGGTGTACCCGGCAGCGGTCCGCAGCCCGGACGGGACGCGCTCCCCGGGCGCCGCGCGACGGGCACGGCGGAGCGCCACCCGGGGCGGGCGGCTGCCGAGCGGCCGGGGGTCAAGTCGGCGCCGGGGGCGAACGGGGTGACGGTCCGGTCCGGCGTCGTTCAGGTCCACGGGGTGCCTCCCTGACAACGGCCGGGCTCCATCCGCTCCCTCGCGGCTACCCCTGCGGCCGGGGCGGGAACTGGCCCGGTCACGGCTACGCCGCGAGCGGGCGGATCCGCTTGAGCACCCGGTGATCGGCGGCGGCGTAGGCACCGTCGGAGCCGGGCGTCCACCGGGCGTCTCCGGTCAACGTCCCCTCCAGCGCGGAGACTCCACAGTCGAACGTGTGCACGGTGAGGCTGCCGCCCACGCCGTCCACGCCGCCCACGCCGCCAACGGGGAGGAGCGCGATGCCGCCGCCGACTGCCACCTCCGGCGGTGTCACCGGGTTCATCAGCGTGGTGTTCAGCAACAGCAACACTCCCAACCAGAGCAGGAGTTCGACCGCCGTCCGCATCGCACCACCCTCGTGACAGGCCCTGGGGCCGCCCGCCACCGTGGCGGGCGCCCCAGGTCTACCGCCCGGTCGGCGGACGCGCGCCGCGCGCAACGCCGCCGAACGCGCGATCGCCGTACCGGACCACCCGTTCGCCGGACGGTGGAGCCGAACCCTCCGATGATCGGCCCGGCCGGTTCAGTCGGGCGGCTCGTGCGGCTCCGGTTCGTGGGCGGGCTCCGTCACCTCCTGCGGCTCCAGCATGTGGGCCGTCTCCATGGCGTCGTACTCCGGGCCGTCCTGCGGCCTCTTCCCCTCCTCCGGCACGGGTGGCGGTCGGCCCTCACCGGTCATCCGGGATTCCGGCGTCTCGACCGGTACCGGCGGGTCCTTCGGGACGGGCTTCCCCGGGTCGCTCATCGCGTCCACCTCCTGGGGCGGCCGGTCAGGGCCGGAGGCGCACCTTGACCGCGCCGTCCTGTTCGCTCGCGGTTTCAGTCCTTCCCGGCGTCCTTGACCTTCTCGGCGGCCTGCTTCAGGTCGCTCTTGATCTGCTTGCCACGGCCCTCGGCCTCGACGACCCGGTCGCCCATGGCCTTTCCGGCGGCCTCCTTGGCCTTGCCGTGGGCCTTCTCCGCCGCGTTGCGCAGCTTCTCCTCGGTACCCATGGCGGGCACTCCTCTCGTGATGGGGGGCGATGTCCGCCCCGTGCCGCGCTTGCCCAGGATCGACGGTTCCACACCACGTCACGGGCATCGCCGCTCACCGCCCCCGGGCGAGCGCGCGGGCGGCGGCCCCGAGGAGCACCGCCCCGCCGGTGGCGAGCAGGCCGTGGTGCTGGGAGGCCCACAGCTGGGCACTGTGCTCGTGGGCCTCGTCGTCGAAGCGGCCGTGGGCGCCGTGGTCCTCGACGGCGTCGCCCGGTGCCCAGAGGTTGGCCCGGTCCTGCGCGCTGCGCGGCCCGGCTTCCCGCTGGGCGTCGATCCCGGTTCGGGCGAGGTAGCGGTCGAGCAGGCCGGGGGCGATCGCATTGGCGATCAGGGTGGCCGCTGTGCTGGCGCCCACCCAGTACTCCCGGCGCCCGGGG
>NZ_JBHTTU010000095.1:0-25363 GCF_042794375.1 Kitasatospora sp. NPDC056531 | reverse complement strand
GATGAGCACCGTCCACCGGACGCCTCACGGCGGCTTGCTGGTCTGTCTCAAGGGCGCCCCGGAGGCCGTTCTCGACCCCGCCGTCCTGGCCGAGCCTCCGGCACTGCTGGACGAGGCCCGCCGCGCCGCCGACGAACTCGCCGCTGAGGGCTTCCGGGTGCTCGCCGTGGCCCGGAGAACCCTCGACCGGCACCCCGACCCGCCCGAGGATGCGGAAACGGCTCTTCGTCTGCTCGGGCTGACCGCGCTCGCCGACCCGCCGAAGCCCCCGGCCGCCGCCACACTGGCCGCCTGCCGCCGGGCCGGCATCGTTCCGGTCCTGGTCACCGGCGACCATCCGGCCACCGCCCGCGCGCTGGCCGTCCGCGTCGGCCTGCTGGAACGGACCGCCGGGCTCGAGGCAGTGGCCGGCGGGCAGTCCTTGGCGGTCACCGACCTGCCCCACGCGCGGGTGTTCGCCCGGACCGACCCCAGGCAGAAGCTCGACATCGTCCAGGCCTGGCGCGCCCGCGGCGCCGTCACCGCGATGACCGGCGACGGAGTCAACGACGGCCCCGCCCTTCGCCAGGCGGACATCGGCGTGGCCATGGGACGGCGCGGTACCGAAGTCGCCCGCCAGGCCGCCGACCTGGTCCTCGCCGACGACGAACTCGCCACCGTGGTCAGCGCGGTGGAGGAGGGCCGGCGGGTTTACGACAACATCCGCCGCTTCCTGGTGTACGGCCTGGCGGGCGGCGCCGCCGAGATCCTGGTCATGCTGGCCGGTCCGCTGTTCGGTCTGGCGCTGCCGCTGCGGGCGGGCCAGATCCTCTGGATCAACCTGCTCACCCACGGCCTCACCGGCGTCTCCATGGGCGCGGAGCCGGTCTCCCCCGGCGCGATGGCCCGCCCCCCGCGCCCGCCGCACCAGCACATCCTGGGCTCCGGTGTCTGGCAGCGGGTGCTGCTGCTCGGCCTCGTCGTGGCGGCCGTCGCCCTCGGCGCCGCGATCTGGGCGCGCGACGGTGAACGCCCGTGGCAGAGCGTCCTGTTCCTCGCCCTCCTGGCCGCCCAGCTCGGCACCGTCCTGGGCCTGCGCGAACGGCTACTGACCCGCGCGAACCTCTTCCTCCCTGCGGCCCTCCTCGCCTCCGCCATGCTTGCGGCGGCCGCCCTGTACCTGCCGTTCCTCCGCGACGTGCTCGACACCGCGCCACTCACCTGGAGCGATCTCGCCGCACCCGCCGTCGCCGGACTCGCCGGATTCGTCGCCGCCCGCCTCCGCAAGCAAGGGATCTGACGCCATGTCGAACGCCCAGGTCACCGACCTGTACGAGGTGACGATGGCCCTCTCGTACCTGCGGGAGGGCATGACGGAACCGGCCACGTTCAGTCTCTTCGTCCGGAAGCCCCCGCCCGAACGCGGTTTCCTGGTCGCGGCCGGGCTGGAACCCGCGCTCGATCACCTCGCCGGGATGAGGGTGGACGAGTCGGACGTCGCTGCCTTCGCGAACGTGCTGAAGCGCCCGAACGCCGAGCTGGAGCCGCTGCTGGATCTGCGGTTCACCGGGGAGGTCCGGGCCGTGCCGGAGGGACGGATCTTCCTGCCCGGGGAGCCGCTGCTGGAGGTCACCGCGCCACTGCCGGAGGCGCAGTTCGTGGAGTCCTACCTGCTCAACCAGGTGTGCCACCAGAGCGCGGTGGCGTCGAAGGCCGCCCGGTGTGTGCTGGCGGCGGCGGGTCGGCCGGTGGTGGACTTCTCACTGCGGCGCACCCACGGCGTCTCGGCGGGCGCGCAGGCGGCGCGCCTGGGGGCGGTGGTCGGGTTCGCCGGGACGAGCAACGTGGCGGCGGCCCATGCGTACGGGCTTCGCGCCATCGGCACCATGGCGCACTCGTACGTCGAGGCCTTCGGCGACGAGGCGGCGGCCTTCCGGGCCTTCGCCCGGGCCCACCCCGGGCCGGTGACCTTCCTGGTCGACACCTACGACACCGCACGCGGGGTCGCCGTAGCCACCCAGGTACTGCGGGAGTTGGGGCTACAAGAAGGTTGTGCCGTACGGCTCGACAGCGGGGACCTGGGGGCGTTGGCGGTCACCGCGCGCCGGATCCTGGACGGGGCCGGACTGACCGGTGTGCGGATCGCGGCCAGCGGCGGGCTCGACGAGTACGGGATCGAGCGGTTGGTCGAGTCCGGGGCGCCGATCGACGTCTTCGCGGTGGGGACGCTGGTCGGGGTGTCGGCGGACGCGCCGTACCTGGATGCCGCGTACAAGCTGGTCGCGTACGACGGGCGGCCGATGATGAAGCTGTCGACGGGGAAGGCCACCGCGCCGGGGGCCAAGCAGGTGTTCCGGGGGCCGGGGCTCGTGGACACGATCGCGCTCCTGGACGAGCTGGCCCCGCCCGGGACGGCGCCTCTGCTACGGAGGGTCATGACGGACGGCAAGCGGACAAGCCCACCGGGCACGCTCTCCGAGGCCCGGGCCGCCTTCGAGGCCGACCTCGCCCAGCTCCCGCCCACCGTACGGCGGATCCACTCCCCGCAGATGCCTGCCGCCGCCGTTTCCGAGCGACTGGCCCGTCTGACCACCGACGTCCGCCGACGGATCGAGGAGCGGATGCGCGCCACTCAATAGGGCAACCGACGACCGGAGGGCGTCCGCAGGTCGAGCGGAGGGGGTTCGTGGGGGCGGGCCGGCCGGGTGACGACCTTGATCCGGACCATCGTGGCCACCTCCTCATTCGGTCTGTGCTCCACTCTGCCGCTGTCGACGGTCCGCCCCCCCAGAGCCCCGTGGGCCGGCCCGAGTCACCGGTCGGGGGTGTCACAGGTGGGGCCGCAGGCTCACGGCCCTGGGCCGGTCGGCCCTCGCGCCGGGCCCCGGGCCTGCCTAGCGTGGGAGCAAGGTCCGGTCGTCTGGTCCGAGGAGGAACCATGACACCCGTGAGTTCGGACGGCCCGCGCCGTCCCGTCGTCCTCGGCGTCGACGCGCTCGACACCGGCCCGATGACCGCTGTCTGGGCCGCCGACGAGGCAGACCGCCGGGGCCTGCCGCTTCGGCTGGTACACGCCGTCCCGTCGCTGTTCCACGAGTTCGGCGTCCTCGACGAGGGCCGCCACCGCAAGGCCCTGCGCCAGCGCGCCGACCAGGTGCTCGACCGGGCCGCCAGCACGGCCCGTGAACGGCACCCCGGTCTGGAGGTCGTCACGGCCGTCGACGAGGACCTCCCGGCCCTGGTGCTGTACCGGGAGTCCGTCCACGCCGAGCTGATCGTCCTGGGCTCCCGTCGGCTGGGGCGGACGGCCGAGCTGCTGAGCGCCTACTCGGTGACCGTCCCGGTGAGCGCCCAGTCCCCCTGCCCGGTCGTGGTCGTCCGCGACCCCGAGCACGTCACCCAGGACCCGCCCTATGTCGTGGTCGGTGTGGACGGCAGCCCGTCCTCGCAGGCCGCTGTCGACTTCGCCTTCGACCTGGCCGCCGAACGGCGGGCCACCCTGCGCGCCATCTGGGCGTGGCAGCGCCCGCCGGTCGGCAACCTCGACGAACCGGCCACCGAACAGATCCTCCGCCGGCTGCTCGTCGAGTCCACCGCTGGTCGGCACGAGCGCCACCCCGACGTGACCGTGACCCACGAACTGGTGCACGGCCACCCGGTCGAGGAACTGGGCGCCGCCTCCGAACACGCCCTCGCCGTGGTCGTCGGCCGCCGCGGGCAGGGCGGTTCCACCGGCATGCGGCTGGGCTCCGTCCCGCACGGCCTGCTGCACCGCGCGCACTGCCCAATCGTGATCGTGCCCGTGCCCCGGCACTGAGCAGGGAACTCATGAACCACAGTCCCGGTTTCGGCCCGTCCTTGATGATGCTCGTCTGCGCGGACAGGTAGAACACCGTCAGGCGCCTGGGGTGCGGAGGGCGAGGACGGCCATGTCGTCGTGGCCGTCGCTGGGGTGATGGTCGGCCAGGGCTTGGACGAAGTCCGGCAGGGGCAGAGCGGCGTGTTCGGTGGCGAGGGCGGCCAAGCGCTCCAGCCCTGCTTCGATCGGGTGTTTCGGGTGTTCGAAGAGACCGTCGGTGAAGAAGATCACTGTGGAACCCGCCGGCACGGGGTGGGCGTGGTCCGCCCGCGGCTGGGCGGTGTCGACACCGAGGGGCAGGTCGGGGGCGGCGTGCAGGTAGCGGGCTCGGTGGTCGGGAGTGAGCAGCAAGGGTGGGGGGTGGCCTGCGGTACTCCAGCGCAGCGTCCAGGTGCCCGGCTGGGCGGGCTCGATGCGGGCCAGGCAAGCGGTGGTGACGGGCTGGTCGGTGATCGCTTCCAGGGCCCGGTCGAGGTGGGCGAGGACGGCGCTGGGCGGGGTGCGCTGGTCGTAGAGCAGGGCGCGCAGCATGTTGCGGATCTGGGCCATGGCGGCGGCGGCCTCCAGGTCGTGGCCGACGACGTCACCGATGACGGCTGCGCAGGCGTGGTCGGGGACCAGGAGTGCGTCGTACCAGTCTCCGCCGATGCGGCCGGGTGTGCTGGCGGGACGGTAGGCCGCGGCGGCGTCGAAGGGCCGCAGGTCGGGCAGGCGGGGCAGCAGCATGCGTTGGAACTGTTCGGCGTCGAGGCGGGTCTGCTCGTACAGGCGGGCGTCGTCGATGGCCAGGCCCGCAGCGCTGGCGAGTGCGACGATGAGTGCTTCGTCGTGGGCGTCGAAGGGCTGGCCGTCGCGCCGTTCGGCGACGTAGAGGTCGCCGTAGATCTTGCCGCGGGTGCTGATCGCGGCCCCGAGCAGAGTGCGCATCGGGGGGTGACCGGGCGGGAAGCCCACCGAGTCGGGGTGGGCGGCGATATCGTCGACGCGCAGCGATTCGGGGTGGGTGATCAGGCTCCGTAGCAGGCCGTGGCCGCGCGGGAGGTCCACCTCGCCCAGGTCGGCCCGCTCCTCCTCCGACAGGCCGACCGGGATGAACCGGTCGAGGTGCTCGCCGTTCTCATCGAGCACACCGAGCGCGCCGTAGCGGGCGCCGACCAGTTCCATCGCGGTGTCGACGATCAGCTGCAGCACCACGGGCAGGTCCACGTCCCGGCCGAGGACCGCCTCATACAGGTCATGCAGCCGGTCCTGGGCCCGGGCCAGCGACCTGAGCTGCTCGGCGATCTGTTCGAGCTCGACGCCCAGCCGCAGACGCCGGGACCCAGCCGGCGGCTGGGAGTTGTCCTGGTTCCTTGCCATCACCGGAGCCTGTTCGTCTGCTGCTCGATCTCGGTGGCCTTGAGCCGGTATGAGTCGATGCCGGTCCGGATCAGGCCGACCGATTTCCGGCGGACCTCAACCTCCTGGGCCAACGCCTGCGCCAACAGCGTAGGGTCCAGCCGACGATCTCGGCGAATCAGCCCGTAAAGCCGCTCACACGATCTGTACACCCACGGACTCCTGAACGACCGTGATCAACGACGCACAAGCGTGACCCGCCGAACGACCCGACACCAGGCATTACGCCGTAAGCGGCATGTCACACATGATCAGAGCACGTGGCGCCTGATCAGCTTGTCGAAACCGCAGCTCCCGCTCTCGCTACCCGAGTGGCTGCCATTCACCCTGCCGAAATCCGCAGTTCGGTGGTCATGGCCCCGGTGCCTCCGTCTGGTGCTCCGCCACCGCCCGGCGGACCTCGGCGACCGCACGCGGCACCGCATCGGCGACGGCCGGGCTCAGACCCTCGCCGATCGAGAAGTCCGCGCCCTCCACCGCGACGATCAGCAGCTCGCGCGGCAGCTTGGCGAGCGCGGCGGCCAGGGCGACGGCGTGGCCGAGGCCCAGGCCGTGGGTGCCGGCCGCCGCCTCGTCGTCCGCGAGCGGATCCGCCAGCAGGTGGTCGGCGTCCACGGTGACCAGGTGGATCCGTCCCGGCTCGCCCGGGTGGCTGTGCACCGCGTCGACCACGACGGCGAGATCGGCGCCCTCCCACAGCTCCATCAGCCGCGTGGGCTCGCCATCGCACAGGGTCACCCGGTCGACGGGAAGGTCCTCGGCCGCGAGTTCCGCCAGGACGGACACGGCGGCGCCGTCGTCGTGGCGGAACTCGTTGCCGACGCCGATGACGACGATGCGTTGGTCGTCCATGGTCCTCACCTCCGGTCCATGGTGAGGGTGAGGAAATGGGCCGCGCAGGAGATGCACGGGTCGTAGTTGCGGATTGCCTGCTCGCACTGGCGGGTCAGCTCGGCGTCGTCCAGGTACAGCCGGGGCTGGATGAAGGCCTGGAGGTCGGCCTCGATCGCGGCCTGGTTCTGCGCGGTCGGCGGGACGATCACGGCCCGCCGGACGAGGCCGTCCGCGTCCAGGTCGTACCGGTGGTAGAGCAGTCCCCGCGGGGCCTCGGTGGCGCCGTACCCGGTGCCCGCCCGGGGCGGGACAGGGACGGCCGGAGCGGGCGGCGGCTCGTAGCGCTCGAGGATCCGCTGCGCCTCGGTGACGGCCCACAGCACCTCCGCCGCCCGGACCACGATGCTGCGGAAGGGGTTGTCGCAGCGCTGGCCGAGCCCGGCCTCGGCGGCCAACACGCGGACCTCGGCGGGCAGGCGCCCGCTGCCGAGGTTCCAGCGGGCGAGCGGCCCGGCGAGGTGCGGCCGGCCGTCAAGGGCGGCATGCAGGGCGGTGGAGTGCGGCACCTGGTGCTCCCGGACGCGGTGCTCGAAGTCCCGCAGCGCGAATGGACCGGCGAGGGCACCGGTGGGGGTGCCGGAGTCGATGGCGTAGCCATCGGGCTCGGTGAGGGCGAGCGGTTCATGATTAACCGTCAGTTCAGGGAATTCGAACCCGGCGACCCAGCCGAGAGTGTCCTCGGCATCCGTGCGCGCCTGGCGCAACACCTCCGCCAGGTGGTCGAGTTCGGCCTGGGTCGGAAGCCGGTGGAAGCCGCCGAGCCGGACGTTGACCGGGTGGATCGCCCGCCCGCCGAGGACCTCGACGATCTCGTTGCCGGCCTTCTTCAGCCGCAGCCCGCGCTGCAGGAGGGCGGCGTCGGTGCGGGCGAGTGCCAGCGCGTCGGGCAGGCGCAGGAAGTCGGGGGCGTGCAGCAGGTAGACGTGCAGGGTGTGACTCTCGATCCACTCCCCGCAGTACAAGAGCCGCCGCAGTTGCGCGAGTTGGCCGTCCACGACGACCCCGCACGCGTCCTCGACCGCGTGGCAGGCGCTCATCTGGTACGCGACCGGGCAGATCCCGCAGATGCGCGAGGTGAGGTCAGGCGGTTCGGTGTACCGACGGCCGCGCAGCAACGCCTCGAAGTAGCGCGGGGGCTCGTAGATCCGCAGCCTGACGTCCTCGATCTCGCCGTCGCGGACCGAGACGTGCAGCGCGCCCTCGCCTTCGACGCGTGCCAACGCCCCGACGGTGAGGGTCCGTTGGGTGCGGTGGGTCATCCGCTGTCCTCCGTGGGCTGCCGGGCCGCCTCCGCGAAAGCGGGGGCTTCGGCGTTGAACGTACGGTAGAGGCGGGCGATGTCCCGGTCCGCCACGCCGTCGCGGCGCAGCAGGGGCAGCATCGCGCGGGTGTTGGGCGTCTCCATCGGACCGAAGCAGCCGTAGCAGCCGCGCCCGTACGCCGGGCAGAGCGCGCCGCAGCCGGCCTGGGTGACGGGGCCGAGGCACGGCGTGCCGTGAGCGACGGTGACGCAGGTGGTGCCGCGCAGCTTGCACTCGAAGCAGACGCTGTGGGTGGGGATGTCGGGCTTGCGGTCGGCAAGGTAGGCGGTGATGACCTCCAGTAGCTGCCGCTTGTCGATCGGGCAGCCGCGCAGTTCCAGGTCGACCTTCACGTGGGCGGAGATCGGGGTGGAGCGGTCGAGGCTGTCGATGTATTCGGGGCGGGCGTAGACGACGGACTGGTACTCGGGCAGGCTCGCCAGGTTGCGCAGCGCCTGGACGCCGCCGGCGGTTGCGCAGGCGCCGATGGTCACCAGGTACCGGGACTGCTCGCGGACCCGTTGGATGCGCTCCAGGTCGGCGGCGGTGGCGATGGAGCCCTCGACGAGCGAGAGGTCATAGGGCGGCGGCAGTTCGCGGCGGGAGGCTTCCAGGAAGTAGCCGATCTCGATCTGCCCGGCGAGCGCGAGGAGTTCGTCCTCGCAGTCGAGGAGGGCGAGCTGGCAGCCGTCGCAGGAGGAGAACTTCCAGACGGCCAGGCGCGGGATGCCCATGGCGCTCACCGCTCGGGGGTGGAGAGCAGGCCTCCGGCGTGGTCCCAGCCGAAGACCGGGCCGTCCCGGCACACGAGGACGGGGCCGAGCTGGCAGTGGCCGCACCAGGCCGTGGCGCAGCGCATGTTGCGTTCCAGCGAGACCCGGATGCGCTCGGCGGGGACGCCCCGGCGCAGGAGTTCCCGGGCGGTGGCGCGCATCATGACCTCCGGGCCGCACAGGTAGGCGGCGCAACGCTCGGGCCGGTAGTTGGTGCCGTCCAGCAGGCCGGTGACCAGCCCGACGGAGCCGCGCCAGCCGGGTTCGGGGCGGTCCACCGTGGTCTGGACGTCCGCCCTGCAGCGCCAGCGCGGCAGGTCGTCGAGGAACAGCTGCTCGCCGGGGTCGCGGTACCCGGTGAGCACCGAGACCGTCCCGTACACCTCGGCACGGGCGAGGACCTCCTCGATCAGCGGGCGCAGCGGGGCGAGTCCGATGCCGCCGGAGACGACCACCACGTCGCTGCCGGCGGGCGGCGTCTGCCAGGCCGTGCCGTACGGGCCGCGGGTGCCGATCCAGTCGCCGCGCTCGGAGCGGCACAGCGCCTCGCTGACCTTTCCGACCGCGCGGACGGTGTGGGTGAGCGTGTCGCCGGTGATGCCGCTGGTGGAGAGGGGGATCTCCCCGGTGCCGAAGGCGTACAGCATGGCGTACTGACCGGGCCGGAACGGCCCCAGCGGGGCGGCGGCCGGGACGAGGTCGAGGGTGACGGTGTCGGCTGTCTCCCGGCGACGGGCCAGGACCCGGTACGGAACGGGGGTCGTCGCGTGCATCATGGCGCTCCCTCGGACGTGGCGGCCTCGGCGCGCAGGGCGGCGACCTCCTCGGTGATGTCGATGCCGACCGGACACCAGGCGATGCAACGGCCGCACCCGACGCAGCCGGAGGAGCCGAACTGGTCGTACCAGGTGCCGAGTTTGTGGGTGAGCCACTGGCGGTAGCGGCTGCGGGCGGAGGACCGGACCGGGCCGGTGCCGTGCAGGTAGGAGAAGTCGAGATCGAAGCAGGAGTCCCAGCGGCGCCAGCGCTCGGCGTGGTCGCCGGTGAGGTCGGTGACCTCCTCGGTGGTGGTGCAGAAGCAGGTGGGGCAGACCATGGTGCAGTTTCCGCAGGTCAGGCAACGGCCGGCGACCTGGTCCCAGCGCTCGGCCGTCATGGTGCCGGCCATCAGCGAGCGCAGGTCGGTGGCGTCCATCTCCCGGCCCATCCGGCCGGCGGCGTCCGCGACAGCCTGGCGGGCGTGCTCGCCGTCGGTGGGGTGGGTGGGGAGTCCGGCGAGGATCTCCTCGCCGTCCGGGCTGCCGGCACGGACCAGGTAGCGCAGGCCTTCGGGTTCCACGGTCTCGGTGAGCGCCAGGTCGTAGGCCGAGCCGTCGGGCAGGCCGGGGCCGGTGCCCATGGAAACGCAGAAGCAGACTCCACCGGGCTCGGTGCACTCGGCCACGACGAGGAACGCGCCGGCGCGCCGGGGCCCGTACACGGGGTCGGCGTACGCACCGCTGGCCAGCACCCTGTCCTGGACGGCGATCGCGCGCAGATCGCAGGGGCGCACCCCGAGGAACGCGTAGCGGGGCGGCGGCTCGTCGTCCTCACGGACGGTGACCGTGCCGTTCTCGTGCCGGTCGGCTTGCCAGAGCCGGGCCCGGGGCGGGTGCAGGAAGGTCTTCCAGGACTGCGGCCCGGCGGAGTGGGCGAAGGCGGCGCGGTCGTCGCGTCGGCGCAGCCGGTAGGTGCCGGCCTCGGTCTCGACGCCCCAGCCGTGCGGCAGCTCGTCCGCCGAAGCCAGCTCGGCGAGGACGATCGCGCCGTCCCGGACCGTCGGCCCGATCACGGTGAAGCCGCGCTGCCACAGCGCGCCGACGAGCGCGGCAAGGCCTTCCTCGTCCAGTTCCGCGAGTGATGCGGTGGTCTCCATCGGGCTGTCCTCTGGCTGGTCTCCGGCACCGCCCGGGGCGGGTGGTCCGCGTAGTTCCACTGTCCGACGTATCCCGTGATTCCGCATGGGCCGGTCGGCCCCGCACGGGAACTCCGCGAGGACGGCGAGGGTCCGGGTGACGCCAACCGGGGCGCGCTGCCGGAGAGCGAGAGCGCTGGAAGCAGTGGTGAACCGTGCGCGCCAGTCGGGTTCACGGACGCGCAGGTCCGGCCGCACGCGGCAGGGGCTGGGCACGGGCGACGAGCAGGGCGACGTCGTCGTGTCCGCTCTCGTGGTGCAGGGAGCCGAGGAGGAGGTCGCAGGTCTCCTCCGGGGAGCGGCGGGACCGACCGAGGAGGTCGGTGAGGGCCGCGAGGCGGGTGTCGATGTCGTGGTCGCGCGTCTCCACCAACCCGTCTGTGTAGAGCACGAGTTCGTCCCCGACGGCGAGGTCGAGAAGGGTGTCGCGGAAGGCGACGCCGCCGACTCCCAGGGGTGCGCCGGTGGGCAGGTCGAGCAGGACCGGCGGGCGACCCGGGCGGGTGTGGACGGGGGGCAGGTGCCCGGCGCAGGCGATGCGGCAGCGGTGGCAGCGGGGGTCGTAGACGGCGTAGACGCAGGTGGCGATGGACTCGCCGAGGCCGGCGGCGATCCCGTCGAGGTGGGTGAGGACAGCGGCGGGCTCCAGGTCGAGACCGGCCAGGGTCCTTGCTGCGGTGCGCAGTTGGCCCATGGTGGCGGCGGCGTTGATGCCGCTGCCCATGACGTCACCGACGACCAGGGCGGTCGAGTCGGCGCTCAGCGGGATGACGTCGAACCAGTCGCCGCCGACTTCTACGACGCTCGCCGCCGGCTGGTAGCGGTAGGCGACCTCCAGTCCGGGTGGCTGCGGGGGCGGGCCGGGCAGCAGGTGGCGCTGGAGGGCGAGCGCGGCGTGGCGCTGGCGCTGGTACCAGCGGGCGTTGTCGATGGCGACGGCAGCGCGGGCGGCGAGTTCGCCGGCCAGTACCAGGTCGTCGTGGTCGAACGGCTGCGGGTTGCGGGCACGTTTGAGGTCCAGTGCGCCGAGGACCTGGCCCCGGGCGCGCAGCGGCACGGCCAGGTAGGAGTGGAGGTGGGCCTGCCTGAGCAGTTCGGCGCCCTGTTCGTCGCGGGCGATACGCGTCAGGTCGTGGTCGGTGACGTGGGTCAGCAGGATCGAGCTGCCGGTGCGGGCGCAGCGGGTGACCAGGCGGGTGGCATCGTAGCGGGTGATCTGTCCGACAGGGTCGGCGGCCTCGGTGGCGGGCGTGGGGTAGGCGGCTTTGACGGCAAGAGCCCGGAACAGGGCCGGGCTGCCCATGGTGTCCAGGGGCTGGCTGTCGGTGAGGACGGCTTCGAGGATGTCGACGGCGGCGATGTCGGCGAACTCCGGGACGAGGACATCGGCGAGTTCGCGGGCGGTGGTGTCGAGGTCGAGGGTGGTGCCGATGCGTTCGGAGGCGTCGGCGATCACGGTGAGGCGCCGCCGGGCCGCGGCCGCGGCGGTGGCGGCCCGGTGTTGCTCGGTGACGTCGACGACTGTGAGGGCGATGCCGATCACGCGGTGGGCGGGGTCCTCCAGGCGGTAGAAGGATGCCGACCAGGCGTGCTCGACCTCGGGGTCGGCGTGGGTGTGTCCGGTGGTGAACTGGTTCAGCAGCGGGGTGCCGGTGGCCAGCACCTCCCGCATGGCCGCCTCGATCGCTTGGATGTCGAGGAACGGCAGGGCCTCCCGAACGGTACGGCCCAGGTGCTTGGCGGCGGGCAGTCCGTTGATGCGTTCCAGCGCCGGGTTGACCAGCACGTAGCGCAGGTCGGTGTCCATCACCGCCAGGCCGATCGGGGACTGTTCCACCAGCCGCAGCGACAGTGCGAGGTCCCGTTCCAGGCGCCGCAGCGTGGCCTGGGCCGAGGCCAGGCCGAGCGCGTAGTACCGGCCGTTCTCGTCCTCCAGGCGCATGTTGCGGAACTCGGCCAGCAGCGTGGAACCGTCCTTGTGCCGCACCGGGAAGACCCCGGCCCACACCCCGCCGCCGGCCATCACCTGCGCGAACAGCGACAGCACCAGCTCCAGGTGCTGCTCGTCGACCAGCACCTGCGCGGCGGGGCGGCCGAGGGCCTCGGCCGCCCGGTAACCGAACAGGTCCTCGGCCTGCGGGCTCCACAGCACGATCCGCCCCTCGGCGTCCAGCACCACCGCGGCGACACCCAGCACGTCCAGCAGCCCGCCCGGCTCCATCGCGGGATCCCGGCCCGATGAGGCCGCTCCCGACGGCACCACGTGCCCGGCCTCCATCCGGCCACCTCCTCCTGCCGACGCGCACCCGCCCGCAGCGACGGCGACGGCGCCGGTTCACTTCATCCTCCCTCCGCGGACCGAAGCCGCCAGCCGGACGGCCCCGCACCACCTCGGCCGGCCGGACCGTCCGGCGCCTGCGGACCGGCGGAGGTGCCCGAGGCACGGGCCCGACATACGGGCCCGAGGGCCTACCGGCCCGCGCTCCGGGCCCAACCGGCCCTCCTCGACGGGTGTCGACAAGGCCGGGTGCCGTCCGGCGCGACTGTTCGCGGACGGCACCCGGCCTCGGGGGTCGCGGGAGGTCTACCGGCGGCTGCGCGCCGGTGTGGCGGCGAGCTTGGCGCTGAGCGCCGACAGGAAGGTCGGGAGCTTGTCCACCATCGACTTGGGGACCGGAGTGGACTGGCCGGTGTCCCGCCGCACGTCCTGCACGACGAGCTCGTAGGTGCCGTCTTCCTCGACGATTCCGGCGGCGCGGAGCAGTGTTTCCACAGGGGTCCTTCGGCTGTCCGCCGTGCGGCGGGTCAGGCGCCGTTGAGCCAGGCTTCCCAGGCCTTGACGGCCGCCTGCTCGTCCGCGTCCTCGGCGAACAGGTGATGGCCCAGCCAGATCGGCACGTTCCAGGTACTGCCGTTGAAGAACCGGTACAGCGCGTCCGGGCCGCGCAGACCGACGAAGTCCGCGTTGAGCCAGTCCACGACCACCTCCTCGGGGCCGCCGTCCGGGCCCGGGACGTGGATCGGGAGCCGGTCGCCGACGGCCGCGTCCTCGGCGAGGCCGAGGCGTCGGCGCAGGGCGGCGAAGTCGGCCGGGTCGGCGGTGGGTCCGGGGCGCTGGGCCTTGACGTAGACGGCGGGGCGGCCGGCGAAGTGCCGGAGGTACTCGGCGAGGCCGTGCTGGTAGAAGTCGACGTGCTTCTCGGCCGCGTCCGACTTGGCGTCCCACCTCCAGGTGTCGTCGACGACTCCCGTGTGCACCCAGTGGATCCCCATCTTCAGGTGACTCGTTCGACCGTCGACCGGCTCGATGTGGTAGCTGAGCGTGTTGGAGAACCCGCCGTCCTGGGTCGCCCGGACCGCGAAGTGGTGCGGCGGCTCCCACGTCACGACGGTGGCATCGCCCCGAGTGGCCTTTCCTCCGACGTGCGGCTCGATCTCCATGGTGTAGAGCCAGCCGAGGTTGCCGGCGGCGGTGGCGACGGCGTCCCAGACCTGCTGGGGTGTGGCGGGCAGGTCCTGCTCCCGGCGGACCTCGAACTCTCGGGCCATGGTCAGTTCTCCTTCGTCGTCGTTCAGTCGTCAGTAGGTGAGCGGGAGGGCGCGCAGCCGCCGTTGCAGCGGGTTCGGCCGCCATTCGAGGGCGGCCCCGCCGGCGGCCTCATCGGCCAGCCGCAGGTGCGGGAGCCGGCGGACCAACGTGCCGACGGCCACCTCGGCCTGGAGTTTGGCCAGCGGGCCGCCGAGGCAGAAGTGCGGGCCGATGCCGAAGCTCAGGTGCCGGTTGCCGGGGCGGGTCAGGTCGAGCCGGTCGGGGTCCTCGAAGCGCTCGGGGTCGCGGTTGGTCGCGGCGAGGAACAGGTAGACCGGTTCGCCCTCGCGCAGCGTCCGGCCGCCGATCTCCAGGTCCTCGGCGACGACCCGGACGATCGCCTGGGTCGGCGTGTCGTAGCGGGACAGTTCCTCGACGGCGGTGCGGATCAGTCCCGGGTCGGCGCGCAGCCGGGCCAGTTGGTCGGGGTGGCGCAGCAACGCGAGCAGGCCGTTGCCGACCAGGTGGGTGGTGGTCTCGCTACCCGCGGTGATGAGGACGAAGCAGGTCGAGAGCAGTTCCGAGTCGGTGAGCCGGTCGTCCTGGGCCTGCGTCGCGACGAGGGCGCTGATCAGGTCGTCGCCCGGGTCGGCACGGCGCCGGCGGACGAGTCGGGCGAGGTACTCCTCGTACTGGTCGAGAGCCGCCTCGGACTTGTCGATGTCCTCGCCGATCCGCCCGAAGCGGTGGAACCAGGTCTCGACCTGGGGGCGGTCCTCGGGCGGGATGCCGAAGAGCTCACAGACCACTGACAGCGGCATCGGGGCGGCGACCGCCTCGATCAGGTCCATGGTCGGCCCCGCCGCGACCGCCCCGTCGACAAGCCGGTCGACGATGCGCTGGACGCCGCCGCGCAACGCTTCGACCCGTCGGGCGGTGAAGGCCCGGTTGGCCAGCTTGCGCAGCCGGGCGTGGTCCGGCGGGTCGGTGTTGGTCATCACCCGGCCCAGCCGGTCGGTGAGCCGGCTGAAGGCCTTCAGGTCGCCGCCGAGCGCACCGTAGGCCCGGGTCATCCGGTCCCGGTCGTTGGAGAGCCGCAGATCGCTCAGCGCCACCTCGACGTCGGCGTACCGGGTGAGGTACCAGATGCCCTGGGCGCTGCGGTGGACCGGGTCCTCGCGCCGCATGCGGGCGTAGAACGGGTACGGGTCCCGGCGGGCCTCGGGGGTGTCCAGTGCCACGGCGAGGTCGCCGGGCCGGGCGAGGCCCGCGCTGTCGCGGGCCTCGTCGGTGGTTTCGGTCAGGTTCACTGCGAGCCGCGCTACCGCTGGGCGTCCATGGCGTCGGCGAGGCTCTTGGGCCGCATGTCGGTCCAGGCCTGCTCGACGTACTCCAGGCACGCGGCGTGGGTGTCGGGGCCGTGGGCGACGGTCCAGCCGGCGGGGACGTCCGCGAACTGCGGCCAGAGCGAGTGCTGGTTCTCGTCGTTGACGAGCACGAGGAAGGTGCCGTCCTGGTCGTCGAAGGGGTTGGTCATGGGTCAGTCCTCCTGGTGGGAAAGGGTGGTGCCATCGGTGTCATCGGTGTCACCGATGGCCTCGGCAAGCCTGGCGGCCAGGATCGGTCCGATCTGGGCCAGCGAGCCGGCTTGGGTCATCCGGTCGTGCCGGGTGGTGATCTCGTGGGATTCGATCCGGCCGGCGACGTAGGGGCGCCAGGTCTCGGGCCCGGCGTTGTCCTCGGCCCGGTCGATCGTGGAGTTGAAGAGCAGCAGGTCCCCGTCGAAACCGCCGGGGACGAAGTCGACCGACAGCTTCGCGTTGTTGATCATGATGTCGACGATGACCTCGACCTGCCGCTCGGTCAGGCCCTGCAGCGCGCTGCCCCGCCGGTTCAGGACCTCGGCGACCTCGGCGTAGGTCACCACCTGGTCGCCCAGCTCGTCCGGGTCGACGTCGAGCACACCGACGAGCACGTCCCGCACGGTGGGCACCGGAGCCACCTCGAACTGCACGTCCTTCACGGGGTACGCGTCGAGGATCGCCAGCAGTGCGGTCCGCTCGCCGCGCGCCTGCAGCTCGCAGGCGATCGCGTGGGCGATCAGCCCGCCGGCGGACCAGCCGAGCAGCAGGTACGGGCCCTCCGGCTGGATCTTCTGGACGTGGTCGGCGTAGTCGGCCGCCATCTCCTCGTAGGAGGTCGGCAGGGGTTCAGGCCGGCCGAGGCCGCGCGCCTGGATCGCGTAGACCGGGTGCTGGGGACCGATGTGGTTCAGCAGTCCGCTGTACGACCAGCTGATTCCGCCGCCGGGGTGGATGCAGAACAGCGGCGTGCCGGTCCCGGTCGACCGCAGCGGGAGCACCACGTCCAGCGCGTCGTCGGGATTGTCCATGACCAGGCGTTCGGTGAGCCCGGCCACGGTCGGTGCCTCGAACAGCATGCGCAGTCCCAGCTCCAGGCCGAGGGTCTCGCGGACGCGGGAGGCCAGGCGGGCGGCCAGCAGCGAGTGCCCGCCGAGGTCGAAGAAGCCGTCGTCGATGCTCACCTGCTCCCGGCCGAGGACCTCGGCGAAGAGGCCGCACAGCAGCTGCTCCTGGGGCGTCCGGGGGCCGCGTCCGGCGTCCGAGGCCCCGTACTCGGGGGCGGGCAGGGCGGCCCGGTCGAGCTTGCCGTTGGCGGTCAGCGGCAGCGCGTCCACGGTGACGAACGCCGCCGGCACCATGTAGTCGGGCAGTTCCCGGCGCAGTCGGCCGGACAGCTCGCCCGCCTCGGGCGCGCCCTCGGGGGCGGGCACCAGGTAGGCGACCAGCCGCTTGTCACCCGGCCGGTCCTCCCGGGCGACCACGGCCACCTGGGCGACGCCCGGGCAGCCCGCCAGGATCGCCTCGATCTCTCCGGGCTCGATCCGCAGGCCGCGCAGCTTGACCTGGTGGTCGGCGCGTCCGGCGAACTCCAGCGTGCCGTCGGGGAGCCACCACGCCAGGTCGCCGGTGCGGTACATCCGGCTCCCGGCCGGCCCGTACGGGTCGGCGGTGAAGCGCTCCGCCGTCAGGCCGGGGCGGCCGAGATAGCCGCGGGCCACGCCCGTCCCCGCGAGGTACAGCTCACCGACCAGGCCCGTCGGCACCGGCCGCAGCCCGGCGTCGAGCACGTAGGCCCGCATGTTCGCCATCGGCCCGCCGATCGGCACGGTCGCGGCGTGCTCGGGGAGGGTGCGCACCGGATGGCAGGTGGCCAGGGTGGTGGCCTCGGTGGGCCCGTAGCCGTTGACCACCTTGATACCGGGGCAGGCCTCCAGTACCCGCGCGACGGCGGCCGGGGAGACCACGTCGCCGCCGGTCCAGACCTCGCGCACCCCGGCGAGCAGGCCGGGGCGCTCTTCGGCGACCAGGCGGAACAGTCCGGCGGTGAGCCACAGGCCGGTCACACCGTGCGCGGCGATCGTGTGCTGCAGCAGGTCGAGGTCGAGCTGCTCGGGCGGTGCGACCACGACCCGGCCTCCGTTGAGCAGCGGCACCCACAGCTCGTAGGTCGAGAGGTCGAAGGCCGTCGGCGAGTGCATCAGCACCCGCTCGTGTCCGCCGCCGCGCCATTCGGGGGTGAGCGCGTGTCCCACCACGTCCCGGTGGGTGACGGCCACGCCCTTCGGCCGCCCGGTCGAGCCGGAAGTGTACATGATGTACGCCAACTGCTCCGGTTCGCACGGGACTTCGATGCCCGACGGATCGGGTTCGGACTGCATCAGCGCGGTCAGCACCTCCTGGGTGAGCACCAGGGCGGCCCCGCTCTCCCGCAGGATCAGGTCGATCCGGGAGGAGGGGAAGCGCGAGTCCAGCGGCACGTAGGCGCCGCCCGCCTTGATGATCGCCAGGATCGCCACGACCAGGTCCGCCGAGCGGTCCAGCAGCACCGCGACCGGTGTCTCCGGCCGTACGCCCTGACGGATCAGCGCCCGCGCGAGCCGGTTGGACCGCAGGTCGAGCTCCCGGTAGGTCAGCTCGGTGCCGCCCGCCACGACGGCCACCGCGTCCGGGGTGACGCCCACCTGGCGAGTGAACAGCTCCGGCACCGCGGCCTCGGGCAGTTCGACAACGGCGCCGTTGGACACCGACACCAGTCGGCGCCGTTCCTCGTCGGACATGATGTCGATGCGGCTGATCGGCCGGTCCGGGTCGACGACCGCCGTGCGCAGCAGCCGGGCCCAGCGCTCGAACAGCAGCTCCACCGTGGGAGCGTCGAACAGGTCGGTGGCGTACTCCACCGCGCCGACCAGGCCGGCGGGGCCGCCGTCCGGGCGGAACTGCTCGGCCAGGCTGAACGTCAGGTCGACCCGTGACGTCCCGGTCGGTGCCTCCAGGTGGCCGGTCTCCAACCCCGGCAGCGCGAACTCGCCGAGCGGCGCGTTCTGCAGGGCCAGCATGACCTGGAACAACGGATGGTGCGCCAGCGACCGTACCGGGTTGACCACCTCCACCAGGTACTCGAAGGGCACGTCCTGGTGGTCGTACGCGGCCAGCGCCTTCTGCCGCACCCGGCCGAGCAGTTCGGCGAAGCCGGGGTCGCCGCCGGTGTCGGTGCGCAGGACCAGGGTGTTGACGAAGAAGCCGACGAGCTCGTCCAGCGCCTGGTCGGTACGGCCGGCGATCGGGCTGCCGATCGGGATGTCCGTGCCGGCGCCGAGCCGGGTGAGCAGCGCGGCGAGGCCGGCCTGGAGCACCATGAACATGCTGGCACCCCGAGCGGCGGCCAGGTCCCGCAGAGCCCCGTGCAGTTCGGCGTCCAGCCGGACCACGACCCGGCTGCCCAACTGAGAGGCCACCGGCGGCCGCGGCCGATCCGCAGGCAGCTGCAGCTGCTGCGGCACGCCCGTCAACTCATCCTTCCAGTAGGCCAGTTGACGGGCGAACAGGCTGTCCGAATCGGCGGTGTCGCCGAGCAGGTCACGCTGCCAGCGGGTGTAGTCGGCGTACTGCACCGGCAGCGGGGACCACTGCGGTTCCTCACCCCGGCACCGCGCCGCGTAGGCCGTCGCGAGGTCAGCGGAGAGCGGCCCCATCGACCAGCCGTCGGCGGCGATGTGGTGCACGACGACCAGCAGTACGTGCCGGTCGGGCGCGAGCGCGTACAGCTCCGCCCGGACCGGCGGCTCCGCCGCCAGGTCGAAGCCGCGCCGGGCCGTCTGCGCCAACCGTTCGGCCAGTGCGCTCTCGTCGAGCTCGACCACCGGCAGGACGGGGTGTGCCTGCACGGCACTCAACACGACCTGGTGCGGCACGCCGTCCGTCTCACGGAAGACCGTCCGCAGGCTCTCGTGCCGGGCGACCACGTCCCCGAGCGCGGCGTGCAGGGCCGGGCGGTCGAGTTCACCGGTCAGGCTGAGCGCGAGCGGCATGTTGTAGGTGGCGCTCGGCCCGTCCATCCGGTGCAGGAACCACAGGCGGCGCTGGGCGAAGGACAGCGGCACCCGCTCGGGGCGGGGCTGGGCGGTCAGTGCGGGCCGCGCCGTGCCGGAGCCGTCGAGGCGGGCCGCCAGTCCGGCGACGGTCGGGGTCTCGAACAACGTCCTGACTTCCAGCTCCGCGCCGAGGGTCGCCCGGACCCTGGAGGCCAGGCGGGTCGCCAGCAGCGAGTGCCCGCCCAGGTCGAAGAAACTGTCCTCGGCCCCGACCTGGGCCAAGCCGAGCACCTCGGCGAACAGCTCGGCGAGGAGCTGCTCCTGCGGGGTGCGCGGCGCCCGCCCGGCTCCGGCCGAGCCGAGGTCGGGGGCGGGCAGAGCACGACGGTCGAGCTTGCCGCTGGCCGTCAGCGGCAGCGCCTCCAGCGCCACGAACGCCGACGGGACCAGGTAGTCGGGCAGCCGTTCGCGCAGCCAGTCGCGGAGTTCGCCGAGGAGGGCGCCGGTGCCCCGGTTGCCGGTCGGGCGGTTGGTCAGCGACGACAGCGGCCTGCCGGTGGTCCCCGTCGGCTGGAACGGCTCGACCCGGAAACCGTGCTGTGCCCGCGGGTCGGCGAAGACGACGTCCACAGCGTCGGCCTCGGTGGCCGACCAGGTGACGCCCACCCGGCGGTCGAACTCCAGCCCGAGGGCGTGGAAGTCCTCCGGGTCGGGGAGATCGCCCTCCTCCGGGGCGTGCAGCCGTTCCAGCAGCTCGGCGAGCGAGCCGTCGCCGTCCTGCACCGCCCGGGCCAGGGCGGACTCCCGCGCCACCCGACGGTTCGGCACCCCGGTGATCCGCAGTACGTCCGCGTGCGGCCGGGCGAGCAGCTCGCGCAGCTCGTCCAGCGCGGCAACCTGCCGGCCCCATTCCAGCTCGACGGACCGGCTCGGGGCCGCCGGGGCGACCGGCGGCTTGTGCAGCGTCACGTCGTAGCGGTAGCGGGTCAGTTCGTTGTGGTGACGGCCGCGCTTGACCTCCACGGCCACCGCGCCGATGTCCGTGCCACGCTCCCGCAGGACGGTGAAGAAGTCCGGGTCGACCAGGAGTTCCTTCTCGACCCTGACGGCCTGCTCCACGGCGCGGCGCACCGTGGCGAGGTCGCCGCCGTCACCGGACCGGTGCAGCTGGACGGCGGCGGCCAGCGGGCGCAGCAGTCGCAGGTTGCGGACGTCGCCGATGAAGAGTGCGCCGCCGGGGGCGAGCAGCCGCATCAGCCGGTCGATCACGTCGGTGAGGTAGTCGGCGGACGGGAAGTACTGCACCACCGAGTTGATCACGATGGTGTCGAACTGCCCGGCTGGCAGGCCGTCGGTGTCGTGGGCCGGCCGGGTCTGCAGCACGACGCGGTCGGCCAGGTCCTCCTGCCCGGCGACCTGGGCGGCCAGGGCGTCGATCGCGGTGGCGGAGAAGTCCGTCGCCCAGTACGACTCGCAGTGCGGTGCGACCTGCGAGAGCAGCAGGCCGGTGCCGACGCCGACCTCCAGCACCCGGCGGGGGCGCAGGTCCAGGATGCGGGCCACGGTGGCGTCCCGCCACTCCCGCATCTGCTCGACCGGGATCGGGCTGGCGTCGTAACTGCTGTTCCAGCCGACGAAGTTCTGGCCGAAGGCGGCCTCGCCGGGGGTGATGGGCAGGGCGTCGTAGATGTCCCGCCACTCGCCCACGTGGTCCGCTTCCAGGCCGTCGTCCCTGGCGGTGTCCTGGCGCGGGACGACGTAGCCGATCAGCCGGTCGTCCCGGGCGAGGACGGCGGCCTGCGCGACGCCGGGGTGCTCGGCGAGCGCCGCCTCGACCTCGCCGGGCTCGATCCGGAAGCCTCGCACCTTCACCTGGTCGTCCGCCCGGCCGACGTACTCCAGCTGACCGTCACCGAGCCGGCGCACCAGGTCACCGGTGCGGTACATCCGCGCGCCCTCCGGCCCGAACGGGCAGGCCACGAACCTCCCCGCCGTCAGACCCGGCCGGTTCAGGTAGCCACGCGCCAGCCCGGCGCCCGCGACGTACAGCTCACCCGGCACGCCCGGCGGCACCGGCCGCAGCCACTCGTCCAGGACGTAGACCCGGGCGTTGGCGATCGGCCGGCCGATCGGCGGCACGCCCGAGCCGGGTGCGAGCGGGTCGCTCATCGTCGCGCACACCGTCGTCTCCGTCGGCCCGTACGCGTTGACCATCCGCCGCCCGGGCGCCCAGCGCGCCACCAGCTCCGGCGGACACGCCTCCCCCGCCACCACCAGCGTCGACACGGTCACCGAACCCTCCGGCACCGCGGCCAGGACGGACGGCGGCACGGTCACGTGGGTGACCGCCAGGTCCGGGTGGGTCAGCGCGGCGACCGGATCCGCCGCGGACGGCAGCACCAGGGCCGCGCCGCACAGCAGGGCGGTGTAGATCTCCGACACCGAGGCGTCGAAGCTGGGCGAGGCGAACTGGAGCACCCGGCTGTCGGGTTCGATCGCGAACCGCTCGATCTGCGCTGCGACCAGACTCGCCACACCGCCGTGGCCGACCACGACACCCTTCGGCCGGCCGGTCGAACCCGAGGTGTAGATCACGTAGGCCGGGTGCCGGACATCGAGCGCGACGTCCGGGTCGGTGTCCGGCCAGTCGCCCCCGACCACCAGCGCCGGGTCGTCGACCACCACCGCCGGACGGGCGTCCGCCAGCATGAACGCGATCCGCGCCGCCGGGTACGCCGGATCCACCGGCAGGTACGCCGCCCCGGCCTTCAACACGCCCAGGACCGCCACCACCGCTTCCACCGACCGCGGCAGGGCCACCGCCACCACCTGCTCCGGGCCCACCCCCCGGGCGATCAGCGCATGCGCGAACCGGTTCGCCCGCGCATTCAGCTGACGATACGTCAATTCAGTGTCGCCACAGAAGAGGGCGACCGCATCGGGCGTCGCCGCCACCTGCGCCGCGAAGGCCTGCGGCACCGGGACGGCGCCCACCTCGCGGGCGGTCGCGTTGTCCCGTTCCAGCAGCCGGTACCGCTCGTCGGCATCGAGGAGGTCGATCCCTCCGATCGGCTGCTCCGGGTCGGCGGTGACGGCCTCCAGCAGGAGCGTCCAGCGCCGGGCGAGGGCGTCGACCGTCGAGCGGTCGAACAGGTCGGTGGCGTACTCGACCGCGCCGACGATCCCGGCCGGGCTTCCGTCCGGACCGAACCGCTCACTCAGGTTGAAGCCCAGGTCGAACTTGGCCGTCCCGGTCGGCACGGCGAAGGTGGACGCCCGCAGGCCGGGCAGGCCGAGCTCGCCCATCGGCGCGTTCTGCAGGGCCAGGATCGTCTGGAACAGCGGGTGGTGCGACAACGAGCGGGACGGGTTCAGCACCTCCACCAGCTGCTCGAACGGCACGTCCTGGTGCGCGTACGCCGACAGCGCCGTCTCCCGCACCCGCTCCAACAGCTCGGCGAAGCTCGGATCACCGCTCGTGTCCGTACGCAGCACCAGCGTGTTGACGAAGAACCCGACCAGATCGTCCAGCGCCTCATCGGTACGCCCCGCGATCGGACTGCCGATCGCGATGTCCGTCCCCGCACCGAGTCGCGTGTACAGCGCGGCCAGGCCGGCCTGCAGCACCATGAACAGACTCGCACCCGAGCGCCGAGCCAACTCCACCAGAGCGGCGTGCAGTTCAGGAGTCAGCTCCAGAGGGAGCTGGTCGCCGCGGTAGCTCGCGACGGCCGGGCGCGGCCGGTCCGCGGCCAGCGGGAGCCGCTCCGGAAGGTCAGCCAACTGCTCGGTCCAGTAGTCGAGTTGTTCGGCGAAGCGGCTGTCAGGATCGGCTGGGTCGCCGAGCAGCTCGCGCTGCCACAGCGTGTAGTCGGCGTACTGCACCGGCAGTTCCGCCCACGCCGGGCCTCGACTCTGGCACCTGGCCGCGTAGGCCCCGGCCAAGTCTCGCGCCAGCGGGCCGGTGGACCAGCCGTCGCCCGCGATGTGGTGCATCACCACCAGCAACAGGTGCTCCTGCGGCGCGAGCACGAACAGCTCGGCCCGCAGCGGCGGTTCCATCGCCAGGTCGAACGGCCTCCGGGCCGCCTCGCCCAACCGCTGCGCCAGCTCGTCCTCCCGAACCTCGCTCACCCGCACCCTCGGCCGGGCTTCGGCCGGGTCCAGGACCTGCTGGCAGGGCACACCGTCGACTTCGGGGAACACCGTCCGCAGGCTCTCGTGCCGGGCCGAGACATCGGCCAGCGCCAGATCCAGCGCCGCCCGGTCCAGCGTCCCGTTGAGCCGCAGCGCCAGCGGGATGTTGTAGGTGGCGGAGGCGCCCTCCATCCGGTGCAGGAACCAGAGCCGGCGCTGCGCGAAGGACAGCGGCACGGTCTGCGGCCGCTGCCGGGCGGCCAGCGCCGGCCGAGCCTGGCCCGCGTCGGCGAGCCGTGCCGCCAGTGCGGCCACGGTCGGCGCCTCGAAGAGCGCGCGCAGCCCGACCTCGACGCCGAGCACGGTCCGCACCCGCGCGACCAGGCGGGTGGCGAGCAGCGAGTGCCCGCCCAGGTCGAAGAAGCTGTCGTCCGCGCCGACCTCGGTCACACCGAGCACCTCGGCGAAGAGTTCGGCGAGCAGTTGCTCCTGTGGAGTCCGCGGCCTACGGCCGCCGGCGGTGCCGCTGCCGGTGACGTCCGGCACGGGCAGGGCGTGGCGGTCCAGCTTGCCGCTCGGGGTCAGCGGCAGCGCGTCCAGCATCGTGAGGACGGCCGGCACCAGGTACTCGGGCAGTCGGCCGAGCAGGTGGCCGCGCAGCTGCGCGGAGGTGAGTGCGGTGTCCTGGCGAACGACGACGTAGCCGAGGAGTCGGTCGTCCTTGGCGAGGACGGCGGCCTGGGCAACAGCGGGGTGCTCGGCCAGCGCCGCCTCCACCTCGCCGGGTTCGACGCGGAAGCCGCGCACCTTCACCTGGTCGTCCGCCCGGCCGACGTACTCCAGCTGACCGTCGGTACGGAAGCGCACCAGGTCGCCGGTGCGGTACATCCGCGCGCCCGCCGGTCCGAACGGGCAGGCCACGAAACGCCCGGCCGTCAGACCCGCGCGGTTCAGGTAGCCGCGCGCCAGACCCGCACCCGCGACGTACAGCTCACCCGGCACGCCCGGGGGCACCGGCCGCAGCCGCTCGTCCAGCACGTACACCCGGGTGTTCACGACCGGCCGCCCGATCGGCGGCACACCCGCGCCGGGCGCGAGCGGGTCACTCATCGTCGCGGCCACCGTCGTCTCCGTCGGGCCGTACGCGTTGACCATCCGTCGGCCCGGTGCCCAGCGGGCCACCAGCTCCGGCGGGCAGGCCTCGCCGCCCACCACCAGCGTGGCGGCCGCGGGCTCGGCGTCACCCAGCGCGGCCAGCGCCGAGGGCGGCAGGATCACATGGGTGACGCCGAGTGTCCGGTCGGTCAACGCCTCCAGCGGCGTTTCGGCCGGGGCCAGCACCAGGGTGGCGCCGGTCAGCAGGGCGCTGCACAGGTCCCAGAACGACGCGTCGAAGCTGGGCGAGGCGAACTGGAGCACCCGGCTGTCCGCCCCGACGGCGAGCCGCTCGACCTGGGTGGCGACCAGGCTCGCCACACCGCCGTGGCCGACCACCACACCCTTGGGGCGGCCGGTCGAACCCGAGGTGTAGATCACGTACGCCGGGTGCCGGGCGTCCAGGACCACCGCCGGATCGCCGTCCGGGTGGCCGTCCGCCTCCCGCACCAGGGCCGGGTCGTCGACCACCACGACCGGCGAGGCGTCCGCCAGCATCAGGTCGATCCGCGACCGCGGGTACGCCGGATCCACCGGCAGGTAGGCGGCCCCGGCCTTGAGCACACCCAGGACGGCCACCACCCACTCGACGGACCGCGACAGCGCCACCGCCACCACCTGCTCCGGTGCGACCCCGCGCGCGATCAGCGAGTGGGCGAACCGGTTGGCCATGGCGTCGAGCTGGCGGTACGTCAATTCGCTCCGGTCGGCGGCTACCAGCGCGACGGCCTCCGGAGCCGCGGCGACCCGTGCCGCGAACATGGTCGGCACGTCGCGCTCCCGGACCTCCGGCGCGGTGTCGTCGGCGCCGGCCAGCAGAGCGCGACGCTCCTCCTCGTCGAGCACCTCGAGCACGCCGATCGGCTGCGCCGGGTCGGCGGCGGCCTCGGCCAGCAGCCTGGTCCATCGGGTGAAGAGCAGTTCGACGGTCCGCCGGTCGAACAGATCGGTGCTGTACTCGACCAGCCCGATGATGCCCTCCGCCGGCC
>NZ_JBHTTU010000094.1:0-25704 GCF_042794375.1 Kitasatospora sp. NPDC056531 | reverse complement strand
ATCAGCCGTCAAAACCGATCAAACTTCGATGGCATGAACTTACTAATGATCAAGCTTCGCTGGCAAAGATCAAACTTCGATGGCGCAGGACAGCTGGAGGTGGACGGTGCTGTGCATGGGGCCAGCCTACGCCTTTAATCGAACACCTGCTCGAAACAATTGGTCCCGCCGCTCACTGTCCCGTCCGGTGGCTCTGACCCGGGTTGTGGCGCAGGGTGGATATGTCGGCTGTAGACCGGGACGAAGGCGCACGATCAACCGGCCGACGAGCCTGACGCCACCGACACTCTGTGCTGTGCCCGGAACGCTCCCGGCCCGGCTCCACGCGGGCAATCCGCCGTTGCTCGGCACGCACCCTCGAAGTACGGGAGAGACGACGTGCTCACCGTTCCCGCCTACGCCGCGACGTCCGCGACCGAACCGCTCACCCCCACGACCGTCGAGAGGCGTGACGTCGGCCCGCACGACGTCCTGATCGAGATCCAGTACGTCGGTATCTGCCATTCGGACATCCACAATGTCCGCAGCGAGTGGGGTCCTGCCTCCTATCCCGTGGTCCCCGGCCATGAGGTCGCCGGCGTCGTCGCCGAGATCGGCCCGGAGGTCACCAGGTACGCCGTGGGCGACCGCGTCGGCGTCGGCTGCATGGTCAACTCCTGTCGAGAGTGCGCGCCCTGCCTGAGGGGCGAGGAGCAGTACTGCCTGGAGGGCAACACCCTCACGTACGGTTCCGTCGACAAGGACGGCACGCTCACACAGGGTGGCTACTCCACGCACATCGTGGTCAACGACGACTTCGTCGTCCGCATCCCCGAGGCTCTCCCCTTGGACGAGGCTGCCCCGCTGCTGTGCGCGGGCATCACCACGTACTCCCCGCTGCGCCGCTGGGGCGCGGGCCCCGGCAAGGAGGTCGCGGTTGTCGGACTCGGCGGAGTCGGCCATATGGCGGTCAAGATCGCCCACGCCCTGGGTGCCCAGGTCACCGTCCTGTCCCAGTCGTTGAAGAAGAAGGACGACGGCCTGCGCCTCGGCGCGGACCACTACTTCGCCACCAGCGCCCCGGCCACCTTCGAGCAACTGGTCGGCGCCTTCGACCTCATCGTCAACACGGTCAGCGCGAGAGTCGATCTGGACTCCTACCTCAGGCTGCTGAAGCCGGGTGGAGTCTTGATCAGTGTCGGCGCTCCCGCCGAATCGTTGTCACTGGATGTCCTCTCCCTCGTCATGCACGGCCACATCTGCGCGGGTTCACTCATCGGCGGCATCCGCGAGACCCAGGAGATGCTCGATTTCTGCGGTGAACACGGCATCGGTGCCGAGGTCGAGATCATCCCGGCCACGAAGATCAACGAAGCCTTCGAGCGGGTGATCGCCTCGGACGTGCGCTACCGCTTCGTCATCGACACCTTGACGCTCGTCTGAAGCCGCGGGGCAGGCTCTCCGAGCTGCGCTTCGAGATCCTGCTCGGCCCGGCGGGGATCGGTGCGCCGCTGCTGAACGAGTGGCTGGTCCGGGCGGCCGGTGCTCCCGCGCCCGCGCTGCGGACGCGGGCGGACCTGGCGCCGTGGGGCTGCGTGGTGGGCGATGTGGGCACGGCCTTTCCGGGGGCCGTGCCGCGCGAGGGGAGTGCGCCGACCCGGTTCCAGCTGGACTTCGAGGCGCCGGACGCGGACGGGCGGGTGTGCGCGTGGACGGCCGACTTCACCTGGGGGCTGTTGCAGGAGGTCGGACCGGCCGAGGGGGCAGCCGGGCCATTCATCGGTTGATGCAAGGCGACATTCAGTTAATGCCTTTGATTTGCAGGTAGTGGCGAGGTGGTGGCAGCATAATCGCAGACACGAAACAGCCTTGGAATCGGAAAGTGAAGGATCATGTCGCCCGTCGCGCGCGTCATCGTCGGAGTCAGCGGCTCGCTGCACAGTCTCACCGCCCTGCACCAGGCGGCCGAGGAGGCCCGCGCCCGGCAGGCCGTGCTGGTCCCGGTGCTCGCCTGGACCCCGGTCGGCGGCGAGCGCAACTACCGCGCCCGGCCCTGCCCGCCGCTGCTGCGTGCCTGGCAGGACGCCGCCGAGGCCCGCCTGGAGCGCGCGCTGGAGCAGGCCTTCGGCGGCCTGCCGATCGGCGTACCGGTGCGGCCGATGGTCATGCGCGGCGAGGCCGGTCAGGTGCTCGCCGAGCTGGCCGACCGGCCGGGTGACCTGCTGGTGATCAGCGCCGGCCGCCACGGCACGACGCGCGGACGGCTGCGCCGGCTGCTGCGCGGCTCGGTCGGCCGCTACTGCCTCGACCACGCGCCGTGCGGCGTGCTCGTCGTCCCGCCGTCCACCCTGCACGAGGATCTGCGCGCGCTGCACCGCGGCGTCGACCTGCGGGAGCTCATCGCGGCCTGAGCGCCGACCCGCAACCGGCCGCCGCATGACGGTCCGTCAACTCCGGTGCACCGTCCGCCCGCCGACCACCGTACGGGCGGGCCGCAGCCCGCGCAGCGCATCCACCGGACAGCTCAGCGGATCCAGCGGCCACAGTGTGAGATCGGCGAGCGCGCCCGGCCGCAGGCAGCCGCGCTCGGCGCTCTCGCCGGTCAGCCGGGCGGCGTTCACGGTGTGCAGCGCGATCGCCTCGGCCCGTTCGATCGCGTGCTCCGGGCCGACCACCCCGGCCGTGGTGTCGCGGGTGGTCATCCCCCACACCGACACCATCGCCCCGTACGGGCCGACCGGGAAGTCCGAGCCGGCCGAGAGCTGCGCGCCCTCGTCCAGCCACTCGCGCAGCGGGAACAGCGCCGCGGTGCGCTCCTCGCCCCAGGCCCGCTGCTGGGCGAGCGCGCCGTCGTGCAGCAGCGGGTGCTGCACGGTCACCGGCACGCCGAGCGCGATCGCCCGGGCCCGCTGGTCGGCCCGGGCCAGTCCGCCGTGCTCGACCACCAGGGAGCCGGGCGGCAGACCTGGACGGCGCTTCACCACCTGCTCGAAGACGTCCAGCAGCACCCGCAGGCCACGGTCGCCCCAGGCGTGCACGCCGACCCGCCAGCCGCGCACGACCGCCCGGTCCACCGCCGCGAGCAGTTCCCCGGGCTCCCAGAGCAGCCGCCCGTGGTAGCAGGGCTGCCCCTGGTACGGCTCCTCCAGCGCGCCCGCCTCGAAGCCGCCGTCGATGCCGAACTTGACGCCCCACAAGCGGAGTCGATCGTCGTCCCGGCCGGTCGCCCGCCACTCGTCCATCCGGTCCAGCAGCGCGTCCACCTGCTCCGGAGTGCGGGCGGCGAAGCCGGAGACCAGGGCCCGGACCCGCACGGCGAGCGCGCCCTCGGCGCGGGCCGCGTCCAGCACGTCGAGGTCCTCCACCGGCACCAGGCAGTCCCGTACGGTGCCGATCCCGGTGGCGGCGTAGTCGGCGGAGGCCGCGCGCAGGCCCTCGATCCGCTCGGCGAGGGTCGGGCGCGGCAGCACCCGCTCGACCGGCTCGATCGCCCGGTTGATCAGCCGGCCGGTCAGCCGCCCCCGGTCGTCGCGCTCGATCACCCCGCCGGGCGGCGCCTCGGCGGCATCGCTGATCCCGGCCAGTCGCAGCGCGGGCGAGTTGAGCACCATGTTGTACGCGCCACGGCGCACCAGCACCGGGTGGTCGGTGGTGACGCCGTCCAACTCCTCGGTGGTGGGCAGCCGTTGCTCGGCCAGCAGCACTTCCTGCCAGTTGACCGTGGTGCGGATCCACTCCCCGGCGGGGGTGCGGGCGGCGCGCTCGCGGATCAGGTCGAGGAACTCGGCGAGGTCGTGGGCGCGGTGGACGGGGACGCCGTGGACACTGTGGCCCGCCATGATCAGGTGGGTGTGGGTGTCGTCGAAGGCGGGCAGCACCGTCGCGTCCGGGGCGTCCACCACCTCGGTGCCGGGGCCGATCAGGGAGTCCAGACCGGCGGGCTCGGGGGAGAGGGCGGTGATCCGGCCGCCGGTGACGGCGATCGCCCGCTGCGGCGGCTCGCCGGGGGCCCGGCCGGGGTCGAGGGTGTGGACGGCGGCGGCGCGGATCAGCAGGTCGGCAGGGGAGTGGTCGGTCTTTCCGTCGGACATGGCGGCTCCTGGGGGGACAGCCCGGTGACCTTCTCGACGTATCGCAGACTGGACTCGGCGAGCCGCCCGTGCAACTCGGTGAACACGGCGCGGGCCGGGACGGCGTTCCAGTCGGCGGGCAGCAGCGGCGCGGGCAGCCCGGGGTCGAGGTAGGGCAGCCGGCGCCATTCGGTGAGCATCGGCACGTAGTCCCGGAACGCCTCGACCGGGTCGGTCCGCTCCTGCCCGCGCAGCTCCTCGGCGACCGGGCGCCAGGCGTCGGTGAAGGCCGCGTACTGCGCCTCGATCGCCGGGAGGTCCCACCAACTCGCCACCGCCGTCCGGAGTTCGGCGAAGCCGGCGTACTCGGCGGAGAGGAAGAGGTGGACGTAGGCGCTCAGTCCGAGGCGCTCCAGCAGCCGGCGGGCGTCCGGCAGCAGCCGGGCGGGCGCCAGCCAGACGCCGGGGGCGGCGTTGCCGAAGCCGAGCCAGCTGAGCCGGGATCGCAGCTGGTGGCGGTGGGCGCGTTCGGACTCGGGCACCGAGAAGACCGCCACCACCCAGCCGTCGGCGAGTTCGGCGGGCTCCAGGCTGTGGAAGATCCGCCGGTCGCCCTCCTCGAACACCGGGTCCATCGCGGGGTCGAGCCGGTAGCCGGTGCCCGTGCGGCGTTCCTGGAGCAAGGTGCCGGCCTTCTTCAGCCGGGAGATCGCCGAGCGGACGGCCGGGCCGTCGACGTCCAGTTCGGCCATCAGCGCGATCAGGTCGGCGATCGATATCCAGCCGCCGAGGCGGCGGACGTACTCGCCGTAGATGGTGTGGATCAGGGAGCTGGGCCGGGGCGCGCTCTCCGACATGCCTGGGCCCTCCTCCCCGACGGCTGGTGGTGATCATAGCGGCGGTGTCGCGTTCCGGGTGCTGGTGTCCGCGCGAAGCTTCCTGCGCATGGGCACCTATGCGTAAGCGCCGGACAGCAGGTGCCCGGCGCCGGGGGCGAAGGCGGGCAGGCCGAGGGCGCGCAGGAGTTGGTGGGTGGTGCAGATCGAGGCCGAGACCACCGGCTTGCCGAGCTGCTGCTCGGCCTCCTCGACGGCCGACAGCGAGGGCATCTGCACGCAGGCGGAGAGCACCACGGCGTCGGCCTCGGCGTGCGCGAGGCCCTTGGCGATCGCGGGCAGCCGGGCCGGGTCGTGGGCGGCTACGTCGAGGTTGTCGGCGATCTCCAGGGCGGCGTGGTCGAGCACCTCGATGCCCTCCTGGGCGAGGTAGTCGACCACCGTGCGGGCCAGCGGCCGCAGGTACGGGGTGACCATGGCGACCTTCTTGGCGCCGAGCGTGTGCAGGCCGGTGACCAGGGCGCCGGCGCTGGTGACCACGGGGGCGGGCGCGCCGTTCTCGGCCGTGCGCCGGTGCAGTCGCTGCTCGGCCTCGCGGTGGTAGCCGGGGCCGGTCGCCATCACCGCGACCAGGCAGGCGTAGCCGATCACGTCGACCCGGGCGTCCGAGAGTTCGGCGGCGCAGCGGTCGGACTCGGCGTCCATGGCGCGCAGCTGCTCGGGGGTGACCCTGGTCATCCGCATCCGGCTGGAGTGGAAGGTGAACCGTTCGGGGGCGACCGCCTCGCGGGCCCGCAGCAGGGCGGGGACCTCGGTCTCCATGGTGACGTTGGAGCTCGGGACGATCTGGCCGATCCGGTACGTCGGCATCAGCGGGTGCTCCTTTCTGCGGGCGCTCTGCGGGCGCTCAGCGGGCGTCGATCACGGGGTTGGCGAGCGTGCCGATCCGCTCGATGGTGGCCTCGACCAGGTCGCCGGGCTGCAGGAACTGCGGCGGGACCATCCCGGCGCCCACTCCCGAGGGGGAGCCGGTGGAGATCACATCGCCCGGTTCCAGGGTCATGCCGGAGGAGATGTCGGCGATCAGCCGGGCGATGCCGAACAGCATGTACCGGGTGTTGGAGTTCTGCCGCAGCTCGCCGTTGACCCGCAGCGAGAGGTCGAGCCGCTGGGGGTCGGGGATCTCGTCGGCGGTGACCACGCCCGGGCCGAACGGCGCGTAGCTGTCCTGGCCCTTGGAGAAGAACCACTGCCCGGATCGGCGCTGGTCGCGGGCGCTGATGTCGTTGACGATGCTGTAGCCGAACACGTGCCGCAGGGCGTCCTGTTCGGCCACCCGGTAGGCGGGTTCGCCGATCACCACCGCGAGTTCGCACTCCCAGTCGAGCTGCTTGGTGAGGTCGGCGTTGTGCAGGATCGGCTGGCCCGGCCCGGTGACGGCGGTGGCGGGTTTGCCGAACAGGACCGGGCGGTCCGGGAGTTCGCGCTCGGTGTCCAGGCTGCGGTGCGATTCGGCCACGTGCTCCACGTAGTTGAGGCCGATGCCGATGATCTTGCCCGGACGCAGCGGGGCGCGCAGCGAGACCTCGGCGAGCGGCCGGGTGTCCGGCGTGCCGGTGAGCAGCTCGCGGGCGGTGGCCAGCGCGGGTGCCCCGGCCCGGATCAACCCGAGCAGGTCGCTGGGGAGTCCGGCTCCGGCGGCGGTGGCGAGGGCGGTCAGGTCGGCGACCCGGTCGGTGCCGATCCGGGCGCCGAGGCGCGGGGTGTCGTCGCCGTCGGCGCAGTAGGTCAGCAGGTGCATGGTTCCGGGGCTCCCGTGTCGAGTGTTACGAGGCGGTGGTGGGCTGGTGTCCGTCGTGGTCCGGGTAGGCCTCCTCGCGGTAGAGGCCGAGCGAGT
This sequence comes from Kitasatospora sp. NPDC056531, assembly GCF_042794375.1. Classification (NCBI taxonomy): domain Bacteria; kingdom Bacillati; phylum Actinomycetota; class Actinomycetes; order Kitasatosporales; family Streptomycetaceae; genus Kitasatospora; species Kitasatospora sp. NPDC056531. The sequence continues at coordinate 18,922 of NZ_JBHTTU010000094.1, read as the reverse complement.
GCATCACCGGGAAGTCGTTGAAGGAGAACAGGCAGGCGTCCTCGCCCTGCTCGAGGTTGGCGTGCTCGTGCCAGGTCCAGGACGGGACGACGAAGATGTCGCCCTGCTGCCACTCGAAGCGCTGCCCGGCGATCACCGAGACGCCGCGTCCCTTGGCCGCGGTGTAGACCACCGAGCCGGTGTGCCGGTGGGCGCGGGTGGCCTGGCCGGGGCGCAGTAGTTGCAGGTGGGCGGCCATGGTGGGCATCACCGAGCCGCCGGTGAGCGGGTTGGTGTACTCCATCACCACGCCGTCGTAGGGTGATCCATCGGTGGCGCGGGCGAGTTGGCGCAGTGCGTGGTAGCTGGGCTCCCAGGGCCAGCCGAGCAGCGGGGAGTACGGCCGGGTCCACTTCTCGACGCCGTACGGGAGCAGGTTGCCGCCGTAGCTGAGCAGCGAGGAGTTCACCACCGGGCCGGGCCGCTGGTAGAGCTCGGGGTGGACCTCGTAGAAGTTGGCGTCGAGGGTGTTGACCAGCGGGATGTCCAGGCCGTCCTGCCAGATCACCGGGTTGTCCTCGGCCTCGTTGCCGTGCTCGTGCCAGGTGTTGTTGGGGGTGATCGCGAAGTCGCGCGGGCCGACCTTGAGCTTCTGCCCGTCGACGATGGTCCAGGCGCCGGCGCCCTCGTGGACGAAGCGCAGCGCGGAGGCCTGGTGGCGGTGCGCGGTCATCGCCTCGCCGGGGCCCATGATCTGCAGGCCGGTGTACAGCAGGCCGACGGCGGCGCTGAGTTCGCGGCGGCCCGGGTTGACCAGCATCACCACCCGGCGGCCGGCGTCGTCGGCCTTCACCAGTGGCAGCGCCTTGCGGACCAGGGGGCGCAGGTCGGCGTAGCGCCAGAGCACCGGGACGGACCGGGGCTGTGGGTACCAGGGCTCGATCTCGTTCGCCACCGTCCACAGGGCGCCGGCCTCGTGTTTGGCCAACTCCTCGTAGTAGGCGAGCAGTTCGGGACTGTCGTTGACCCTCGCGCGGCCGATCCGGTCGTCGTCGTAGCTGTTTTCGCTGGTCATGCCTCCTCCTCGGGGAGCACCAGGGGCCGCAGCGGGCGGTTGTCCACGTGCAGCCGGAACACGTCGAAGCGGTTGTAGTGGCCGACGATGTCGTGCATCTGCTTGGGCTGGATGCAGCGGCCGAGGTCGATCTCGGCGTAGACGATGCCCTCCTCGTCCACCAGCGGCTCGGTGACCGCCCGGCCGTCCGGGCCGAAGATGCCGGAGAGCGCGTTGCGCGGGCGGGCGAGCTGCTTGCGGACCTGCTGGTCCTCGCCGGCGATCAGGTCCACCATCCCGGGTGAGATCGTGGAGCAGGAGACCACGGTGAACAGCTTGCCCTCGAAGCAGTGGGCGGCGGCGCGCAGCGCGATCGCCTCGGCCATGTCGTAGTCCTCGGGGGCCACCGGCAGGGCGATGTAGCTTGCCGCGTGGACCAGTTCGCCCTGGGCCAGCAGGGCGAAGCGGGCCAGGGTGTTGGTGTTCTCGCCGCAGGCCAGCGCGCCGAGCGGGCCGACGGCCGTGCGGTGGACCTTCAGCGAGCTGCCGTCGCCCTGGGTCCAGGTCAGCTTCTCGGCCCAGGTGGGCACCAATTTGCGGTGCACGCCGAGTAGTTCGCCGTCCGAGCCGATGATCAGCAGGGTGTTGTACAGCACCCCGAGGCTGTGCCGGCCGCGCTCGTTGACGCCGATGACCAGCACCACCCCGGTCTGCCGGGCGGCGGCCCGCAGGGTGTCCACGTACGGGCCGGGGACGTCCACGGCGGCACGGTAGAGCCGCTCGTACCAGGGCGAGCCCTGCACCGGGGTCATCGTCCAGTTCCAGTAGGGGTAGCCGGGTACGAAGACCTCGGGGAAGACCACCAGTTCGGCGCCGTGGTCGGCGGCCTCGTGGATCAGGGCGACGGCCTTGTCCACGGTGGCGGCCGGGTCCAGGTAGACCGGGGCGGCCTGCACGGCGGCGGCGGTGAAGCGGGGCAGGTCCGGCATGCTCACTCCTCGGCTCGAACGGGCAGCCAGCGGCGGTGGACCGGCGGGGTGGGTTCGCGCAGCAGGTGCAGCCGCGGGGCGACGCGGTCGGCGCCGGGGCCGGGCGGTTTGCGGCTGCCCGCCCGCCAGGGTTCGGGCCAGCGGGCGCCCGGGCCGGTGTAGCCCTGGTCGGCGGCGGCGTGCAGGGTCCAGAGCGGGTCGTGGAGGTGGGCCCGGCCGATCGCGACCAGGTCGGCGCGGCCGGCCAGCAGCACGGAGTCGGCGTCGTCGTGCCCGGAGATCGCGCCGACCGCGACGGTGGGCAGCCCGGTGGCGGCGCGGATCAGCTCGGCGAACGGCGTCTGGTAGCCGCGTCCGTACGGCGGCCGCTGGTGCGGGACCACCTCGCCGGTGGACACGTCCAGGGCGTCCGCCCCGGCGTCGGCCAGCGCGCGGCAGATCGCCATCGCCTCGGCCTCGGTGGTGCCGCCGGGGGCCCAGTCGGCGGCCGAGATCCGCACCAGCAGCGGCCGGCCGGCGGGCCAGACGGCGCGGACGGCGGCCAGTACCTCCAGCGGCAGCCGCAGCCGGTGGGCGAGCGGGCCGCCGTAGTGGTCGGTGCGGTGGTTGGTGAGCGGGGAGAGGAAGGAGGAGAGCAGGTGCCCGTGGCCGAACTGCAGCTCCAGCACGTCGAATCCGGCCCGGGCGGCCCGCGCGGCGGAGGCGGCGAAGTCGGCGGTGACGGAGGCAAGTTGGACCTCGTTGGCCTCGTGCGGGGTCTGGCTCTCGGCGTCCCAGGGCAGCGGCGAGGCGGCGAGCAGCGGCCAGCCCTCGGCGAGCGGGCGGCCGATGCCGTCCGGTCCCGGCACGGTCGTCGCGGCCCGGCGGCCGGCGTGGGTGAGCTGGAGGCCGACCGGGGTGTCGCTCACCGCCCTTACGGCTTCTCGGAGTTCGGTCCAGGCCGCTTCCTGGCGGTCGCTCCACAGCCCGGGGCAGCGGTCGGTGGCCCGGCCCGCGGGGCTGACGGCCGTCATCCCGGCGAGCACCAGGGCGGCGCCGCCGAGCGCGTGGGCGGTCAGTTGGGCCCGGTCGAAGGCGCTGGGCAGCGCGTCGGGGGAGGTGAAGGTGGCGAGTGGGGGTACCACGACGCGGTTGCGCAGCTCCAGCGCGGCGAGCTTCAGCGGCCGGAACATCGGCGGCGCCCCGGGCGAGCCGCCGACGGCGGCGTCCACCGCGTCCACGAAGGCGGGGTCGCGGGCGCGCAGGTTGCCGTAGGTGACCCGGCGGCTGCGGGTGAGCAGGTTGAAGGCGAACTGGTCGATGCCCTGCCCGGTGCGGCGCCCGACGGTCTCGAACCACTCCAGGCTGGCCTGCGCGGCCCGCTGGGTGGACTCCACCACCGGCCGGCGCTCGGCCTCGTAGGCGGCGAGGGCGCCGTCCAGGGTGGGCTGTTCACTCAGCGCGGCGGCCAGGGCGAGGGCGTCCTCCAGGGCCAGTTTGGTGCCCGAGCCGATCGAGAAGTGCGCGGAGTGCGCGGCGTCGCCGAGCAGCACCACGTTGCGGTGGCGCCAACTGGCGTTCCGTACCGTGGTGAAGCGGATCCAGCGGGAGGCGTTGGGGATCAGCCGGTGGCCCTCCAGGTGACCGGCGAGCAGCTCGGCGCAGCGGTTCACGCTCTCCTCGTCGCTCTCGCCGCGTGCCGGCTCCCGGGCGGCGAAGGCCTCGAAGCCCGCGCGGCGCCAGGCGTCCTCGGCGATCTCGACGATGAACGTGGAGCGGGTCGGGCTGTACGGGTAGGCGTGCACCTGCAGGACGCCGAAGTCGAACTCCTCGACGATGAAGGTGAAGGCCTCGAAGACCCGGTCGGTGGCGAGCCAGATGTAGCGGCAGTTCCGCTCGTCCAGCTCGGTGCGGAAGGTGTCCGGGTGGGCCGCCCGGGTGGCCGAGTGGATGCCGTCCGCGGCCACCACCAGGTCGTATTCGGCCGACAGTTGCTCGACCGGCGGGGCGGGCGTGCGGTAGCGCACGTCCACCGCCAGCTCCGCGCAGCGCTGTTGCAGGATGGCGCGCAGGCGGTTGCGGTCCAGGGCGGCGAAGCCGTGGCCGCCGCTGGTGCGGACCTGCCCGGCGTAGCGGATGTCGATGTCGCTCCAGCGGGCGAACTCGGCGCTGATCGCGGAGAAGACCGCCGGGTCGGCCTGGGCGATGCCGTCCAGGGTCTCGTCGGAGAAGACCACGCCGAAGCCGAACTCGTCCTCCCGGGCGTCCCGTTCGAACACGGTGATCTCCCGGTGCGGCGCCAACTGCTTGGCCAGGGCGGCGAAGTAGAGCCCGCCCGGGCCGGCGCCGATCACCGCGATCCGGCGGGCTGCGGCCGGCACGCCTGCCCCGGCCGTCATGCCCGCTCCGGCCGCCGTGCCTGCCCCGGTCGTCATGCCTGCCCCGGTCGTCATGCCAGCACCTCCGCCTGCTGCGGTCCGGCCTCGGTCAGCGCGCGGCGCACCGGTGCGGGCCAGGGCTCGGCGCCCTTGGTGTGCGGGGCGGCGTGCACCACCGACATCCGGCCAATGGCGGCCAGCCCCTGCGGGCCGTGCACCTCGAACGCGTAGTGCAGTGAGGAGCCGCCGACCCGGAGCACCCGCAGCTCGGTACGGACCACGTCCCCGAACCAGAGCCGCTCGCGGTAGTCCGCCTCGAAGTGCACCCGGGGGATCCGCCCGAACAGCTCGGCGAGCCCGAGACGGCGCAGCAGCGTCGCCTCCGCGGCCTCGGCCCATCGCTGGACGGCCGAGAAGTGGTAGTGCCCGGCCGCGTCGGTGTCGGACCACTCGACCCGGCGCTCGATGGTGACGCTGGCGGGTTCCAAGGCGGCCCTCCTACGGAGTTCGGCGCGGAGCAGCTTGCCGGTCGGGGTGCGCGGCAGCTCGGTGACGAACTCCACGGCGCGCGGGTACTTGTACGGCGCGATGGTGCGCTTGACGTGGTCCTGGAGCTCCTTGACCGTCTCCGGCCCGGCGGACACGCCCTCGCGCAGCACCACGTACGCCTTGACCACCGTGCCGCGCCGTTCGTCCGGCGCGCCGACCACGGCGCTGTCGGCCACCGCGGGGTGGCCGGCGAGCGCCTGCTCCACCTCGGGCCCGGCGATGTTGTAGCCGGCCGAGACGATCATGTCGTCGTGGCGCGCCTGGTACCAGAAGTAGCCGTCCCGGTCGCGGACATAGGTGTCTCCGGTGAGGTTCCAGCCGTTGCGGACGTAGCCGCGCTGGCGCTCGTCGTCCAGGTAGCGGCAGCCGGTCGGGCCCTTGACCGCGAGCAGGCCGGGCCGGCCGTCCGGCACCGGGTCGCCGTGCTCGTCCAGGATCGCCGCCCGGTAGCCGGGCACGGGACGGCCGGTGGAGCCCGGGCGGATGTCCTGGTCGGCGGCCGAGATGAACACGTGCAGCAGCTCGGTCGCGCCGATGCCGTCGATCAGCCGCTGCCCGGTGGCCTCGTGGAAGGCCTCCCAGACGGCGGCGGGCAGCGGCTCGCCGGCCGAGACGCAGCGCCGCACGCCGGCCAGCCGGTCGGCCAGCCCGGCGGCCAGGATCGTCCGGTAGGCGGTCGGCGCGGTGAACAGCACGGTCACGGCGTGGCGGGCCACCTGCTCGGCGAGCTGGTCGGGCGTGGCCTGCTCCAGCAGCAGGCTGGCGGCGCCGGCCCGCAGCGGGAACACCAGCAGGCCGCCGAGGCCGAAGGTGAAGCCGAGCGGCGGGGTGCCGGCGAACAGGTCGTCGGGGCTGGGGCGCAGCAGGTGGCGGGAGAAGGTGTCGGCGTTGGCCAGCACGTCGCGGTGGAAGTGCAGGGTGGCCTTGGGGCGGCCGGTGGTTCCGGAGGTGAAGGCGATCAGCGCGACGTCGTCGGCCGCGGTCGGTACGGCGGTGAAGCCGCTCGGCTGGGTGGCGGAGCGTAGTGTGAGGTCCTCGGGGCCGGTGCCGCCGAAGGGGAGTATGCGCAGGTCGGGGGCGTTCGCCTGATGGAGTTCGGCGAGGAAGCGGTGGTCACACAGGGCGACGGTGGGCCGGGCTACTCGGATCAGCTCGGTCAGTTCGGTGGCGCGCAGCAGCGGCATGGTGGTGACGACCACCCCGCCGGCCTTCAGGACGCCGAGCCAACAAGCCGCCAACCAGGGGGTGTTGGGGCCGCGTAGTAACACCCGGTTGCCGGGGACGAGACCCAGGCCGTCGGTCAGCAGCCGGGCGATCCGGTCGGCGTGGTCGCGTAGGTCGCCGTAGCTCCACTGGTCGGTGGGGGTGAGCAGGCAGCGGCGGTCGGGGCCGAGGCGGGCGATCGTGTCGTCGAGCAGGGCGGCCGCGCAGTTCAGGCGGTCGGGGTAGGCCAACTCCGGTAGTTCGAAGAGGAGTTCGGGCCACTGGTCGAAGGGTGGGAGATGGTCGCGACTGAACGTGTCCACATGTGCTGAGGGGGAGAGCTCCATGGGCGGGCACCTCATCGTGCGAGCGGGAGTAGAGCCAGTATGGCGCGCTCGTGACGCCAGTCAAGAGAGCGATACATGCATTCGGGGGACGGGGGTGGCCGGGCGGCGGGTCGCGGGCGCGGCGGCAGACGGAACGCCCCGCAGGCCGGGTGCGGTCTGCGGGGCGTGGGGCGTGCGGTGCCGCCGTGCGGCGGTTTCGGTCGTCGGTCAGGTGGCGTCGGCGTGGAAGGTCGCGTCCGGTGTGTGGCCGTCCTGGGCCTGCTGGGCGCGCTCGGCGAGCAGCCGGGCGAACAGGGTCAGGGCGGGCGTCGCGACGGCCGCGCCCGGGCCCTGGTCGCGTACGTACAACAGCGTCGAGCCGACTCGGACCAGCGCCTCCGCCATCGACGAACCGCGCTCCCGGGCGGCGCTCTGGTCGCCGATCGGGGGGATGGTCACCGCAGTCGCGCCGACCTCGCCGTCGACGAGGGCGAGCCTGGTGGCGAAGGCCCGGCCGGCCGTCTCGGGGGAGGCGAAGGTGACCACGGTGAACTGCACGGACTGGACGGGCACCGCACGGAAGGTCACGGTGGCGTAGGCGAGTTGCTGGTCGCAGGCGTCCGGGAGCAGGCAGGGCGCGTCGGTCCCGGAACCGGCCCCGGACTGCGGCCCGCTCTCCACCTGCCAGCCGCCCGGCATCGCCGCGACGTCCGGCAGCACCCCCTGCACCCGCGCGGGGTCGCGGACGGTCCGCGCGGCGTGGGCGAAATCCGGCCCGTTGGGGTGCAGCAGCGGGCGCGAACCGAGATTGATCCCGAGCGCGACCAGTGCGGCGATCAGGACCAGCGCGAGCGCGACGATGATCCCGGCGTTGCCGCGCCGGGCGGCGAGGACCCGGGCGTTGGCGACCGCCGGATCGACCCGGAGCTGGACGGTGCTCGGGCCCGGGGAGTCCGTTCGTAGCTGGACGGTCGCCGGATCCGTCTCCGGGCCCACCAGTAGGTGGACGGTCGTCGGGTCGGCGGGTCTTCCGAGTTCGGTGGTCGCCACGTACTGGGCGAACGCCACGTCGGTGGCCAGCAGTCGGGTGACGGCGGCGGTCAGCCCCTCCCGAGCCCGCGGATCGTGGGGGCTCGCCTCAAGCGCCGCCACGGCCCGCGCCCCCTCCGGCATCAGCCGCAACCGGGCCCGCACGACCTCGGCCGCCGCCTGCCCCGGCCCGCCGGCAGCCCCCTGAGCGAGTCGGACCAGCGCCCCCACCACGTCCGGTACCAGGTCCCGGCCGTCCCCCATGGCAACTCCCCCTGCCGCACGAGTCGTTGCCCCTACGATCCCGGACCGGCGGCCGCTCCACACCCCCGTCGAGCTGAACGGAGACGCAACTGCAACCGCCCGCGGACGTGACGGGGAACCACGGCCACCTGGCGTCCCACTGCAACGATTGACAGGGCGACCCGGGCAGGGCGGAATGCGCGCCCCCGAGCGTGCATGCCTCGCACATGGTGGCGAATTGCCGTCGACAATCCGAACATCAGGGCGGGATTCGGCGGTGCGCCGCCGCGCGTCTCGCCGCCGGGGTCAATCCGGAACGCGGACGTGCCGATACCTCCGAATGACGTCCTTACGCCGTTCGGAGGAGTCCGCATGTCCGAGCTGTGGCTGCCCGGTGCCGAGATCCACGACCTCGGCGACCACGCGCCGACCAACCAGCAGTACCCGCCGAAGGCCATCGCGCACATCACCTGGGACCGCAACGCGACCGCCGCCGCACCGCAGGACTGGTGCAGCTACGAGGACCTCGTCGGGTACTTCACCGGCAGCGGCGCCGGTGACGCGCCGCACCTGGTCTGGGACCCTTTCAGCGGCCGTACGACGCAGCTGTTCCCGGCCGACTCCCGCTCGAAGAGCCTGCTCAGCCCGGCCGAGAGCCCGACCCGCACCAACCGGGCCGGGCGGGTGGTGATCCAGATCGAGGCGGTGTTCTTCCCTTACTGCCGCTACCAGGGCACCGTCTACCCGCGACTGGTCGACACCCCGTGCGCGGGCTGGGACCGGATCCACGCCTGGATCTCCTCGTGGGGCGTGCCCGACGTGTGGCCGATGGGCCGCCCGACCGACTTCTCCGCCCACCGCGACGAGGGGGTCTGGGAGACCCGCGGCGGCTGGTACGCGCACGCCCACGTGCCCTTCAACGACCACACCGACCCCGGCTCCTGGCCCGCGTTCACCGCCGGCTCCGGCTCCCCGGTGCCGCCGGGGGACTCCACCCCGGCCCGGTACCAGGTCGACATCAACGGCCTGGCGTACGGCTACGGCGCCCACGGCTACCAGGTGACCACCGTCGGGCGGGCGTTGGTCGGGCACGGCTTCGGCGCCCACTACCGCTCCGGGCCCGGGCCGGACTGGACGGACGCGGACACCGAGAACTACGCGGACTACCAGCGGAGCCTGGGCTACACGGGGCAGGCGGCGGACGGCGTCCCCGGGGAGGGCTCGCTGCGGCGGCTGCTCGGCTACCTGCCCGGGCCGCGCACGGTCTCGCTGGCGCACGTGGTGGCGGCGGCGCGCAGCGATCCGGGGGCCGAGCAGGGGCACCTGACGTACGGGGCCGAGGTGGCGATCGTCGAACAGGCGCTGGCGGACGAGGGACTGCTCGAACAGCGCTGGGTGGACGGCTCCTTCGGCAGTAGTACGGTCACCGCGTACGCGGGCTGGCAGCGGCGGTGCGGGTACACGGCGGGGGCCGCGGACGGGATCCCCGGTCGGGACTCGCTCCACCGGCTTGGCGCGGCGTGGGACTTCGCGGTGACGGACTGAGGCCGGCGGCCCGTCCCGGGGCCCGGGGCGGCGGCTGGGGTGGCCCGGGGCGACGGTCCGGGTCGGGACTGCCGGTACTCCCGGGGGAGTTCGCCGCCCGTTGCGGGGCGCCGGCGCGTACTCGCCCGGGAGTACGTGAGGTTACTTCCGCCGTCAGATGCCCGATGACGGGTGAGCGGGAGAGTCTGGGCGCGTCCTCGTGACCCCGACTCGAAGGAGGTGCCCGTGCGCTCGTCCACCAGAGCCGATGCGGCGCCCAGGTCGTCCCCCGACACCGGGCGGCGGTCCGCCGGTCGCCGTTCCACTGACCGCCGCCTGTCGCCGGGGGCGCGCAAGCGCCTGGTCGTCCTGCACGTGGTCGTCTCGGTGAGCTGGCTGGCGTTGATGCTCTGCCTGCTCACCTTCCTGAGCGGGGTCGCGCTGGGGCTCGGCACCTCCTGGGGGCTGTTCCGGTACTACTGGGTGAGCACCAAGTTCTGGCTGACGCTCGCGGCGATGGGCGCCTCGGTGTTCGCCCTCACCGCCCGGCTGCACGACGCCGTGCGGGTGGCGGACGCGCATCCGACCGGTCCGATCTGGGCGGCGGACCTCGGGTTCGTCCGCTACAACACGGTGATCGTCCCGGCGGTGGCGCTCTCGCTCTATCTGTTCAACGTCATCCTGTCGGTGTACAAGCCCTGGGGCCGCCGCAGGGCCGCGGCCGAGCGCCCGGGCCGGATACCCCGGAGACCCCGAATACCCCGGAGGCCCCGGGCGGGCGCCTGAGCCGAGGGCCTGCGGGGAGGCCGTGTCCGGCGGCGGCCTCGGCCCGGCGGGGAATGCCCGCGCGGCGGGCGGGTGTTGTCCACCGACGTGACCAGCGCTACGCCCCCGACCAGGCTCTCCGTCCTCGACCGCTCCCGCACCAGACGGGGCGAGGAGCCGGCGCAGGCGCTGCGGGACACGGTGGCCTTCGCCCGGGAGATCGACCGGCTGGGGTACCACCGGTTCTGGGTCTCCGAGCACCACGGCGTGCCCGGGGTGGCCGGTTCGGCGCCGACGGTGCTCGCCGCGGCGGTGGCGGCGGCCACCACACGGATCAGGGTCGGCACCGGCGGGGTGATGCTGCCGAACCACCAACCCATGGTGGTGGCCGAGCAGTTCGGGGTGCTGGCGGCACTGTTCCCCGGGCGGATCGACATGGGACTCGGCCGTTCGGTGGGCTTCACCGACGGTGTCCGGCGGGCGCTCGGGCGGGAGAAGGGCGCCGCGGACGACTTCGGTGCCCAGCTGGCCGAGCTGCTCGGCTACTTCGACGGCTCGCAGCAGGTGCACCGCGACGTCCACGCCCGGCCGGCCGAGGGCCTGCACGTCCCGGCCTTCGTCCTGGCCACCGGCGCGGGCGCCGACCTGGCCGCCGACGCCGGGCTGCCGCTGGTCATCGCCGCCGCACGCGGGGAGGACCGGATGCTCGCGGCGATCGACCGCTACCGCACCCGGTTCCGCCCCTCCGCGCAGGCCGCCGAGCCGTACGTGGTGGTCTCGGGCACGGTCGCGGTCGCCGAGACCGAGGAGCGGGCGCGCGAACTGCTCGTCCCGGAGGCCTGGGCCGGTGCGTACTCCCGCACCCACGGGGAGTTCCCGCCGCTGGCCCCGGCGGCCGAGATCCTGGCGCGGGCGATGAGCGCGCGCGAGCGGGCCGCGTTCGAGCAGTCACTGAAGGGCCACATCGCGGGCGCCCCGGAGCAGGCCGCCGCCGAGCTCGCCGCCCTGGTGGCGCGCACCGGCGCGGACGAGTTCCTGGTCGTGACCAGCACCTACGACCGCACCGCGCTGCTCGACTCCTACCGGCTGCTTGCCGAGGCCGTCGGCCAGGTGTGAGCGGGCCCGCACCCTGATCGTCGGCTACCGGGCGCTGCCGGGCCGAGCGTGATCCGGGCCTGCCGGAGCGGTGACGTTCGTCCGGCGGCGATTTCTGACCAGGGGTGATGAGCTGCTACTGTTCTTCCCGTCGAGAGGAAATGATCTTCCGAAACGGGGATCTCTCGAACAGGCGTCAGCGGTGCTACCAGAGCACGTCCTACTTTCAGTAGGAAGAGTCCGTGCGACCCGGGCCTGGCGCTCCACCCGAAGGGGCTCGTTCCGTCCAGCGGAACGAGCCCCTTCGTCGTGTCCGCCCGGACTCGGCCTGTCCGCCCCGGCCTCGGCCGACACGACTGCCCGGCGTCGACGCTCCATCGCCCGCGTCCTCTTATCGCATTTTCGGGCCCGAAACCCTGCCGCCCAGCCCGGTATCAGCCAAGGTCCCGTGCCAGGTGGCCGACGGGCGTTGTTCGGTGATGGCCGACCGGCCAGCGGCTCTTCCTGTCCGGCAAGCCTGACGCCTCGTCACACCTTGGCTGGAATTTGCCGCTGCCGGTGTGAATATGCCATTGGAATGTTCGTCATATGGAAACCGGCAGTAGCCTTCCGTGTCGAACCTGCCACTGCTGGTGGCGATCCGGCCGGAACCGCGCTGCGCCCGGCCACCCCAGACCCCGCGAAGGAGCCGGTGTGCCGGGTATCGACGAATGTCTCTCCGGGGCGATGGCGATCGCCGGCGCCCGCGCCGCGAGCCTGGTCGACTGGAGCAGCGGACTCGCCCTCGGTAGCCTCGGAGACAGCCCGACCGGCGATCACGAGACCTCGGCCGCCGAGGCAACCGACCTGGTACGCGCGGCCGTTGAGAGTCAGACCTTCACCGTGGCGGAGGACCGGCGGTCGCCGCTGGAGGACATCATCGTCACTGCGGGCCGCAGTTACCACCTGATCCGCTTCATCGACACCGTCTTCGACAGCCGTCTGGTATTGCACCTCTGGCTGGACCGTGCGGAGGGCAACCTCGCCGTCGCCCGATTCCGCCTCGAGGCGCTCGCCGAGGAGCTGGTGCTGGGGTGAGCGTGACGCCCGTACGAACCACCGTGATCCGGCCGGCCCGCCGGACGGACACCCCCCGGTGGTGGCCCGCGTGACCGCCGCGCCCTCCGCCGCTCCGCTCCCCGTGACCAAGCCCCCGATGACTGATCCCCTCACCACCAATCCCCTTACCGCCAATCCCCTCACCACCAATCCCCTTACCGCCAAGCCCCTCACCACCGATCCCCTCACGGCCAAGTGCGCCATCGCCTCAGCCTCCTCGGCCAAGCCCGCCACCGCCCCAACCGCGACGCAACGATCGGAGCCGACGATGCCGACCGGACCCGTCGCGCCGGCCGGACCCTCCCAGCCGAGGACCCCGGGCGAGGCGGTCGCCCTGCTCGCCGCCCGCCGCGCCACCGGTGCCCTGCACGGCCCGCTCGGCAGCCTCCACCTGGTCGACGGCCAGGTGACCGCCGCCGAGTCCCCGCGCGCACCCGGCCTAGCCGACCTGCTTACCGGCTGCGGCCGGATCACCCCCGAGGGCTGGGCGGACCTCCGCCGCTTCCACGGCGCCCAGGGCCAGGTCGGCGAGGTGCTGGTCGAACGCGGGCTGCTCACCCGGGGCGAGCTCGAACTCGGTCACCTGGGAACGCTGTTCGACGCCGCCTACTTCATCCTGGCGGACCGGGCGGGCGGCACCTGGCGGTTCGAGCCCGACGCCAGGCACTGGCTCGGACCGGTGGCGGCGGTCGACCCGGCGCGGCTGCACCGCGAGGTCGAACGCCGGAGCCGACTCCTCGACCGGATCTGGCCGTGGCCGCAGCTCGACACCGCTTCCGTCCGCCCGGTCGAGCACACCCGGCGCCCCTCCCACCGTCCGCCCGGCCGCCGCCGGCGCGAACTGTTGGATCACGCCGACGGCCGAAGAACCCCGGCGGACCTGGCCCGGCTGCTCGGCCGCTCCGGCTTCGGCGTGACGGCGGACGTCCGCCGCCTGGCCGCCGCCGGACTGCTCGACGCCCCGCGACCCGAGGCCCCGCGACCCGAGGCTCCCAGGCCCGGCGCGCCTCCCGCCGACGGCCGTCGCGCCGACGCTCCCCGGCCCGGCGCTCCCCGCCCCGACGCCCCGCGGCACGCCGCGCCGACGGCCGCGAAGCCTGAAGTCCCCCCGCAGGGAGGGCGCGGAACGGCCGGGGGCCTGCACCGCCGGGTCCCCGGGGCGACCCTCCGCGGGGCCGCCGCGGCAGCCGTCCGTCCGGAAGCCGCAGCCGTCACACCCACCCGTCCCGACCGCCCAACCGCCGCGGCAGCGGCCCACCCGCTGACCGTCCCCGACCCGGACATCGCGCTGCTGACCCGGGTCCGAGACCTTCTGGAGGCCCGACTTTGAGCAACTCTCCGCCCGCGACCCCGCCGTACCGGCCATGAGGCGGGCGCTCAAGCAGCGTGTCGGAAGGAGACAACTGATCGCCTTGGAGACCGAGCTGCTCGCCGAAATCCGCGCCGTCAAGCGGCGCGTCCCGCACCTCGCGGGCGGCCTGGTGGCCAGCGTGGACGGCCTGCTGGTCGCGCACGACACCCACGGGACCGAACCCTCCGGGCTCGCCGCGATGACGGCGGCCTCGCTCTCGCTGGCCCAGCGGCTCGCCGACACAACCGGTCAGGGCGAGTTCCGTGAGTCGCTGGTACGCGGAGAGCACGGCTACGTCGCCACCTATGCGGCCGGTGGCAGCTGCGTGCTGACCCTGCTGGCGCACCCGGACGTCAACGTCGGCCGGCTCCACCTGGAGGCTCGCCGCTGCGCGCGGCGCATCGCCGGACTGCTCAACGACGCCCTGGTGTCCAAGGACCCGCGCGACGCGGGCTGACCCCGACCACCGGACCCACCGACCACCCGAAACCGCCAACACACCAACCAGCCCAACCCAGCCCGACCAACCCCATCACCCAACAGGAGTTGAAAGAAATGACCGATGCAGCCGGCGCGCTCAAGCAGGCCATGACCACGATCGAAGGCGCCATCGGCGCCGCCCTCGTCGACTACGGCAGCGGCATGGCGCTCGCCACCCTCGACGGCCCCGGCGGCCTGGACCTCAACGTCGCCGCAGCCGGGAACACCGACGTGGTGCGCGCCAAGATGCGCACCATGGACATGCTGGGCCTCCAGGACGGCATCGAGGACATCCTGATCACCCTGACCAGCCAGTACCACCTGATCCGCCCGCTCACCGGCCGCACCGGCAAGGGCCTGTTCCTCTACCTCGCGCTGGACAAGGGGCGCGCCAACCTGGCGATGGCGCGCCATCAGCTCACCAAGATCGAGGCAGACCTGGAGGTCTGAGCCTGGACCGCGCAGGACGAGGCCCCGGCGGCGGCTCAGGCCCCGCCGGGCTCCGTCCACCGCACCTCGCCGCCCGGCAGGCCCGCGCACACTGCGCCCTCGGCGGTCAGCACGCTCCACGGCGCGAGCAGGGCGTGCGGCGGGACGGACAGCGCACCGCCCTCGGCGAAGCCCAGCTCCAGGCCGCCGGCCAGGGTGACCCGGGCGGTGTCGACGGTCCGACCGACCAGCGCCAGCAGGGTGGGGGTCGGACGGAAGGTCAGCGCCGGGAAGAAGTGCTCGACCTCCTTCGGTGCGGCGAAGGACGGCGCCGCGAAGCGGAACTCGTGCGCCACCCGGACGGTCACCGGTCCGTCGAGCCGCAGGTCGAGCCGGTCGCCGCCGCTCACCGCCGCCACCCGCCGACCGGCCAGCACCTCACCGATCCCGTTCTGCATGCCCCCGATGTCACCCACCGGCCGCCTCCTGACCCACCGCCTGCCCGCGCACCAGCTCGACCGGCCCGCCCGCCCGCTCCCGGGCGGCCAGCGCGGCGGCCGTACGGCCCCAGGACGGCCCGTTCAGCAGCGCCCGCGCCTCGGCCGGGTCGCAGAGCCGCCACTCCATCAACTCCTGCTCCTGCAGGGCGATCGAGCCGAGCAGCTCCTGCGTCACCGTGCCGCCGTCGAACACGTACACCAGCCGCGCGGTTTCCCGGCCGGTCGCCGGATCGGCACCGGGGTCGGCCGCCGTCCCCGGCTGCCAGTCCAGCACCAGCAGGCGCCCGGGCTCGACCTCCCACCCCAGCTCCTCGCGGATCTCCCGCCGCGCAGCCGCCCGCGGCCCCTCCCGGTCCGCCTCGACCCCGCCGCCCGGCAGTGTCCAGTACGGCACCAGCCCGCGCGGCCCGTCCCACGGCCGCAACCGCACCAGCAGCACCCGCCCGTCACCGTCGGTGAACAGTGCCCGCGCTTTCGCCCGGATCCGCGGCCGGGTGGCGTAGTAGGTGTCCCGGTCCATCGGCGGCGCCGGTTGGAAAGGGGCCACGCCGTCCGGTGTCGGCACGGCGGCCAGCCCGATGTACTCGGGTACGGGCCCGTCCGTCGTCACGTGGTCGAGCGTGTGCCCGACGGGCCGACTGTCCTCCAGCTCCAGCGGGCCGGCCGCGCGCGGCGCCCGCAGACAGGCCGTCACCCGCCGGGACAGCCGGGGCGGAAGCGCGTGCCCCGCCTCCTCCGTCGTGGCCCAGGCGCACGCCCCGATCTCCGCGGCGTCCGGCCGGATGGCCGCCGCCTGCTCAGCGGTCAGCGGCTCGGCCCAGTACAGGTACGCGACGATCGGTGGCCGGCGGCTCGACATCGCCCAGTCGACACAGGCCAGTGGCCCCAACCTGGGGGTGAACCCCAGTTCTTCCTCGACCTCCCGTACGGCGGTCTCCCTCGGGGACCGGTCCTGCGGTTCCCACCCGCCACCCGGGATCGCCACCGGATGCCGCCGATCGTACGGAAGCTGTACGACCAGCAGTCGCCCCCGCTCATCCGGAAACAGCACCCCGGCCGCCGCCAGGATCTCCCGCCCCTGCGCCCTCGACGCTTCCACCCCGGCTCCCTCCGCCACGCACTCCTCCACCGAGCACTCCTGCGCAACACTGCTGCACAACAATGCCGCACGACAATGCTCCACCCGGGGGACGACATCCCCGGTCGCAGTGATGGTTCCCCCGGGGCGCCACTTCGATCAACGCCTCACCCCAGCGCCGCCAGCGCCCGCGCCGCCGCCCGGGCCATCTGCTCGTCGTGCCGCCCGCTCGCCCCGCGGAGGCGGGCGAGACCCTCGGCCGCCGCCAGGGCGACCAGGCCCGGCAGGAGGTCGGTGCTGCGGGCGATGACCCAGCGGGCGCCCTTGGTGGCCATCCACCACAGGTCGGCGGCCAGGCCCGGCGGGGGTTCGGTGGCTTCGGTGGCGGGTGGCGGGCCGAGTGGATGGCCGGCTTCGGTGAGCAGGTCGTGGAAGCGGCGGGCGATCAGGTGGTGTCCCTCGGCGCTGGGGTGGAGGCGGTCGACGCTCAGGAGTCCGCGCTGTGCGTACCAGGGCAGGTCGGCGATGTGCAGGTGCACCGTCCGGTGCCGCGCGGTGAGCGCGTGCACCACGGTGTTGACCGCCCGCATCCGGCGGGCCAGGGGGCGGGCCAGCGGCGCCGGGAGCCGGAGCAGGGTGCCCGGGTCGGGCAGGCAGGCGGTCAGCAACACGGCTCCGTGGGCGGAGAGTTCACCCAGGGTGGCGTCCAGTTCCAGGGTGGTGCGCCGGATGTCGAAGCCCGTCCGCAGGGTGTCGTTGCCGCCGACCACCACGGCCGCGAGATGAGGCCGCGCGGCCAGCGCCGCCGGGAGCTGGCGTGTGGTCAGGTCGGCGGTCAGTGCCCCGCTGTACGCCAGGTTGGTGAACTCGACCTCCCGGCCGCCGGGTGTCAGCGTGTGTGCCAGCACGGCGGCCCAGCCGCGCCACTCCTCGCCGACCTGGTCCCCGATCCCCTCCGTGAGCGAGTCCCCGAGCGCGACGAAGCGCAGCAGTTCGCCCGCCGCCGGTCGTTCCTCCGCCGCCCGGTCAGGCCAGGTGTCCAGCACGCTCATCCCAACCCCCCTCAGCCGCTTCGGAGTTCCGTACGCCATGCGCTGCCAGGAAGGCCGCCACCGCGGTCGGCCAGCCGTACCGCTCGGCCTGCGCCCGGGCGGCCGCGCGCCGGGCCTCCTCCGGCCGCCTCAGCAACTCGTGGACGGCACAGGCGAATCCGGCCCCGGTGTCGACGGCGGCCACCCCGGCGAGCCCGATCAGCCCGGGGAGCGCGGAGGAGCGGCTGACCGCGACGGGCGTGCCGCAGGCCAGTGCCTCCATCGCGGCCAGGCCGAAGGTCTCCACCGGCCCGGGCGCGAGCACGGCGTCCGCGCAGCCCAGCAACCGGGCGAGCGCCTCACGCCGGTTCAGGTGCCCGAGGAAGCGCACCGGCAGCCGCAGCCGTGCGGCCCGGGCGGCCAGCCGCTCCCGCAGCGGCCCGGTCCCGGCCACCACCAGGACGGCGGGCAGCCCGCGCGCCCGCAGCCGGGCCAGAGCCTCGACCGCCCGCTCGGGCCGTTTCTCCGCCGACAGGCGCGAGCAGAGCACCAGCAAGGCGTCGTCCGGCGCCGCGTACCGGGCCCGCTCCGCCGCCCGTTCGGCCGGCGGCAGCGGCCGCATCGCGTCCAGGTCGACCCCGAGCGGGGCCCGGACCAGGTTGGGCACGCCGATCCGGCGGAACTCCGCCGCCGCCCAGTCGGTGGTGCAGAGCACCGAGTCGTAGGCGCGGGCCGTCGCCGCGTTGAGCCGGTCGGCGGCCGCCGAGGCCAGTGGGCCGGGCACGCCCCAGGTGCGCAGCACCCCGGTGGCGCTCTCGTGCGAGACCATCACCGAGCGGACGCCGTGCCGCCGCGCCCAGGCGCCGGTCCAGCGCAGGGTCGTCCGGTCGGAGACCTCCAGCCGGTCGGGGCTGAGCCGGGTCAGTTCGGCGGCCACCGCCCGCCGGTCGGCGAGCAGCCGGTAGCCGCCGCTGGCCGGCAGTACCGGGCCGGGCAGGGTGACCACCAGTCCCTGCCCGGTCTCCTCCGCCGTGCGGCGTTCGCCGGGCACGATCAGCACCGGTCGGTGCCCGGCCGCCCGGTACCCGGTGCCGAGGTGGCGCAGCGCGGTGCGCAGGCCGCCGGAGACCGGGGTGACGAAGTTGGCGAGCCGGACGATGGTCAACGGGTCGGTCATGCCGGCAGCTCCTCCGGCAGGACCGGTACGACCGGGGTGACCGAGGTCGAGGACGGGGGAGAGGGCGGCAGCGGCAGCCCCCGGTGCTCGGCGAGCACCTCGTCGTAGTGGCGCAGCAGCAGGTCCCCGACCGCCTCCCAGGTCCGGGCGGTCACATCGGCCCGCCCGGCCGTCCCGTACGCGGCCCGCCGGGCCGGGTCGGCGGCCAGTACGGCCACCGCCCGGGCCACCGCCGCGCCGTCCCGGGGTGGCACCAGCAGACCGGTGCGGTGGTGGGCGACCAGGTCCAGCGGGCCGCCGGCGGCCGGGCCGATCACCGGCACGCCGCTGGCCATCGCCTCCTGGATGGTCTGGCAGAAGGTCTCCAGCGGGCCGGTGTGCACGAACACGTCCAGCGTCGCGAAGCAGCGCGCGAGTTCCTCGCCGGTGCGGCGGCCGAGGAACACCGCGCCGGGCATCGAGGCCTTGAGCCCGGGTGTCGACGGCCCGTCCCCGACCACCACGATCCGCACCCCGGGCAGGGCGGAGGCCGCCGCCAGCAGGTCGACCCGCTTCTCGGGCGCCAGCCGCCCGACGTACCCGACCAGCACCTCCCCGCCGGGCGCGAGCGCCCGGCGCAGCCCCTCGTCGCGGTGCCGCGGGTGGAAGCGCACCGAGTCCACCCC
>NZ_JBHTTU010000093.1:22132-25874 GCF_042794375.1 Kitasatospora sp. NPDC056531 | reverse complement strand
CGGCGGCGAAGCCGGTGCCGGCCGGGGTGCCGGTCAGGATGACGTCGCCCGGCTCCAGCGGCACGACGCGGGAGATCGCGGCGATGGTCTCCGGAATGGAGAACACCATCCGGTCGGTGCGGGACACCTGCCGGGGCACGCCGTTGACGCTGAGCGTGATCGCCAGGTCGTGGGGGTCCGGGACCTCGTCGGCCGTGGTGATCCAGGGGCCCAGCGGGCAGCTGGCGGGCAGGCTCTTCGACAGGTAGTACTGCTTGTGCCGGGTCTGCAGGTCCCGCGCGGTGATGTCGTTGGCCACGCAGTAGCCGAAGACGTGGTCCAGCGCCTCGGTCTCGCCGACCCGCCACGCGCGACGGCCGATCACCACCGCGAGTTCGACCTCCCAGTCGATGTCCCGCGAGAGCGAGAAGTCGACGGCCACCGGGCCGACCGGCGCGGCCACGCTGCGGCGGTCCTTGGTGAACACCACCGGGTGCCGGGGCCGCCGGTACTCCCGCCCGGCCGCCCGGTAGGCCTCCTCGCCGTGGTCGGTGTAGTTCAGCCCGAGGGCGAACAGGTTGTTCTCCGGGCGTGGCAGCGGCGCCAACAACTCGGCCTCACCACGTGGCAGTCGTTTCCCGGCACGGCCTCCCGCGGCCAGCTCCGCCCAGGCCTCGGGCCCGTCCCGGAGCAGGTCGAGCATGCCGACCGGCCCCGGGCGGCCGAGCTCGGGCAGTGTCAGCCCGCTGCCGTCCGCGTCGACCAGCGCCAGTCTCTCCGCACCGCCGGTCCGGATGGTCGCTACGCGCATCGTTCCTCCGTCTCGTGCTCGACGGGCCGGCCGGCGTCGGTCCGGCCGGCCCGTCGCTCGGGGACCGCGCTCAGTCGAGCAGTCGGTCCAGCTGGTGGGCGACCGTCCCGCGCAGCACCTCCGAGGCGCCGCCGGCCATGGTCAGCATCCGGGCGTCCCGCATCAGCCGGGCCAGCGGCATCTTGTCGGACAGCCCGTTGGCGCCGCACACCTGGGCGGCGGCGTTGGTGATCCGCTGCGCCAGATCGCCCGTCACGTACTTGGCCATCGCGCTCGGCGCACCGGTCTCGTCCCCGGCGGCCCACTCGCCCGCGGCCCAGTCGATGAGCGACTGCGCCGCCCTCAACTCGCTGACCAGCGGTGCCAGCGTGTGCTGCATGGCGAGGTGGCCCGGCGAACCCGCGGGAAGACGCGCGCTGGCGTAGTCGAAGGCCGTCCGCAGCGCGCTCTTCGAAAGCCCGAGGCAAATAGCCGACTGCCCGAGGCGCTTGCCGTTGTAGTGCCGCATCACTCTGCGCAGCGAACCCCGGTCGAAACCGAGTACCACATGCTCGACGGGTACGAACACATCGTGGTAGCGGACGTGGAATTCGCCCAGTCCGCGCAGGCCCAGTTTCTCCTTGCGGTCGTCGATCTCCACGGTTCCGTCGCCCGCGCCGAGCCGGTTGCGGTCCACCAGGAAGAGGCCGATCTCGCGCGAATCGGGGGCCGGTTTGGCGACCACGAAATGTACCGTCCGGCGGGCCGCGCCGGTGATCCAGTCCTTCTCGCCGCTGATCCGGTAGCCGCCCTCCACCGGTGTCGCCACCGTGGTGAACCGGGCGACGTTGGAACCGGTCTGCGGCTCGCTCATCGCGAACGCGGCCTGTTTCTCGCCGGTGGCGATCGCGCCGAGGTAGCGGTCGCGCAGGTCGGGGCCCGCGTACTCGCGGAGCATGCCGATCTGGCCCAGGTTCTGGTCCATCACGGCCTTGGCGACCGCCGGCGAGATCCGGGCCAGTTCCTCCAGCACTCGGAGGAGGAAGCGCACCCGCTCGGGGCCGCCGTGGTGCTGGTCGTCGCGGTAGCCGAGGGAGTTGGCGAACAGGCCCTGGCGGGCCAGCTCACCGAACAGCTCGGTGCCGATCTCGTCGCTCCGGTCGATCAGCGCGGCCGCCGGAGCGAGGCGTTCGTGAGCGAAGCGGCGGACGTCGTCCAGAAAGGCCGCCGTCTCCGTTCCGGCGGTTTCATCGATGCGGTCAGCGGCGGAGGGAAGCTGCTGAACGGCTAAAGGAGTCACGGTTTGCCCTTTCCTCGGAGGAGAGGTTGCAGGCTCGCGCCGGTCGCACGTCCCGGTGCGAGCGGAACCGACAATGCCACTCCGCGAACATTGCCATGCTACCGACAAGTAAACTGTTCGACTCCGATCGGTGGTGTACGTCACAGTCCCGTTTCTTCCTGATCCTGCGTCAACTAACGTGCGGCCTAAGGAATCCACGCACCCTGCACGCACTGTCCGAGCGTCTCCGGGAAGGGGCATGCCGATGACGCTGACGTTCTCCACTCTCCTGATCCTGATACTGATGGGCGCCGTGGCGGGCGGTGTCGGCGCGTTGTCCGGGATCGGCGGCGGCGCGATCGTGGTCCCCGTCCTGGTACTCGGCTACGACGTCTCGTTCCGCTCGGCGGTGGCCGTCTCGCTGGCCGCCGTGATCGCCAACTCGGCCATCGGATCGGCGGCTTACCTGCGCCAGGGCCTGACCCACAAGCGCCTGGCCTTCAGCCTGGAGGTGACCACCACCATCGGCGGGATCATCGGCAGCCTGGTCACCGCCTTCATCCCGCGCCCGATCCTGGAGGACGTCTTCGGCCTGAGCCAGTTCATCTCCGCCGAACTCACCCGCCGCCGCAAACGACTCCCCGCCACAGCAGGCGAGTTGACGGATTCCGACGTCCCGCCCGACGCCCTCGCCCGGCACGGACTGCGCGCCTGCGAGGGCCGCGACGCGCTGACCGGGCTGGTCTCGGACGAGGCCGACGGCACCGCCCGCGCCTATCGGGCCCGACGCCCGCTCCTGGGCGCCGGCGCGTCCATGGTGGCCGGGACGCTCTCCGGCATGCTCGGCATCGGCGGCGGCTTCCTCAAGGTGCCGGCGATGACGGTGGGCATGGGCGTGCCGGTCCGAGTGGCCACCGCCACCAGCCAGTTCATGATCGGCATCACCGCGGTGGCCAGCTTCGTCGTCTACTTCGCTGCCGGCGTGGTGCAGCCGCTGCTGGTGGCGCCCATCGTGCTCGGCATCACCACCGGCTCGCTGCTCGGCTCCCGGCTCGCCGGGAGGGTCTCGGTCGGCGTGATCGAAGCCGTCTACACCGTCGTGGTACTCGCCTCCGGTCTCTCGTTCCTGCTCGGCGCCTTCGGAGTGATCCATGTCTGACCTCCCCACCAACGAACGCACCACCGCACGCACCGACGACCACACCCACGAACCCACCCACGAACCCGCCGACGGTTCAGCCGCGGCCCCGGAGGCCCTCGCCCACGAGGCCCGCACCAGTCAGCTCACCGCCACCGTGGGGTCGACAACCATCGCCCGCGTCTGAGTAACGATATTGGCCGGCATGGTCGTATGCCTGGCCGACGGGGACCGCGTCGCCCGCCCACTCGCCCTCGCCGCCCTCGCCTCCCAGCACGGTCCCGGCCCCCTGCTGCTCGGCCTCGGCCTGCTCGTCCTGTCCGTCGCCCCGGGCCTCGGAATCCTGACCACCGTGGCCCGCTGGCTACGGGCCGGCGACTGGCGGTACTCCCTCCTGGCCGCCCTGGTGGTGGCCCTGCTGCTGGGCGGCGCCCTGCTCGGCTGACCGATGTCGAGGCGGGCGGGGCGCCGAGCCGGGCGGGGCGCCAACGACACCCCCCATCGACACCCCACCAGAGCCGGTGTCCGCCGATCCCCGGCCGCTTCTCGCCCATCG
>NZ_JBHTTU010000093.1:3913-22122 GCF_042794375.1 Kitasatospora sp. NPDC056531 | reverse complement strand
AATCCGGTGCGGGCGACGACCATCCCGGGGTGCTCCTCGACGCACTCGCCGATCACCGCCGCCTCCGCGCCGAGCGAATGAGCGCGCATCGCGGCGAGCACGGCGTCGGCCTCGCCGCGCGGGACGAAGGCGACCAGCTTGCCCTCGTTGGCGATGTACATCGGATCCAGGCCCAGCACCGCGCACGCGTTGGCCACCGGATCCGGGACGGGGACGGCGCGTTCGCTCAAGCCCACGCCCACCCCGGCCGCCACCGCGATCTCGTTCAGTGACGCGCCCAGCCCACCGCGGGTGGGGTCGCGCAGCACGTGCAGATCGGGCGTCACCGCGAGCATCGCCTCGACCAGCCCGCCCAGCGCCGCGCTGTCACTGCGCACCTCGACGCCGAACTCCAGGCCCTCCCGGACGCTCATGATCGCCACTCCGTGCAGTCCGATCGGCCCGCTGAGGATCACCACGTCGCCGGGGCGGGCCCGCTGAGGCCGGATGTCGACCCCGGCCGGGACGAGCCCGATGCCGGCGGTGTTCAGGTAGACGCCGTCCCCGTGCCCGGCCTCGACCACCTTGGTGTCGCCGGTGGCCACCTCGACCCCGGCCGTACGGGCGGCGGCGCCGAGCGCCCGGGCCACCCGGTCCACCACGGCCATCTCCACCCCCTCCTCCAGGATGAAGCCGCAGGACAGGTAGGCCGCCCGTGCCCCGCTCATGGCGAGGTCGTTGACCGTGCCGTTGACGGCGAGGTCGCCGATGCAGCCGCCGGGGAAGAACAGCGGCCGCACCACGTAGGAGTCGGTGGAGAAGGCGAGCCGGGCGCCGCCCAGCTCCAGGACGGCGGAGTCACCG
Organism: Kitasatospora sp. NPDC056531; assembly: GCF_042794375.1. Taxonomy (NCBI): domain Bacteria; kingdom Bacillati; phylum Actinomycetota; class Actinomycetes; order Kitasatosporales; family Streptomycetaceae; genus Kitasatospora; species Kitasatospora sp. NPDC056531. The sequence goes on along the minus strand of NZ_JBHTTU010000093.1, from coordinate 21,279 downwards.
AGCCCCTCCAGCATCCGCCCGCCGAACGCGGGCGCGAAGAGGTTCTGCACCAGCTCGGCGGACATCGCCCCGCCGCCCCCGTGCCCCATCACCACCCGGGGATGGTCGCGCAGCGGCAGCGGGCAGCTCCAGCCGGAGAAGTCCGGCGCGGCCGACTTCTCCAGCAGCATCTCGGTGTCAGCCAACGGGACTCGCCTCCTGGGGCGTGACCGGCGTGCTCAGCCGCCGGTAGAGGTAGTACGCGGCGCAGGCCCCCTCGCTGGAGACCATGGTGGCGCCGAGCGGGGTGCGCGGGGTGCAGACCGTACCGAAGGCCTCGCACTGGTGGGGCTTCAGCAGCCCCTGCAGCACCTCGCCGGCCCGGCACTGGGCCGGTTCCCTGGTGGCGATCCCCGCGACGTCGAAGCGGTACTCGGCGTCGTGGTCCCGGTAGTGCGGCGCCAGCCGCCAGCCGCTGCGCGGGATGACGCCGATGCCCCGCCAGGAGCGGTCGGCCACCTCGAAGACGTCCTCCAGCATGGCGCGGGCGGCCGGGTTGCCCTCGGGTCGGACGGCCCGCGGGTAGGCGTTGTCGACGGTGCGCTCCCCGCGCTCCAACTGCCGTACGGTGCGTCGGATGCCCTCCAGGATGTCCAGCGGTTCGAAGCCGGTGACGACGATCGGCACCCGGTGGCGCTCCGCGAGCGCCGGGTACTCGGCGGTGCCCATCACACTGCACACGTGCCCGGCGGCGAGGAAGCCTTGGACCCGGCAGTCCGGCGAGTCCATGATCGCCTCGATGGCGGGCGGCACCCGGACGTGCGAGACCAGCATGCTGAAGTTGCGCAGGCCCTGCTTCCTGGCCAGGTGGACGGCCATGGCGTTCGGCGGGGCGGTGGTCTCGAAGCCGATGCCGAAGAAGACGACCTCCCGGTCCGGGTTCTCCCGGGCGATCCGCAGGGCGTCGAGCGGCGAGTACACCACCCGGACGTCGCCGCCCTCACCGCGGACCCGGAAGAGGTCCCGGTCGGTGCCGGGCACCCGCAGCATGTCCCCGAAGGAGCAGAAGACGACCTCCGGCCGGGCGGCGATCGCGAGCGCCCGGTCGATCACCTCCAGCGGGGTGACACACACCGGGCAGCCCGGCCCGTGGATCAACTCGACCTCGTCCGGCAGGAGTTGGTCGATGGCGTGCCGGATGATGCTGTGCGTCTGGCCGCCGCACACCTCCATCAGCGCCCACGGCCGGGTGACCGTCGCCCTGATGTCGGCGAGCAGGCCCTCCGCCAGCTCGGGGTTGCGGAACTCCTCCAGGTACTTCACCGTCCGGCCTCCTCAGCCGCTCGTGTCGCGTCCCACTCCCCCGCCGCCTCCCACGGGTCGCCGAACTCCTCCTGCAGGAGCCCGAGTTCCTCGAACAGCTCCAGAGTCCGCCGGGCCGACTCCTCGTCCAGTCGCTGGAGCGCGAAGCCCACGTGGACGATCGCGTACTCCCCCACCTGCAGGTCGGGCAGGTACTCCAGGCACACGTCCTTGACCACCCCGCCGAAGTCCATGACCGCCATCCGGGTCCCGTCCCGCTCCTCGATCTCCGTCACCCTGCCGGGCACCGCCAGACACATCCGCTCTCACTCCTCCCGGGTGGCCGACGACCGGGCGGCCACCATCAGCTGGCCGAGCGCCAGCCCTCCGTCGTTGGGCGGCACCCGGCGGTGCCGCAGCACGGTGAAGCCGGCCTCTCCGAGGCCGCTCGCGCAGGCCGAGGAGAGCAGCGCGTTGGCGAAGACGCCGCCGCTGAGCGCCACCGTCGCGGTGCCGCACTCCTCCCGGACGGCCACGCAGATCCGCCGGACGACATCGGCCACCCCGGCGTGGAAGCGCGCGGCGATCAGCCCGGCGGAGGCGCCGGCGGCCACGTCCGCCACGACCCCGGCCAGCACCGGCCCGGGGTCGGCGATCCAACCGTCCGCCGCCGCCGACAGCCCGAACCCGTAGCCCGCCGCCGGGCCGAACCCGACCGCCGCCGCCTCCAGTTCGATCGCAGCCTGCGCCTCGTAGCCAGCCCGGTGGCAGACCCCTGCGAGCGAGGACACCGCGTCGAAGAGCCGGCCCATGCTGGACGTCGGCACGCAGTTCAACCCGCGCTCCAACTGTCGTTCCAGCAGGCGGAGTTCCTGCTGCAGGCAGGCCTCGACCGGCGGCAGCCCGGGCGTCCAGGGCAGCCCGGCCGCACGCAGGTGCGCCAGCGCCGTCCGGTACGGTCGCTCGACGGCGGCGTCCCCGCCCGGCAGCGGCACGTAGCCGAGGTGGGCGAGGCGGCGGAATCCGTCGTAGTCCGCCAGCAGCACCTCGCCGCCCCAGATCGCGCCGTCCTCGCCGTAGCCGGTGCCGTCGAAGGCCACTCCGAGCACCGGCCGTCCGCCGTCCAGGCCGTGTTCGGCCATCACCGCGGCGATGTGGGCGTGGTGGTGCTGCACCCGGCGCACCGGCCGGCCGGCGGCGGTCCGCTCGGCGTGCCGGACCGAGCGGTAGCCGGGGTGCCGGTCGGCGACGAGCAGTTCGGGCCGCACCCCGCTCACCGTGCCGAGCTGCTCGACCGCGCGGTCGAAGGCGCGCAGCGTGGCCAGGTCGTCCATGTCGCCGATGTGCCCGGACAGCCAGGCGTAGCCGTCGCGGGCCAGCGCGAAGCTGTTCTTCAGGTCGCCGCCGACCGCCAGCACCGGGCGGACGGATACCGGCAGCGGGAGCGGCAGCGGGACGTAGCCGCGCGAGCGGCGCAGCGGCAGCTGTTCGCCGTCCACCACCCGCACCACGGAGTCCTCGCACGGCACGTGGATCGGCCGGTCGTGGGTGAGCCAGCCGTCGACGAGCGGAGCGAGCCTGCCCAGCGCCTCCCGGTCGTCGGTGACGATCGGTTCGCCGGAGAGGTTGGCGCTGGTCATCACCAGGAGGTCCGGTCCGGGGGCGGCGAGGATCAGGTGGTGCAGCGGCGTGTACGGGAGCATCACGCCGAGGTCGGGGCTGCCCGGGGCGACCGCCGCGAGTTCGGGCGTCGACGGGAGGGTGCGGCGCAGCAGGACGATCGGCCGCACCGGGCCGGTGAGCAGTTCCCGCTCGACCGGGCCGACCGGCAGCAGGCCCTCGACGGTGGCGAGGTCACGGGCCATCAGGGCGAAGGGCTTGTCGCCGCGCCGCTTGCGCCGGCGCAGCAGGGCGACGGTCTCGGCGAGGCGCGCGTCGCAGGCGAGGTGGTAGCCGCCGATGCCCTTGACGGCGAGGACCGCCCCGTCGGCCAGCAGTCGGCGGGCCTCGGTGAGCGCCTCCTCCCCCGCCCGCCCGGCGGTTCCGGGGACGGTCAGCGCGAGCCGCGGCCCGCAGGCGTGGCAGGCGACGGGCTGGGCGTGGAACCGGCGGTCGGCGGGGTCGGTGTACTCCCGCTCGCAGTCCGCGCACATCGGGAACCCGGCCATGGTGGTGTTGGCGCGGTCGTACGGCAGGCCGGTGACGATGGTGTGCCGGGGGCCGCAGTTGGTGCAGCTGATGAACGGGTGCCGGTGGCGCCGGTCGGCCGGGTCGGCGAGTTCGGCCAGGCAGCCGGCGCAGACGGCGACGTCCGGCGGGATCAGGGTGGCGCGGGGGCCGTCGGCGCGGGACGGGGTGATGGTGAAGCCGCTGTCGCCGGTCGCGGCGAGCGGCGCGTACTCGACCGAGGCCACCTGGGCGAGCGGGGGCGCGTCGCCGGCCCCCCACAGGCAGAAGGCGTCCAGGGCCTCCCGGCTGCCCTCGACCTCGGCCAGCACGCCCTCGCCGGTGTTGGTGACGCTGCCGGCCAGCCCGAGTTCGCCGGCCAGCGTGAAGACGAACGGCCGGAAGCCGACCCCCTGCACGAGACCTCGGACGACGACCCGCCGCCGCTCGCGGTCGAGTTCCGGGTGACCGGCCGTCACCGGGGCGCCTGCGCCGCGTGGTGGTGACCCCCGTGCGAGTGCCCGTGCCCGTGCGAAGCGACGGCCATCACCGGCCGGTGCGGCTCGGCGCCGTCCAGCACCGCCAGCGCCCGTTCCAGCAGCGCCCCGACGCCGTCGCCGGTCCGGGCCGAGGTGTGCACCACCTCCACACCGGGGTTGACGCGCTGGACGTTCGCCAGGAACGCCGCCTCGTCGAACTCGGCGGCCGCGGCGAGGTCCGCCTTGGTCACCAGCACCAGGTTGGCCAGCCCGAACGCGGTCGGGTACTTGAGCGGCTTGTCCTCGCCCTCGGTCACCGAGGCCAGCACCACCCGCAACGATTCGCCGAGGTCGTAGGAGGCCGGGCAGACCAGGTTGCCGACGTTCTCCACGAACAGCAGCCGGCAGTCCTGCGGCAGCCAGCCGTCCAGGTGCCCGGCGAGCATCCGCGCCTCCAGGTGGCAGAGCCCGTCGGTGAGCACCTGCTTCACCGGCGCGCCCGAACGGGCCAGTCGCAGCGCGTCGTTCTCGGTGGCGAGGTCGGCGGTGAGCGCGGCAACCGCCACCCCGCGCCGCCGGGCCAGCCCCAACTCGGCCTCCAGCAGGGCGGTCTTGCCGCTGCCGGGGCTGGACAGCAGGTTCACCGCGACCGTCCCCCGGGCGGTGAGCGCCGTCCGCAGTTCGCGGGCGCTGTCGTCGTTGCGGGCGAGGACCGCCTGGCGCAGGTCGACCGTCTGGCACATCGCGTCAGCCTTTCTGTTCCGCCGGTGCGCCCGGGCGCCCGGCCCATTCGACGGCGAGGATCTGGAGCTCGCGCCCGGACAGCAGCTCGACTCCGCCGCCTCCGGAGCAGCTCGGGCAGCCGAGGTCGGGTGGCATGCCGACGGCCCACTCGACGGCGCAGGGCGCACACCGGGCCCGCCCCGCGACGGTCTCGGTGTCCAGCACCGCGCCCTCCACCAGCGTTCCGGCGCAGGCCAGTTCGAAGCAGAAGTCGAGGGCCTCGGCCACGACTCCGGCCAACTCGCCCACCTGTAGCCGCACCCGCGCCACCCCGGGGGCCCCGTGGTCGCGCGCGGCCGCGTCCACCTGCTCGACGACGGCGGCGGCGATCGACATCTCGTGCATCGGTCTCTTCCCACGGCGGGCGGCAACGGGCCCCATTACAGGGGGCGGTGGCGGCCACGACTCGAAGCCGCGCCGCCACCGCGCCCGGGGCTGCACCGTTCGCAGCAATCCGGGCCTCACATCCGCGAGATCTTCAGGTACCGCTTGAGGTCCGGCAGGCTCTGCCAGACCAGCGCGCCGATCGCCGCCAACAGGGCCGCGCAGAACAGCTTCCTCAGCATGGTGTTGTCTCCTTCTCCGGCTGCGTGGCCTCGTCCACGACCCGCAGGACCACTTGGACCGCCGCCTCGACGGCGGCGGCGACGGGCTCGCTCAGCCCGATGCCCTCCTCCAGCGACGCCGGCTCGCAGCCGACCACCAGCACCCGCCCGGGCGCTTCGCCGCCGGTACCGGCGGCGAGCGTGGCGAGCAGTGCGAGCACGGCGTCCGGCCCCATCCGGTGCCCGTCCAGCACCGGTACCTCCAGCGGCCCGGCGGCCGCCTCGATGAGGTAGACGGTGCCGGGTGCCCCGCCGCGGCAGGTGGCGTCCACCAGCACGGCGGTCCGGTAGCCGTCGAGCAGCCGGTACGCGAGGTCCACGCCGCGCACGCCGACGTCGACCACCTCGACGCCGTCGGGCAGCGGGTGGGTGGACAGCCGCCGGACGGTCTCGACCCCGAACCCGTCGTCGCCGAGGAAGATGTTGCCCACCCCGGCGACCAGCACGGTCCCACCCGTCACGACTCCTCCAGCAAAGTGACCTCGTCGGGCTGGAAGTATCGGAAGCGTCCCTGGGCCCGCCACAGGTCCGCGCCCGGGTCGTCCTCGACGGTGACGGCCAGGTGCACCGAACCGTCGACGTCGTGCAGCACCGCCTCGACGACACCGATGCGCCCGTCCAGGAAGAGGTCCTGGGCGTCGGTGCGCCGCCGTCCGGGCCGCAGCAGCACCCGGCTGCCGGCGCCGACCGGGTGGCCGTCGACCAGCACCCGGTCGCGTTCGGGGTCGACCTGCGGGTCGTTGCCCGGGTCCCACCAGGGCTGCTCCGCACCGCCGGCGCCGCCGGTGATCTCGCGCAGCCCGCGGACGGCCCCGTGCAGGCGCTCCAGCACCTCCGGCGGCATGGACTCCGCGAGGTCGATCACCGCCCCGGCCCGCTCGTCGGTGCCCCTGGCCTCCCGCTTCTCGTCCTCGGTCAGGGCCGCTGTCCGCAGCGCCAGGATCTCGTCGATCTCGGTGGCGTCGTACAGGGCGCCGAGGCTCTCCGGGGCGATCCGCGGGTGGTCCTCCAGGATGATCGGCGAGGACAGCATCACCTGGGACCCGCCGTCCGGGCCGGCCAGGACGGGCCAGGTGCGCTCGTTGCGGCAGCGTTCGACGACCGGCCGGGCCCACTCGGGCGGGTCGGTGACCGAATGGAACCGGCCCCGCTCCAGGCCGAGCAGCAGGTGGACGGAGACCAGGGAACGCGGCAGCGCCTCCTCGCGTCGGACCTGCGGGTCCGGCGTCCAGTCGGAGGTGTTTTCCACCACCGCCGTCAGCCGCTGCGCCCGGTACGGGCCGGACAGCTCCTCGGCCCTCAACCGCACCAGGCCGTCGATCTGTTCGCGCCGCCGCAGCAGCCGTCCGACGGCGGTGCCGTGCTCGTGCAGCAGCTCCGTGCCGCCGACGCCCGGCAGCCGGAACCCCCGCTGCACTCCTTCGTCGCTCAACTCGTCGACGGGCAAGAGGAGTTCGATCCTCTCCTCGACAGCCTCGTCCCATTCGACGAGTACCCGGTCGGCGAGTTCCAGCCGCTCCACGGGCTCGAACCCGCCGGTGGCGGAGACCCGTTCGACGGTGCGGTGCTGGACCCGCAGGAAGCGCAGCTCGACCGCCAGCCGGTCGTCGCGGCGCGCCTCCATCACGCATTCGGTGCGCTGGTGGGAGTGCTCGCCGCCCTGCCTGGTGTACTCCGGCGGTACCAGGACGCCGAACTGCCAGCGCAGCTGGTTCTTGGCCGCCGACGCGCGGTACGGGTACAGCACGTAGCCTTCCAGCAGCACCGCGTCGGCGATCTGCCGGGCGGCCGCGAAGCCGCGCTCGATCCCGTCGGGGAATCCGCTCACCGGGCCCCCTCCCCGACCGCCGCCGCGTTCAGCAGTTCCCGCACCGTCGCCTCCCACGAGGGCAGGGCCCGCCGGGAGCGGTAGGCCAGCAGGTCGTCCATGACGTCCTCCGGCAGGCGCAGCCAGCCGCAGCCGGGGAAGTGCTGGTCGATCGCCTCCCGCCAGACCCGCACCGGCATCCGCACCCGGGTCTCCCGGTCCCAGGGCACGGGGGTGACCTGGAAGCCGCCGGGGCCGGCGAAGGCGGTGCCGGAGAAGAGCAGCAGCAGCGGCACCTCGCCGCCGTCCAGGGCCCGGAAGTAGCGGGCGGAGGCCACCTCCAGGTCGTAGCCGCACGGCACCGCGAGGTCGGCCTCGGTCTCGCCGGTGAAGCCGGGCACCAGCAGCGGCACGGTGGCGAACTGGATCGGGTTGAGCGTGCTCGACCAGCGCTCCCGTTCGCCGAACAGGTCGCCCAGCCGCCCGCCCTCCCCGGTGGCGTACGACCGCCGGCCCGGTTCGATCCTCAGCTGGCACTGGAGGGCGAGGGCGTGCACCCGGATGTCGGCCGGCGCCGTGATCCGCAGCCGGAACACCAGGGTCGGCGCGGCCGCGTACGGGTCGGACCGCACGCCGGTGCAGCTGAAGCCCAGCGCGCTCATGCGCCCACCTCGCTGCGCTCGGCGAGCGCTTCGCGCAACGCCCACCTTTCGACGGTTCGCTCACTTCGTTCGCTCACGCCGTCACCGCCGCGGGCAGCGGGCGGGCCCGGGCGGCCAACCGCTCGAAGAAGGCGTCGAGTTCGGCCCGCACGTCGGCCCCGCCGTCGAAGCCGTGCCAGCACCGCCGCAGCCGGCCGACCAGCTCGTAGCAGAGGTCGATCGGCACCAGGAAGCACTCGACCCGCCGGTCGGTGCGGCGCAGCAGCAGTGCCTCCACGTCCGGTTCCAGGGCTGCGGCCAGCCGGCTGCCGCCGAGGGCGTGTTCCCAGGCCTCCTCGTCCACCTCGCTCTCGGTGGCGCCGGCCGGGCCGGGGTAGAACGCGAGCAGCCGGTCCAGGACGGCGTCGCGGAACAGGAACGCGGTGCCGACCGGGATCCCCAGTACCGACCAGGCCCGTTCGTCCACCGCACCGTCCGGGTCGACCAGGCAGCGGTCCGGCACGCTGCGGTAGCGGCCGCCGGCCGCGCCGGGCTCCTGGAACAGCAGTCCGCAGGCGGTGCAGGTGCAGGCCAGGGAGCGGTCCTCGACGTCCACCAGGTGGCGGTGGCCGGCGGCCAGGTCCCGGCCGCAGAAGGCGCACTGCTCGGGCCGCGGCGGCGCCGGCTCGCGCAGTCGGAGCAGCAGGGCGGTCCCGTCGCGGGAGACCCTTCGGGTGTTCACCGCGCCTCCGCGGGCAGCGGCGGGCGGGTGCCGATCTGGAGCAGCTGCGGGGCGCGCTCCAGCTCCAGGGCCGTCACCTCGGGCGCGTGGCAGGCGAGGACGGCCTCGACGTCCTGCTCCCCGCAGCCGCAGCCGGAGGAGGTCCGGCGCAGCCGCAGGGTGCCGGTGGCCGGTTCGAAGCCGAGCACCTCGATCCGCTCGGGCAGGGCGGCGAGCGCCCGGTCGATCCGGGCGGTGACGTCCTCGGGGTGCAGGTCGTGCAGGAGCAGCAGGGCGGCCACGGCGGGGTCGTCCAGCATCCCTTCCAGGGCGGGCGGGGGAAGGGCCGGGACGAGCCGGGTCAGGCCCTCGCCGTAGAACTCCATCAGGTCGCGGACCAGTTGCTCGCCCGCCCGCTCGGCGCCGCTGCCGGCCAGGGCGTCCAGCGCCTCCTGGATCCGCAGCCCGGTCTGCTCGGCCGTCATGCGGTGAGCCCGCTCAGGCCGGTGGGCACGTGCATGGTCTGCAGGGTGCGCCCGTTGCCGACGTACATGTGCACCCCGCAGGGCAGGCAGGGGTCGAAGCTGCGCACCGTGCGCATGATGTCGATGCCCTTGAAGTTCTCCGGGGAGTTCTCCTCGAAGATCGGCGTGTTCTGCACCGCGTCCTCGTACGGGCCGGGCGTGCCGTAACTGTCGCGGACGCTCGCGTTCCACGGGGTGGGCGGGTACGGGTGGTAGTTGGCGATCTTGCCGTCGCGGATCACCATGTGGTGCGAGAGCACGCCGCGCACGGCCTCGGTGAAGCCGCAGCCGATCGACTCGTCCGGCACCTCGAAGCGCTCCCAGGTCTGGCTGCGCCCGGCGCGGACCTCGTCGAGCGCCTTCTCGGCGAAGTGCAGGGCGGCGGCGGCCGCGTACGCCTGGAAGTAGGTGCGGGCGCGGTTGCGCTCGATGGCGTTGCTCCACTGCGGGATCTTCCACTCGAAGGTGACCTCGGGCTTGGTCATCGAGCGGGGCAGGTTGATCCGGACGCTGTGGCCGGTGGCCTTGATGTAGCCGATGTCGACCAGCCCGGACAGGGCGGTGGACCACAGACGGGCGATCGGGCCGCCGCCGGTGTCGAGGGCGAGGTGCTCCTTGCCGTCGAACCAGCGCGGGGACATCACCCAGCTGTACTTGTCGTCGAAGTTGCGCTTCTGCGGCTGCGGGATGGTGTGCTGGTTCCACGGGTGCCGGGGGTCGACGGGGTTGCCCAGCGGGTCGTGGGTGACGAAGAGTTCCTTGCCCTGCCAGTCCTCGTAGTAGGAGCTGCCGAGAAGGATCCGGATGCCGAGGTTGATCTGCGTCAGGTCGTTGGTGACGAGCTTGCCGTCCACGACGACACCGGGGGTGACGAACATCTTGCGACCCCAGTCCGTCATGTTGCGGTAGGTGAAGTCGCAGTGGTCCGGGTCGTTGAGGCTGCCCCAGCAGCCGAGCAGGATCCGGCGCCGACCGACCTCCTCGTAACCGGGCAGCGCCTGGTAGAAGAAGTCGAAGAGGTCGTCGTGCAGCGGCACGACCTTCTTCATGAACTCGACGTAGCGCATCAGCCGGGTCAGGTAGTCGGTGAACAGCTGTACCGTCGCGACCGTGCCGACGCCGCCCGGGTAGAGCGTGGAGGGGTGCACGTGGCGGCCCTCCATCAGGCAGAACATCTCCCGGGTGTACCGGCTGACCTGGAGCGCCTCGCGGTAGAACTCGCCCTCGATCGGGTTGAGCGAGCGCATGATGTCGGCGATCGTCTTGTACCCGTGGTCGCCGGCGTGCGGGGCCTCGGTGCGCTCGGCCAGCTCCAGGACGCCGGGGTTGGTCTCACGGACCATCTTCTCGCAGTAGTCGACCCCGACCAGGTTCTCCTGGAAGATGTTGTGGTCGAACATGTACTCGGCGGCCTCGCCGAGGTTGATGATCCACTCGCCGAGGTGCGGGGGCTTCACCCCGTACGCCATGTTCTGGGTGTAGACGGAACAGGTGGCGTGGTTGTCCCCGCAGATCCCGCAGATCCGGCTGGTGATGAAGTGCGCGTCTCGCGGGTCCTTGCCGCGCATGAAGACGCTGTAGCCGCGGAAGACCGAGGAGGTGCTGTAGCACTCCGCGACCTTCCTCTGCTTGAAGTCGATCTTCGTGTGGATGCCCAGGCTGCCCACGATCCGGGTGATCGGGTCCCAGGACATCTCCGTCAGGCCACTGCCGTCGCCGGCCGCCCTGGTCGTCGGTGTTGCCATCGTGTCTGCGTGTCCTTGTCTACGGGGTCTGTGGGGTCTACGGGGTCTGCGGGTCTACGAGCGGGGCGGAGGTCGACGGGGCCGCACACCGGGGCGGCGTGCGGCCCTCCCCTGTCACCAGGGCGGGCGGTAGCCCGTGGCCAGGTGGCGGCCGGTGCGGCGCCACTTCGGTTCCTTGTCGACGGTCTTCTGGGTGATCGCGCGCAGCCGCCGGACCAGCGATCCGTAGGTGGTACTGGCTCCGGTGGAGACGCGCGAGCCGGGCGGCGGGTCCATGAAGGGCATGAACTTGTCCGGGAAGCCCGGCATGGTGCAGGCGATGCAGATGCCGCCCACGTTCGGGCAGCCGCCGATGCCGTTGGTCCAGCCGCGTTTGGCGACGTTGCACTTGACGACCGGGCCCCAGCAGCCGAGCCGCACCAGGCACTCGGGGGTGCCGTAGTCGGTGGCGAACTGACCCTGTTCGTAGTAGCCGCCGCGGTCGCAGCCCTCGTGCACGGTGGCGCCGAACAGCCAGGCGGGGCGCAGCTTGTCGTCGAGCGGGATCATCGGCGCGGAGCCGGCCAGCTGGTAGAGCAGGTAGGTGAGCGTCTCGGCGAAGTTGTCGGGCTGGATCGGGCAGCCGGGCACGCAGACGATCGGGAGTCCGGCCTTGGACTTCCAGTCCCAGCCGAGGTAGTCCGGCACGCCCATCGCGCCGGTCGGGTTGCCGGCCATCGCGTGGATGCCGCCGTACGTGGCGCAGGTGCCGATCGCCACCACGGCGGTCGCCTTGGGGGCGAGCCGGTCCAGCCACTCACTGGTGGTGATGGGCTGGCCGGTGGCGGGATCGTCGCCGAAGCCGCACCAGTAACCCTCCTTCTTGATCCTCTCGTTGGGGATGGATCCCTCGACGACCAGGACGAACGGCTCGATCTCGCCGCGGTCGGCCTTGAAGAACCACTCGACGAAGTTGTCCGCGCCCTGGACCGGGCCGCACTCGAAGTCGATCAGCGGCCAGTGCACCGCGACCTTGGGCAGGCCGGGCAGCGCGCCGGTGACGATCTCCTCGATGCTCGGCTGCATCGCGGCGGTCAGCGAGACGGAGTCGCCGTCACAGCTGAGGCCGGCGTTGATCCAGAGAATGTGCACCACGTCGGTGTCGGTTGTTGCAGCACCCATGAGGATGCCTCCTCGGGGATGGGAGCCGGACGAAATGGCTCGAAACCAGTCATAGCAACCGATCGGATCGAACGCCGGTCCAAAGACCCGACCGGGTTCCCCCCGAGGACGCAAACGGGCGGGGCCGTTCGGGTCACGTCCGCGCGGCGGGCCCGGTGGGCGCGGGGCGCTTGCGGACGAACGCGGACCGCAGCGCGTGGTACGGCGATTCGGGGGTGAAGAACTGCCGGTGCATCACCGCGAGCTCCTCCTCCCGGTACGCGTCCAGCGGCTTCGCCCGCTCGTCGGCCTCGCGCGCGGCCTTCTTCGCCGTGATCCGGTGCTGGGTGGTGGGCGAGGCCGCGAGCAGCCCGGCCAGGCGGGCCGCGCTCGGCCCGAACTCCTGCGGCCCGCAGTCCAGTACGCGGTCGACCAGGCCGATCCGCTCGGCGGCCGCAGCCGATACCGGGAGCGCCTGCCGGGTCAGCCGCTCGGCCGCCGCCGCGCCCACCCGGCGCGGCAGGGTGTACGTCCAGTACTCCGAGCCGTACAGCCCCATCAGCCGGTAGTGCGGATTGAGGACGGAACCGCCCCGGCACCACACCTCGTCCGCGGCCAGGGCCAGCATCACGCCGCCGGCCGCGGCGTTCCCCGCGACCGCGGCGACCACCAGGCGGTCGGTGGTGGTGAGCACCGCGTCGACCAGGTCGTCCATCGCGGTGATGTTGGCCCAGGACTCGGCCGCCTGGTCCGGCGCGGCCTCGATGACGTTGAGGTGGATGCCGTTGGAGAAGAAGTCCCGGCCGCCGCCGAGCACCAGCACCGAGGTCGGGCGGGCGACGGCGAAGCGGTACGCCGCCAGCAGCCGTCGGCAGTGGTCGGTGGACATCGCGCCGCCCGGGAACGAGAAGCGCAGGAAGCCCACCGGGCCGTCCTCTCGGTAGCGGATGTCCGACCACGCCGGGCCCTCGTGCTCACCGGGCACCAGCGGTGCCGCCACCTCGGGCAGCGGCGGCAGCAGGGCGCCGAGGGCCGTCACCGCCGGGAGCTTGAACGTGGCGGGCCCGCCGGGCGTGCGGCGGCGGCGAAGTTCGGGGATCCACACTGCGCCGTCCGGGGTAGCCCGGCACACCGCCCCGGCCCGGGTGGCGAGCAACTCGCCCGGTCGGCCGCGCAGCACCGGCTCGCGGTGGCCGCCGTGCAGGTACCAATCGCCGCCGCACAGCGTGTCGAGCACCCCGGGCTGGGAGTCGGCCGCACGGAGCCTGCGCAGCACCGCCTCGGTGGAGTCGCCCGCCCAGTCGATCCGGCGCTCCTGCTGGCGCAGGAAGGGCCGGGTGCGCACCGCCTCCCGCCAGCCGGGGCCGTGCTGCGGCTGCGGCAGGTACGCGCCCGAGGCGACGCGCTCCACGGCGAGCAGCGTGGCGGCCACGGCCGCGTCGGAGACCTCGTTGCGGTACAGGTCGCTCTTGCCGCACGCGGGCAGCCGGCAGGGGGCCCAGGCCCAGACCGGTCCGGCGTCCATCTCCGCCTCGGCCTGGAGCACGGTGACGCCCCACTCGGCGCGGCCGTCCTGGATCGCCCGGTCGAGGGAGGAGGGGCCGCGGTCGCCCGGCGGGCCGGGGTGGACGATCAGACAGGTGAGCTCCGACCAGACGTCCTGCGGGATCGCCGTGCGCAGCATCGGGGCGATCACCAGGTCCGGCCGCAGGCGGTCAACCGCGTCCGTCAACTCGTCGTCGTCACCTGCCAGTTGGAAGTCCACCGCGTGGCGCCGGTCGCGCAGTTCGGCGTGCAGCCGCTGGCTGAGGCTGTTGAACGCGCTGGCGAGGAGCAGGATCCGCATGTCCGCCTCCGACGGTGAGGGCCTCCGGGAACCCGGAGATCATGACCCCGGACCCGCCCGGCCCCCGGCCCGGCCGCCCCGCCGCGCCGCCCGTTCACTCGGGCGGCGGGGCGGCGGCGCTCGCTCAGAACCAGCGCCGGCGGCGACCGAGCAGCAGGACGGTCAGGGCGACGACGGCGGTCCCCTCGGCCCGGGCGGCGAGCGTCTTGTCGCCGAACCAGAACGGCTCGTACATGTTCGGCAACGGCCCGAGGGCGCCGACGTCCACGTAGTGGTAGAGCAGCAGAGCGCCGAGCCCGGAGGCGGCGACCGCCCAGGCGAAGAGGTCGCCGGACCGGTGCCGCCACAGGATCAGCAGGACCACGGCCAGGCTCGCGGCGGCGGCCTCGGCGCGGAACAGGGTGCCCTGGGTGATGGAGTCGCCGACGGCGTCGTACTGGTCGGCGAGCCGGGCGTGGACGGCCGCGTCCACGGCGAGTCCGGCGGCGGCCAGCAGGCGCAGGACGAGGTGGGTGAGCCTTCGGCCTTCCGGAAGGGCCATGGCCGGTCAGCCGACCGTGAGGACGGCCGGGCGCAGGAGCGCGGCGGCTGCCCGGAAGGAGCGGGGGCTGGTCATGTCGGGGCTCCGTTCGGGAAGGGGGTTGCCAGCTGTTGTCAATTTCATCAGCATTCCTCAATAATTCGAGCATTTCTCCCGGCTGCGGGTGGCGGCCGGTACGGTCGTCTGGCTGATCGTGACGCAGGCGTACCGGTTCGCGCTCGACCCGACTGCGCGTCAGGTCGATGCGTTGCTGCGTCATGCCGGTGCGGCCCGGGTGGCCTACAACTGGGGCCTGGCACGGGTGAAGGCGAACCTGGCGCAGCGGGAGGCGGAGAAGTCCTACGGAATCGCCGACGACGACTTGACGCCCGCGCTTTCGTGGTCGGTGTACTCGCTCCGCAAGGCGTGGAACACGGCCGAGGCGGATGTCGCGCCGTGGTGGGCGGAGTGCTCGAAGGAGGCTTACGCAACCGGCCTTGACCGGCTCGCGACCGGACTCAAGAACTGGCAGGACTCCAGGCGTGGCAAGCGCAAGGGCCCGCGTGTGGGCTTTCCCGGCTTCAAGTCGCAGCGGAGGGCGAACCCGTCGTGCCGGTTCACGACCGGGGCGATACGGCTGGACGGCCGCACGCATGTCGTGCTGCCCGTCCTCGGCAGGATCAAGACGCACGAGTCCACGCGTAAGCCGGCCCGCAGGGTCGAGCGGGGGACGGCGCTGATCAAATCGGCGACGGTCCGCAGGGAGGCCGGGCGATGGTTCGTGTCGTTCACGGTGGAGGTGGAGCGAGCCGAACCCGTGCCGGCCCGGCCGGACGCGGTGATCGGCGTGGACCTCGGCGTAAAGACCCTCGCCGTGTTCTCCGACGGCCGACCGGCCGCCGACAACCCGCGCCACTACGATGCGGCCTTGCGGAAACTGCGTCGCCTGTCCCGCACGGTATCGCGCCGCCAGGGTCCCAACCGCCGTACCGGGCAGCGGCCGTCGAAGCGGTGGCAGCGCGCGAACGACGCCCGCAACCGGGGTGCACCACCGGGTGGCGAACCTGCGCCGTGACGGCATCCAGAAGTTGACGACCGAGCTGGCTCGCGAGTACGGCACGGTCGTGGTGGAAGACCTGAACGTCGCCGGGATGGTCAGGAACCGCACGCTTGCCCGCGCGGTCTCCGATGCCGGGTTCGGTGAGATCCGCCGCCAGCTCAGCTACAAGTCGGTGTGGAACGGTGGCCGTCTTGAGGTCGCCGACCGGTGGTTCCCCAGTTCCAAGACGTGCTCCGGATGCCAGGCAGTGAAACCCGAACTGCCGCTGCGGGTACGTACGTTCAACTGCGGGGCGTGCGGACTGGTCATCGACCGGGACGAGAACGCCGCGCTCAACCCCGCCGCCCTGGTGAAGTGGCACGTCGCCGGGAATGGCCCGGAGACGGTAAACGGACGTGGAGCCGACCGTAAGACCGGGCCTCGCCCGGCAGGTGGCCGTGAAGCGTCCACCCCGCACCGGGCGGCCCCCGCCCGGATCAGACGGGGACCTTCGCCCAGCAATGGGCGAATCACTGGGATTCACTGAATCCCAGTGCAACGGCACTGACCCGAGCACGTATGTCGAGGATCCCGGCGGACAGGGCCGCCACGGCCAGGCCAAGGCCCCCGAACAGTCCGGAGTTTCATTCCCACGGGTGACAGTGAGGGCCGGGGCTTGAGCCGCGCGGGGACGGTCCGCTCACGGTGTGCGAAGGGGTTGTGGAGGTTCCGGCCCCGCGCGGTTCCCGTCGGCGCACCGGGTAGGCGCCCCTCAGGTGCGCCGGTCCGCCCCGAGCCGGCCCGTCGTGATCACAGGAGGCCGATTCGATGCAGTTGTCCACGGTCCGCCCGGTGCCCGTCACGTTCCCGGACAGCGCGCTGCCCGACGTCCCCGTCGACGCCGAACTCCGCTTCGATGCCAGCCTGCCGTACGCGGCCTGCCTGGCCTTTCCGCTGACTCCGTGCCGGTGCACGGGCGACAGCGCCCAGGTGTGCTGGTACTTCAGCCGTGAACTGCTGAACGAGGGCCGGCACGGGCCCGTCGGCAGGGGCGACGTGACGGTCCGTCCGGGTCCGGAGGGCGAGGTCCTCATCACCCTGCGGGGGCCCACCGGCAACGCGGCCGTGCTCAGCGCCCCGGGGGAGACCGTCACCGCGTTCCTCTCGGAGTCCTTCGCGCTGGTGCCCGCGGGATCGGAATCCGACCACCTCGACGTCGACGCCGCCGTCGCCCGGCTGCTCGCCGACGACTGACCGGACGCACCCGCCCTTCCGTAGAATCCGCAGGTCGATCCCGCCGTACCCCACTCACCTGCAGGAGGCCGCTTTGACGCCCAACCCCGGGCCCGGTGTGCTCACCCAGTTGGAGTCGCTGCTCCACGACGCTCCGGCCGACCGGAGCGGGGCGCTGTGGCGACTCGCCGAGGAGGGGCGCCAGTTGGACGCGAACATCATCCGTCTCCCGCCGAACGCGGAGGTCGCCGAGCACGTGGAGCCGGACCTCGACGTCCTCGTCCAGGTGCTCGACGGGAGCGGCCGCCTGGAGACGGCCAACGGTCGACAGGCCCTCGCACCCGGGTGCACGGCCTGGCTGCCGCACGGCGCCCGGCGGGCCCTCGCCGCGGACGCGGACGGCCTGGTCTACCTCACCGTCCACCGCCGCCGGCCCGGCCTGGCCATCCGCCCCGCCCCCGCTTCGTAGCGTGCCGGGTACCGGCGGGGAGGTGCCCGGGGCCGTCAACTGCCTCGACGTACCGCACCCCAAGGACCCCGAGGCCTACGGGCGTAGCAACGCCTGCGTCACCGACGCCGTGGACGGCTACCTCGTCGACCTCAAGCCGGTGCCGACGGGAGCCGCCTGCTGTCCGCCGGCCCCCTGCCACCGTCAACCTCCGCGATGATGCGGTTGTATCAGAATCGGACGGCGCTGAGCACCGTCACGCGGGGCGGGAACGAACGGGCCCAGGGGGGAGGGGGGGGGGGGGCAAGGGAACGGGCCAATGTTCCCCCGGGGGGAGGAGGAGGGGGGACATAACTCCCTCCCCGAGAAGAGGAGGCACCACATACCG
>NZ_JBHTTU010000093.1:328-3903 GCF_042794375.1 Kitasatospora sp. NPDC056531 | reverse complement strand
GGCCCCCGGACTGGCGTGGTGCCGGCCCGGGGCCCGCTCATGGTTCCCCGGCGGGGATCAGCCGGGATCAGCCGTCGCTCTCCGCGGACGGCAGGTACGCGCCGGGCACGTCCTCCGGTGCGTGGATCTCGCTCTCACCCGGGTACGGGGTGGTCCAGTTGTGGGTCTGGTACCAGGTCAGGTGGTTCATCTGCACCGGGTTCGCGCGGTCCGGCGCGGCGTTCGGTCCGGTCAGCCGCTGCTTGGACTTCCAGGCGTCCCACTGGTCCGCGACGGCGCGCTCCGCCGCCGGCGGCACGGTCGTCACCGGGGCGGCGACCGCGCTGCGGTCCTGCTGCCCGGGCACGTCGACGCCGCACGCGGGCGGAGTCTTGAGGCCGTCGGTCAGCGAGGTCCGGTTGGGCACCGCGGTGAACGGCGTGAAGTCCGGCTTGTCGGTGAAGGCCGTGGCCATCGGGGTGGCCGCGCTGTCCTTCTGGTTCATCGGGTGGATCCCGAGGATCTGCTCGATGGTGCGGATCATCGTGATCTGCGAGTAGTAGCGGCTGTCGACGGCCCCGTGCTGCGCCCAGGGGCTGATGATCTGGATCGGGGCGCGGTGGCCGTCCACGTGGTCGAGGCCGGCCTGGGAGTCGTCCTCGACCACGAAGACGGCCGAGTCCTTCCAGTACTCGCTGTGCGAGATCTCGTCGACGATCTTGCCGACCGCCAGGTCGTTGTCGGCGACCTGCGCGCCCGGGCTGGCCGGACCGCCGGTGTGGTCGCTGGACAACCACAGCATGTTGAGGTTCGCCGGGCCGTTCTGCTCGAAGTCCTGCTTCCAGATCTGGTACCGGTACTGGTCCGGCACGTCCAGGTCGAACTTGGGGAAGCCGGGCACCGACACGTCGTTGAGCGAGGGGATCGGCGACGAGGAGTTGAGCGGGTAGGCGGTGTCCTGCCCGTTCGCGTCCATGGTCTTCGCGTCGCAGTACAGGTTCTGCCAGCTCGCGCCGTCGGGCTTGGTGAGGAACTGGTGGAACTCCCCGAAGTCCCGCACGTCCTGGCCCGCCGCCTGCGCGCCGGTCCACAGGAAACCCGAGCGCTGGTGGCCCAGGCCGTCGTCCTCGGTGTCGTAGCTGCGCTCGTACTCGCCCGCCGAGGACTCGGTGTACTCCGGGTTGTCGGCCTGCATCAGCCAGTTGTGGCCCTCGGCGGAGTTGGTGCCGATGTCGTAGGTGTTGTCGTAGAGCCCGAACTGCTCGGCCAGTGCGTGCTGGTTGGGCGTCACGTTCGCGCCGAACTGGGCCAGCTTCGGGTCGCCGTTGCCCTTCGCCAGGTCCCCGAAGAGCTGGTCGTAGGTGCGGTTCTCCTTGACGATCAGGAAGACGTGCTTGATCGTCGACGGGTCGCCGATCCGCGTCGGCACCGGCACCGGCTCGGCCTTGTGCCGGCCGGCGGTCTGCACCGACCCGCTGGTCCAGCCGTTCTGCCGGAAGACCTTGGCGGTCTGGGAGCGGATCTCACGGTCTCCGGGCAGCGTGAACTGGGTCAGGCTGGACGTGGTGTCGTGGGTGTTGTGCGCACCGGTGCTGTTGGGCCGCCGCGCGTCGATGCCACGGGTGTTGGAGACGACCACCTTCGAGCCGACGGTGGTGATCTCGGCGGGGAAGTAGTCCGTGGGCAGCAGGCCGACGTAGCTGACCGGCTCCTGCGCACCGCTGAAGCGGTAGACGGCCACCGCGTTGGCCCGGCCGAGGGTGACCAGCAGGTGCCCGTCGTCGGTGAGCGTCACGGCGGTGGGCTCGTAGCCCACCGAGGCCTCCGGCCACGGCTTGGTGGAGATGCTCTGCACCACCTTGTCGTGGGCGGTGTCGATGACCGACACCTCGTCGCTGTTCGTGTCGGTGACGAACAGTGTCCCGTTCTTGGCGTACAGCGACGTCGGGTGCAGGCCGACCTCGATGGTGCCGACGGCGGCGGACGGGTCCGCGAGGTCGATCACGCTGACGGTGCCCGTGGTGGTGGCACCGGTGTCCGGGTCAGCCACCACCTGGGTGCCGTAGGAGTTGATCGTGTCGTCGTCCGGGGTGGCCGGGCGCCCGCCCTCGTTGCCGACGTACAGCTTCCGGCCGACCTGCACGATGCCGCGCGGCGCGTTGCCGACCGTCCAGCTCTGCCCGATCGCGCCGGTCGCCGCGTTGATCGCGACCACCCGGTTCTGCCCGTTGACCGCCGCGTACACCGTCTTGCCGTCGGCGGAGAACACCGCTCCGGACGCCAGCGCGTGCTTGTCCCCGTCGGCCGGGATCGCCACCGTCACCGGGTTGGCCAGGGAGCCGTCGGCGTTCACGGTGAACTTGGTGTAGCCGTTGAGCTGCCCCAGCCACAGCTGCGAGCCGTCCGGCGAGTACACCGGAGCCTCCTGGCCGACCGAGCCGTCGGTCAGGTGCAGGTCGTCGCCCTTGGCCTTGCCGACGCGCTGCTGCACCTTGCCGGTCTTCAGGTCCACCACGACCAGCGACGCGTCACCGTCGGCGACCGAAGCGGCCAGGTGACCGCCGTCCGGGCTGACCCGGGACGCCATGATCTTGCCGTTGTCGATGACCAGCCGATCCCCGTACGGGGCCAGGTACTGGTCGCTGGAGATGACCTGGCCGTCGGCGGTGACCTGGCCGACCCGGTCGGTGCCGAACTGGTGGGTGGTCGCGAAAGCCGTGCCCGTGGCCACGGCCACCGCCGTGATGCACGCCGTGGCGAGAGTGGCCCGGCGGCCCGCACGCCGACCGAGGAGGACGAAGTGGTCCTTCTGGACGCGTCGACGACGCGTTACCTGCATGGCGTCAGCCCTTCGTTGGGTTCGTTGGGTTCGTTGATTTCATCGGGTGTGTCGGCCGCTGCGGCCGTTCAGTTCGTCGGGGAGGAGAACAGCGCGACCTGACCGTCGAACTGCCACAGCGGGTTCGGCGCGTCCCCGGTCGGGGTGTGCACCAGGAAGTAGCCGTTCACTTCCTTGGGCCCGTCGCCGTCGGCCATCAGCCGCCCGTCCGAGGCCACGTCGAGTTGGTAGACCGCCGTCCCCGGCGCGGCCGTCCCTGGCAGGTGCCAGGTGACGACGCAGCGCCAGTCGTTTCCCGGCCCCTCGGGGTCGACCTGGCCGTCACTCCGGTCGCACGCCGCCGTGACCCGCAGCTGGTCCTCCGTGACGGCGGGGCGGTGCAGCTGTTCGGTCTGCAGCCGGTACAGGTGCGCGAACACGGTCGCGACCGACCGCTGCACCTTCGCCTGCGAGATCCCCGAGCCCGTCGAGGGCGTGGCCACCGCGACCGCCCCGAAGGTCAGCGCGAGCAGCCCGGCCAGCGGCAGCACGCCGAAGGCGAGCGCGCGGCGCCCCGTGCCGTCCTCGCTCCCGTTGGTGAAGTCCCGCCGCACGAACAGCCGATAGGCCGCCGCCGTCGCCACCACGGCCCACACCAGGCTGACCGCGACGGCGATCAGCAGCTCGTCGAGCCGCGCCGGGTCCGCGAACAGCCCGTTCCAGGAGACGAAGGCGTAGCCGGGCAGCGCGAGCCGCAGCGCCACCGGCAGCGGCAGCA
>NZ_JBHTTU010000093.1:0-318 GCF_042794375.1 Kitasatospora sp. NPDC056531 | reverse complement strand
CATCGCGACCGCCGCCAACGCGGGGACCAGCAGCCCCATCGGCGAGCGCCCCAGGATGACGGAGCCGAGCAGCCCGATCGCCGCCAGCGCCAGCGTGGGCGCCAGCGCGCACCCCCACGCCAGCAGCACGCTCCCGGCCGCGTCCGACGGCGACAGCAGGTGCCCGTCGACGCCGACCAGCGGCCGGTTCCCGACCGCCGCCAGCCCGCCGACCGTGCTCACGGCCACCAACCCGGCCACCAGCAGCACGAGCACCGTCGCGCTCGCCAGTGCCTTCGCCGCGAAGATCCGCCGCGGCGAGCGGACCGCCACCAGCAG
>NZ_JBHTTU010000092.1:0-26005 GCF_042794375.1 Kitasatospora sp. NPDC056531 | reverse complement strand
GCGCGGCCGTTGTCCGAGGACGCGTTGATCAGGGCGCGGCCGTTGTCCGAGGACGCGTTGATCAGGGCGCGGCCGTTGTCCGAGGACGCGTTGATCAGGGCGCGGCCGTTGTCCGAGGACGCGTTGATCAGGGCGCGGCCGTTGTCCGAGGACGCGTTGATCAGGGCGCGGCCGTTGTCCGAGGACGCGTTGATCAGGGCGCGGCCGTTGTCCGAGGACGCGTTGATCAGGGCGCGGCCGTTGTCCGAGGACGCGTTGATCAGGGCGCGGCCGTTGTCCGAGGACGCGTTGATGAGCTCAGCGGTCTCGGAAGTGCGCTCAACACCGAACTCGGCGAATTCGAAAGACATTTCTGCGGTCCTTTCGGAGTAACGAATTGGCGCTCGAAGCGGCACCGCTGCGATCATGTCATCGAGCCAACGGCCGGGCAAGATGCAACTGGCAGAGTATGCAACGCCTCGGGAATTAACCTTGACAGCCTTGGCGCGTTACCCCTAAGAGGGCCGGGATGCCGGTCAAGGAAAGCTTAAATCCGCAGGTAGATGACGGGTTCATGGCGACATGGCCGACTTGAAGGCCGCCGTATTCTCTCGACGTCGAAATACTCAGCGTAACGACGGCGATCCAAGGTCGCACTGCGTGACGCTCACCGCTTTCGATGTGATGTGTATCACAGGCAAATGGGGCTGGTGCTGTAAACACGTCTCGCTGTTTGCAGTGGCTCCGGCGAAGCAGGGGCGTTTCAAAGTGAGGTTCCCCCGAGGTGCGGAAGGTTGCCGGAGACGGCCTGATGGGACATGGGAAGGGTGTGGGGTTCCAAAACTCGGCTTGCGTCTCTGACCAGCGGCGACGTGTACGGAGCCGCGATCGGGGCATGATCGTGTGTCGTGTCGCTGCGCCTCCTCTACCTGGTTTTCACCCGACTCCTCGGTTGGTTTGTGCTCCTCGGCCGCTCCTCGGCGTCCAAGGACGTCGAGCTGCTCGTGCTGCGCCACGAGGTCGTAGTCCTCCGCCGCAGCACACCGAAGCCACGTCTGGACTGGGCGGACCGCGCAGTCCTCGCCGCGCTGATCCGGCTGCTCCCGAAGTCGCTGCGGCAGCACCGGCTGGTCACCCCCGGCACCATCCTGCGGTGGCACCGCCGACTGGTCACGAAGAAGTGGACCTACCCGAACCGGACAGGCCGCCCACCGATCGACGAGGCCATCGCCGCCGTCATCGAACGACTGGCAGCAGAGAACCAGCTGTGGGGCTACAAGCGCATCCAGGGTGAACTGCTCAAACTCGGCTACCACATCGGCGCCTCCACCATCCGCCGAGTCCTCAAGCGCCGACACATACCCCCAGCGCCCCTGCGACAGACCGACACGACCTGGCGTCGCTTTCTGCGCACCCAGGCCGCGACCATGCTCGCCGTCGACTTCTTCCACGTCGACTGCGCCGTGACCCTGAAACGGCTCTACGTGCTCTTCGCCATGGAAGTCGGCACCCGATACGTCCACATCCTCGGCGTCACCGACCGACCGGACGGGCCGTGGACCACCCAGCAGGCCCGCAATCTCATGGCCGACCTCGGCGACCGCGCGGCGAACTTCAGGTACCTTGTGCGGGACCGCGCCGGCCAGTTCAGCGCAGCCTTCGACGCCATCCTGGCGGGCGCTGACATCGAGGCTGTCAAGATCCCTCCCCGGTATCCGCGAGCGAACGCCTACGCGGAGAGATTCGTGCTCACCGTCCGAAAAGAAGTCACCGACCGGATGCTGATCTTCAATCAGCGCCACCTGCGCACCGTCCTCGAGCGGTACGCCGAGCACTACAACGGCCGACGTCCCCATCGTGGACAACAGCTCCGCCCGCCGCGACCCGACCGTCCCACCGCCCCCATCGCGGACCTCACTCAAGAGCGGATCAGGCGCCGGCCCGTACTCGGAGGCCTCATCAACGAATACGAGATGACGGCATAGAACGGCTGGTCAGCACTGGTGACCGAGTTCTGGAACCCCACAGGGCAAGCATCGAGGTCCTGCGCCGCACCGGAGCCAGGATCGAGGAACTCCTGGAGCTCACCCACCTGAGCCTGCGTCAGTACCAGGCACCCACCGGCGAAACAGTTCCGCTGCTGCAGATCAGCCCGTCCAAGACCGACCGCGAGCGCGTCATCCCCGCCGACCCGGACCTTGTCGCAGTCCTCGCCCGGATCATTCGCCGCATCAAGGGCACCGGCGAGCGGGTGCCGCTGCTGACCCGGCACGACGGCTACGAGCGGGTCTTCGGGCCGCCGCTGCCGCACCTGTTCCAGTGCCTGTCCCAGCACCGGCTACAGGTCATCTCCCCCAACCGGATTCGCGAGCTCCTCACGGACCATGCGGTACGGGCCTGCATCGTCGACGTCGACGGGACACCGCTGAGGTTCACGCCGCACGACTTCCGCCGAATCTTCTCGACCAAGACGGTCAACGGTGGCCTGCCGATCCATATCGCCGCGAAGGTCCTTGGCCACCTCGATCTCAACACCGCTCAGGCTTACGTCGCGGTTTATCCCGAGGAGGTCATCCGCCACTACCGGCAGTTCGTCGACCAGCGCCGGACCCACCGTCCCAGCGAGGAATACCACGAGCCCAGCGACACCGAGTGGCAGGATTTCCGTGACCACTTCTCCGCCTCCGAAAAGTCGCCCTCGGCACCTGCGACCGGCCCTACGGGACCCCTTGCCAGCATGAAAACGCCTGCGTCAGGTGCCCCATGCTCCGCCTGGACCTGGCCCAGGAGCCCCGGCTGCTGGAGATCGAGGCCAACACGCGCGAGCGCCTCGGGGAGGCCCAGCGGATGCAGTGGCTCGGTGAAGTCGCCGGACTACAGGAGAGCCTACGGCACATCGCTGTCAAGAAGCAGCAGGCCGAACGCCTACGGGCACAAGCAGGGCAGGGAGAGAACGGAGCCGGCTCCCTCAGCTGAACAATCACATTGACCAGCGTGGGCGGGGCAGAGATCGTATGCCCATGACGGACAGCACCTGGCTCAACCGCGATCACCAGCTCGTCCCCGGCAAGGAGCTCTTTCGCAGCGAGCGCGCTTCTTCAACAATTTCTACCCCGACAGACCGATCTGGCCCAGCCAGCCTCTCTTCGGGGTCAACGCCGGCCTCAACATCGCCTCGGCCCAGGAACTCATCGACGCACTGCTGGCTGAAGACAACACCACGATCCGACGAGAGCGTCACCGCCGCGTCTACGTCGTCATGACACGGGTGATCCGCCCCGACGGACCCGACGTCACCGGAGCGGGCGTCTTCCTGACCAAAGCCGACGCCGAGGACGCCCAAGCCGTGATCACCGCGAAGTCAGTCGACTGCTGGATTGAGGAGCTCCCGATCGCGCTCTGACCAGGATCCGCTCAGGCGCCCTCGATAGTGCAGAGAAGGCGGGAGTGGTCGACATACGGGACATTCTCGCAGCCGAGCGGCCGCAGAAATGCCGGTGGGCCGCCACGATGACGTGACGGCCCACCGGATCCACTCGGTTATTGATCAGACGTAGTAGTTGTACCTGGCCTCGGGCTCCTCAAGCCCTTCGGCCAACGACGACCCCCAGACCCGGAGTTCGCCGATGACCCCCCACCGGGTGTGGGGCGTCAGTCGTGCGAATCCGGCGTGGTCCATCTCGCCTCTCGCCATCATGATCCGCGCGAAGCCCTCGCCCACCGCGCGACCGGCGAACATCGAGAATCCCTGGTCCGCATCGGCTACGAACAGTGCGGCGACGGAGCTCGGCTCATCTCCCCATTCCGGGATGTCGAGCACCGCGCCGACCCTGAAGCCGGTTCCAGCCCGCTCGTCACGGATCACGTCGAGCAGCGCGTGCATCCGGCTGTCCTCGTCCAGGGCCGCCGATCGCTCCAGGGCGTGCAGGAATTCCTCCGGCGGAGCGTACCCGTGCACCTCGATGTAGTGCGTGATCATCGTGGGTGCGCAGTAGCTCGACCCGTCGTCCCCGTAGACGTGGATCTCGCCGTCGGCCTGGACCGCTTCACCGCCCGGACAGAACTCACAGTCGTGGACGCCCATGGTCCTGCTGCGCGGATATGCCGCGAGCTCTTCCAGGAGCGTCAGCTGCGATCGCTCGACAGTCCTCGCCAAGCCCTGGATTCCCAGGCGCTTGCCGAGCCAGCCGACGGACAGCATCGGAATCGGCTTCTCACTGTAGGTGAATTCGGAGAGGTCTACGAACTCGGCCATTCCCTCACCCCTTCTTGATGCTCGCGCAGGCCAGCCAGGAGCACGTTCCGTCGCCCTCCTCCAGCAGGTCGGAGATGAGCGTACGCTCGTTGACCACAGTCGATCCCTCCAGGTATGACAGCGGAAGTCCAGTGTCCGGGTGGAGGCCGAGCGACGTGAGAGCAAAGTCCGGCATCATCTGACCTTCCTTCCACACGTTTGCCGCCGGGATGCGATCGGAACCGCCCGCGATGCCGAGCGCCTGGTGATAGTCGAGGGTGTCACCGATCTTGGTGAAGTTGATCACCGTGCCCCCTCTCGGCACCTTGGTGTAGCCGTCGGACGGAGTCCAGCTCCCGTGGCCGAACAGGATCTTGGCGTCGACCCGAAGAAGTTCACCTTCGCCACCGACGGCACCCTGCGCAGCGGCCTGTGCGCGACCGTGCAGAACAATCGCACGGACAACGGCGCCCCGGTCGTCCTGGCCACCTGCAACGGCCAGACCGGCCAGGTCTGGACCCTGACGACCGACGGGACCCTCCTCAACCCGAAGGCCAACAAGGTCATCGAGCTGCCCGGCTGGTCCGACGTCAACGGCCAGACCATGGACATCTGGACTACCTTGGCCCGACCCACACCAACCAGCGCTGGACGATGTACGCCAACACGGCCTGAGCTCCTGGTGATTGATGGGCCCGCGACGCACTCTGTGTCGCGGGCCACTTCGTTACCGCGCCGGGCTCTCGCAGCCCACCAGCCAGACCACCTGCACGTACAGCCCCCACCCGCCGGGCCGCTTCGACCACCCGGGCGGGCTCACTGCCGGGGCGGACGTTTCACGCCACACTGTCACAGAGGGTCTCGCCGGTCGCGGCCGCTGGGCCGACCTGCTGCAGGTCGGCGCAGCCTTCCATCAATTCGTGTCGCGGATCCAGTCCACCCGGCTCGTGCGGTGCCGTGTCCCGTGCATCCAACGGGTGAGGGGCGGATCGCTGTTCACAATCTCAACGGCCATCAGGAGAAGCACAGTTACCCTCGGAGCAGCCCCTCGCGGCGGCGGCCGGCAGCAGTGCTGGTACAGCCGTACGGACTCATGCGGGACCGCGACCGGCTCAGCGCCGACGAGGACGGAACCGTCAAGCGCCTCGCCGACGCCACGCGTCCGGAAGGACTCTTCAGCGGCCATGGCTGGCCGCTATCAGGCGCCCCTCGGGAACTCCGGGATACTCGAAGTTGGTGCAGAGAATCGCCACTGACCGCACCTTCCTCCCGGACATCCAGCGCCAACTCGCCGAGACCCAGGCATTGGTCGCCAGCCGGCAGGCCCGGTGTCGGGGTACGAGTTCATTAGCAGAGCGAAGTACAAGCTCGCGTGCAGAGGTCGAGGTGAGGGTGCTTGACATCTGACGATCATTTGTCCAAAGGGCTCCGGACATGCGTCGGCCGAGGCGGTCCGGCTAAGCGGTCTCGATGAAGTCAAGTGCTGATCCTTCTCGGCATCCGTCGAACGGGCCAGGGCTCAGCAGCGCGCTTCACCGCCTCAACGTGGCTTGGCACATCATGAGCACCCCGGCGTTTTCGATGGCTGCCAGGGGCCTGGGAAGGGATTACGCCCCAGGGTTGCCATGCGGGACGTTGAGGATGATGTCGGCGGCGCGGGCGATGACCAGGGCGCGGGTGGTGCCGGGGTGGTCGGCGGCGAGGAAGTGGCTGCCGATGGCCGTGCAGAAGGCGAGCAGGGCGCGAGCCTCGACCTCGTCGGGGTCGGCGCAGAAGGTTCCGATTGCGTCCCGGGCCAGCTGAATGCGCTGGTTGTCCACGCGGCGCAGGCGTTCGGCGACGGTGGGGTCGCGGCGGGCCCAGTCGCGAATGGCCAGGTCGATGGGCAGCAGGCGGTCGCTGGAGAAGGTGAGCTGCCCGGCCAGGCGGACCTTGTCCCGCGCGTCGCGGCCCTCCCGCTCGACCTGGTCGATCACATCGTCGACGCTCTCGCGCTCCCAGGTGTCCAGCATCTCAGCCAGCAGTGCGTCGCGGTCGGCGAAGTACCCGTAGAAGCCGCCCTTGGTCACCCCCAACGCCTTGGCGAGGGCCTCGACCCGCACCGCCTCCACACCGCCCGCGGCCAGCGCCCGCAGTCCCTCCTCGACCCACTTCTCCCGCGGTGTGCGCAATGCGCCCATCTGTGGTCCACCTCACCCTGTCAGGCCTGTTGTACGAAACCGTACAACAGGCCTAGCCTCGCGTTGTACGGCATCGTACAACCCGAGAGAGGACACCGTCATGTCATTCGGTTTCGTCGCCTTCCACTACCCGGCCCCCGAGCACGTCGAAGAGTTCGTCGCCGAGTGCCACCAGGTCGCCGAGGCGATGCGGCAGCAGCCGGGCTTTCTGTCCGTCGGGGTCTGGGTCACGCCGGACGGCGGCGCCGTTGTCACCACCGGCGCTTTCGAGTCCGAAGATGCCTTCCGGGCGACGGCCGACCTCGCCCGCGAGATGGGCGCGACGCCCGACGGCCTGAGCGACCTGGAGGTCAGGCCCCGTGAGGTCCACTTCCTTGTGTCGCGCTGACGATCTCGGCGAGGTCAACTCTCCGTTGGGGTAGGAAATTTGGCGGGAGTGGACGACGTAGGTCCATCCAACCTCCGTCTGCGGAACCATGGAGACGGGTCGCCTTTCGCTCTTTTCATCACACCCGAGCGAAGGGTGACCCACTTCATGAACCCGACATCACGACACGCCGGGGAACCTCTGCATTTGAACCCGTACGCACCCCTGCACATGAGGCAGTACCCGGACACCCGGCATGCCGGGCGCTACGGCGAGCCGATGAGCGCGGCCAACGTCTGGCTGGAACAGCGCAACGCGGAGATCCGCAGCATGCAGCTGGAGATCATCGCTCTGGAGGCCCAGCCGGACGGCAGCACCGCCGTCGTCCGCGGCGCGGGCGTGCTTGGTCGGACCGGTTACCAGAACACCACCAACACGCCTGACTGCAAAGGGACATGACCCGCATGACCACCCGCTCAACCACCTCGGTCCCTGACGCTTCCCCCGCCGAGAACCGGCGCATCGTCGCCCTGCGGCAGGCAGCCCAGGACAAGCACGAGCAGGCCGTCCAACGAGCAGAGGCAGGCATCCGGCGACTGGTCAAAGCAGGCGAGGAAATCAGCTTCCGGGCTGTCGCCCGCGCGGCGGGCCTCAGCCTGGACTTCGTCTACGCCCACACCGACCTGCGCAAACGCATCGAAACCCCTGCGCGGCCAGCAACGGGCTGACCACCGGCCCCTCCGACAGGAACCCGCAGCCGACGACGGTACGGCGATCCATAGCCTCACCGAGGCCCTCCGCCGCGAACGCGCCGCCCACCGAGAGCGCATCCAAGAGCTCGAACAACGGCTTGCCGCCGCCCACGGCGAGATCCTCCGCCTCCAGCGTCAGATTCGGGAACGCGGCGACGCACCGCGGGGAACGACAGGCCAGCCGTTACACGCCCGCAGCGTGCCAGAACAATGCAGCTGAAGCCGGAGGATCAGCCCGGCGCACTCGCCCGGTGAGCCACAACGAACAAGCGGGCAGATAGGACGGACCCTTGTACAGGGTCTGCACGGAGCACTTCGAGGCGGCGTTCCTACCGAACGCTGGCGAGGACCTGGAATCGGTGGACAACATCGACGTCTTCGTGGACCTCAACGACGGAACCCGGTGAAGTGCGACCGTCATCACCCTCGCTCAAGTGGAGACCATCATGGAGCGGTGGGCGGCGACCGGGGAGGCCCTCTACCAGGCGCAGGATCAGGACGGGGATCGATCGGGCGGTGGGCGGGCGGCCCGGCCGCTTCGGCCGGCTGAGGCGGGCGTGGCGCTGCTTCATCAGGTGGCGGTGCCAGCGCAGGACGGTGTCCGGGTGGACCAGCAGTCGCAGGCGACGCAGGACCTCGCGCGGCAGCGGAGCGAGGAGCGCGGCGAGCAAAGCGCGGTCCTCCGGAGCGAACTTCGCCCTGTC
Source organism: Kitasatospora sp. NPDC056531 (assembly GCF_042794375.1). Taxonomy (NCBI): domain Bacteria; kingdom Bacillati; phylum Actinomycetota; class Actinomycetes; order Kitasatosporales; family Streptomycetaceae; genus Kitasatospora; species Kitasatospora sp. NPDC056531. The sequence continues at coordinate 17,789 of NZ_JBHTTU010000092.1, read as the reverse complement.
CGCGCCGAGCTGGCGCTCAAGGGCGGTGAGCTGATGGCGCAGGGAGAGGATCTCCACATCCTTGTCCCGGTCGCTCATCGGCAGCAGCCTCAAGGCAGCGAACGCGTTGGTAACAGTCAGGTATGCCAGACGGAGCAACACGAGTGATCATCCTGCCGCGGCCACCAAGCAAGTCCTTGAGCTGCATGGATGACATTCTCGGCAAGCTCAGCCTCCCGAGGGTCGTGGCCGAGCTGCTGCCTCTCCGGGATATCCGGCGCCCCTGACAGCGGCCAAGCCCGTTCCCGGCCGCGCCGTGCGGCGGTCGACCGCTGGCGCGTGGCGCTGGATGCGCCGGTGCCCGTGGGCCGACGGGGCTTATTTCCGGGCGCGATGCTCACCACGTGGTCACTTTGCTGGGCGCGTCCCGATGCGACTACCGCCTATGAGGTTTCAGGGGTCTTGTCGCATTTCGCGGTCCCGGACTGTCAATGAATAGACAGGTGGAGCAGGCGAGGGAGGTAGATGATCTTGGATGTCTATGAGGCAGTCACGAGCCGACGGGCGGTGCGCGGGTTCACCGATCGGCCCGTGCCGAGGGAAACGCTGGAGCGGGTGCTGTCCGCCGCAGCCTGGGCGCCGTCCGGATCGAACATCCAGCCGTGGCGCGCCTACGTGGTGACCGGTGGGCCGCTGGCCGAACTCAAGAGGCGCGCCGGCGAGCGCGTGGCCGCAGCCGACCCCTGGGACGAGCGGGAGTACGAAATGTACCCGCCCGCACTGAAGTCTCCGTACCATGAGCGCCGATCCGCCTTCGGTCATGAGCGCTACAGCGCACTTGGTATTGAGCGCGAGGACTGGGAGGCGCGTCAGAGGGCCGCGGCAGCGAACTGGGACTGTTTCGGTGCGCCCGCCGCCCTGTTCTGCTACATCGACCGCGACATGGGCCGCCCTCAGTGGTCCGACGTCGGCATGTATCTGCAGACCGTCATGCTGCTGCTGCGCGCCGAAGGGCTGCACAGTTGCCCGCAGATGGCGTGGTCGGTGTATCGCAAGACTGTCGCGGAGATCCTGTCACCTCCGGACGAGCTCATCCTTTTCTGTGGCATGTCGATCGGCTTCGAGGATGTCACGGTGGGTTACGCCCGTACGGGCCGGGCGCCGCTCGACGAGACGGCCACGTTCGTCGACGGGTAGATTCCGCGACTGCGTGACGATCACGGTTGTCCAGCTCGCCGCCCTGCCCGGCGAGCAGCGGGTGCACGGTACGGTCGGGCCGGTACTACCAAGGTGGTGGGAAGTCCGCAAGTACCTGTGCGGTTATGTGGTGACCGGGCGGGACGGCGTGGATCCAAGAACTGCTGACGGCCAACCGGCAGCTTGAGGATCGACTCTCCGAAGCGCTTGCAGAACTCCAAGCGACCCGAGAGAAGCTCGAAATGACGGAACTTGATCTCGCCGGGGCCCGTGCCGGGATCGCTCAGATGATGCGGGGCCAGAGCAAGTAGACCGCCCCGACGCCGACCCGGAACTCCGGCCGCTCCAAGATCACGGCATCGGAGTGGTCGGGCTCACGGGCATATCCACGATGCGGAGGTCTCCGCTCCAGCTCTCGCAGCGGACGCTGCCCGAAGGGAAGTCCAGCTCAAGCGCTACACGCCCTGTTGCTGGCTCCCACTCCTGCCGGATGCCCAGTACGGGCTCCCCCAGGTAAGCCGCGAACGGTGTCTCATGACGAATGGGCAGGACGTCGATTCGGCCCCAGTCACCCATGTCGAAGCCACTATCGAGCCGGGATGACTCGACCATGAGGCACCAGTCCGTGCCGCTTGCGACGTTGGTGGACCAACCTTGATCATCGATCAGCCACACCTCAACCGGGCCGGCCGCAGGTCGCCCGTCGTGCTTGTGCCACGAAGCCAGTACCTGGCTCAGCCGCCTTCCGACCAAAGACGACGGGTCGATGCCAGGCCCGTGCCCGGACTCATTTACTAGTACTGCAACGGTGCTTATTGTGATGAGGCTTCAGCTCTTGGGTTGTGGCCTCGTCTCTTGTAGTGGCTGGTCCGGGCCTGGTGTTGGCGGCGCCGTCGTCCAGGGCCAGGCGCGGATGCTTCGGCAGGGGGCCGAGAGCCGGTTCCAGGGCGGTGAGGCGGTCGAGGGTGGCGGGTAGAAGAGTGTGGTCGCGAATGTTGGCGGGTGCGGGCTCGGTGGCCAGCGGTATGCCGGCGCCGTCGGTCAACTGCGAGCGTTTCAGGCCGAGTTTGGCTCGGTCGACCGGGTTCTTGCCGGCGCATTCACCACCGGAGGGGGCTTTGGCGATACAGCCGTCGGCGCTCAGGTAGTCGAGCTCGAGGCCGATCATGCGGTCGTAGGCAGCGAGCGCGAGCAGGTGGAGCTCGTTCATCACGCCGACGGCGGTCCACTCGTCGCGGCGGCGGCGCAACGTGGTGGCGGAGCAGTGCTCGTCGGCGACGCGTTCGTATCCGCAGCCGAAGACCAGGACCTGCACCAGGCGGTCGAATACGACGGCGTCGCTGATCCGGGGCCTGTGGCAGCCGAGCGGGTGCCGGTCCTCACGTGGGGGCAGCAGCGCAAGGAATTGGTCTCGGATCGGGTCGAGAATGCATGAATGGGACGGCAGGCACGGATCCCCCGGTGATCATGAAGCGTAGAGAACATCCCAATGCCGTTGTCAAGCCGCCGCCGTGACCGGTGGTACTGCCTGGTAGCACGCTCCGTCGCGGAGCATCGCCCACAGGACGTTCACTCGCCGGCGCGCGAGCGCGATCAGGGCCTGCTTGTGCCCTTTGCCCTCGGCGCGTTTGCGGTCGTAGTAGGTCCGCGACGCGGTGCAGGATCTGAGGCTGGCCATCGAGGAGAGGTAGAAGACCCGCAGCAGGCCGCGGTGGTAGCGGCGAGGGCGGTGAAGGTTGCCGCTGACCCGACCGGAGTCCCGGGGTGCCGGGGCGACGCCGCCGTAGCCGGCGAGGCAGTCCGCGCTGGCGAAGGTGCCCATGTCGCCGCCGGTGGCGGCGATGAACTCGGCACCGAGCTGGCTGCCCATCCCGGGCAGGCTGCGGATCACCTCGGCGTGCGGGTGCTCGCAAAAGCGGGCCTCGATGAGAGCGTCGAGTTCGGTGATCTCCTCGTCGAGGGCCGTCACCGCCTTGGCCATGCGGATCACCATGTCGGCGGCGAGCTTCTCGCCGGGCAGCGCGGTCTGCTGGGCCTGCGCGGCCGCCAGTGCGGTCTTCGCCAGGGTCTCGGCGCCTCTGACCTTGCGGTTGCGCAGCCACGTCTCGATGCGTCTCGCGCCGGTGCGGCGGATGGCAGCCGGGGTCTGGTAGCCCGTCAGAAGGACGATGGGGCCCTTGTTGGTCAGGTCCAGTGCGCGTTCCAACGCGGGGAAGTATTCGAGCAGTTGGGCGCGGAGCCGGTTGATCTGGCGGGTGCGGTCGCTGACCAGGTCGGTGCGGCGAGTGGTGAGGATGCGCAGATCGACGGCTATCTCGGTGCCGGGCCGCAGCTGGCCCAGATCACGGCGCATGCGTGCCTGGTCGGCGATGACGAAGGCGTCCTTCGCGTCCGTCTTGGCCTCGCCACGGTAGGTGCCCGAGGCGCGGTGGACGGCCAGGCCGGTGAGGTAGGCCATGGGTTGGCCGTGGTTGAGCAGCAGGCCGATCAGCAGGGCTGCACCGCCGTGGTTGATGTCCACTGCCCACAGCACGTCCTGGTTGATGTCCAGGACGTCGCGGATCAGTTCCAGCAGGGCCCCTTCGTCGTTCAGGACCCGGCGGGAGAGCAGACGCTCGCCCCGATCGTCAAGCACCACGCAGTGGTGATGCTCTTTGCCGATGTCCACTCCGGCCCAGATCTGGGGCACGGCCACCTCCGTCAGCTCGTCGTTGCCAATCGATCCAGCAGACGACCTCGCCGACGTAGTCCTACAGAGCGATCAAGTCGCACATCCCAATTGGCGGTCGAGTCGTCGCGGGGCTCCGGGCGGCCATGTTCTCTGAGCCATCCGATCGGCTCCTCCATGACAGCCATACCCAGAGCCCCTGGGCCGACCGATCTTACGAGTGACCAGTGCGAACCCACGCCTGAAAGGTAGGACTCCATGACCGGGTGAACCGTGCCTGCTCTGCTGACACCGCCTGAAGCACCTACTGGCGGACGCTCTAAGTCCGGCCCTCGCCGTCTGCGAAGCAGCTGGAGCAGTTGAAGCAATGCGAGGTGCCCGCGTCCGCTGCGTGGGGTGCGGCAGCGGGCGCGGGCACTACGGGCCTACCCGGGGGCCGGGTGGGTTACAGGGTGCTGCACTGCCCCCCGCGGGCGCCGGCGACGGTGTTGGGGTGGCCGTCGTTGGTGGGCGGCGGGGTGTTGCCCGAGCAGGACAGGGAACCTCCGATGGTGTTGCCCTCGATCTCGGGGCGGTTGTCCTCGGGGAAGGGCCCGGTGCCGCTGTTGCCGGAGACCAGCATGGATACGCCGATGTGGTTGCCGACGACCTCCAGACCGCCGGTGTTGTTGCTCAGCTGGACCGACAACCGGATCTGATTGGCGGCGCAGTGGTCGTCACCGGGATCGCCGATGACGACGAACCCGCTCGCCCTGTCGACGGCCAGGGAGCCGGTGACGGTGGTGCCGCACACCCCAACCAGGGTGGAGCCGGAGGAGGAGACGCTGCCCTGGACGGTGGAGTTGCCGATGAACAGGGCGGTGCCCGCCCCGGCCGTGACACCGCCGCGGACGGTGGCGTCGAGGATGCAGGTGCTCTCACCGGTGGCGACGACGCTGGCCACGGAACCGGTGACGGTGCGCGTGCAGTTGACCGTCTGGGTGGCGCTTTCCACGGCGGGGGCCGCGTAGGTGGCGTCGCCGCTGTACTGGGCGGTCAGGGTGTGACTGCCGGGCAGCAGGTTCGACCAGGTCAGCTGGGCCTGGGCGCAGTGGTCGCCTCCACCGGGCGACAGTGGGGCGGTGCCCAGGGTGGCGCCGCCGTCGGCGAAGGTGACGGTGCCGGTCGGGATCGCGGTGGAGTTGGGGCAGACGGTGTCGGTGAGCGTGACCGGGTGCCCGAAAAGCGACGGGGTCGGGGAGGCCGTCAAGGTGGTGGTCACGATAGGGGTGACCGTGAATGTGAGGCCGGTACTGCCGGTACCGCCGGCCCTCACGGCGCTAGCGGTGCTGCCAGGGTCAGCGGTGGCGGCGCCACCGGGCTTGGTGAGGCTGCTGGTGGTGAAGGTGTCGATCACCGGCACCGTCCCGTCGTCGACCTGGGCGACGTAGGTGGGTTGAACCGTGGCGGTCCAGGCCGTGGCCAGGACGATCGCCAGGACGGCCAGTCCGGTCAGCGTGACCGCCCCCGCCCTGCGGGCCCGCACCCTCAGCCACAGTCGAAACATGCCGCCCGCACCTCCCGTGCCGCGGCTTGCTCCGGCCCGCCCTCTCCCATGTTTGAACACTGACATCTCCGCTTCCAGCCGTCGATAACAAGCCGTAGATACTTATCGTGACATGGACATTACTTAAAGCTCCCGTGGATGGGCTCTCGAATACACCGGGACGGCGGTCGCGGCGAGCACACAGAGTCGACAAACACAGCGGGTGAGCGAGTGGTGTGCCGAGGCCAGAGCGCGGTCGAGGATGGCGCCGGCGCAGAAGGAGCGGTGACGCGCTCGATGAGGACCGTCATGCGTCGCTCAAGGAGCAGATCAGCCGACTGCGGGGGCAGGGCCTGGTTGGAGTGGTCATCGGCCGCGCCGGAGGAACTTGGAGAGTAGAAGGCATAGAGCGGCGAGAGCGAGGGCTGAAAGCCAGGCGACCGCGGAGGTCGGGAAGTCACCTTGCTGGGCGACCGTCGCGGCGACCGCTCCGACGCTACCGGGAGTCGTCGGGAAGGTGACGGTGGCGCGGGTGGTGTGCTCGACCAGGCCGCTTCTGAGCGTGAGCTCCACGGTCCACGGGCCGTTCGGCAGCGTTGCGTCCAGCGGGACGACCACCTCCCCGCGGTCGCCCGGAGCGAGTGTGCTGCCCGCCTTGGCCGTCGAGAACGGTCCAGCGTGCTGTCCGCCCGGCCCGTCGGACAGGGAGAGTGCCCCGCCGATGTCCAGGGCACGGCCCCCCGTGTTGTGGATCCGGGCGCGAACCTCTCCCCGCCCGTCGTGGGCTCGGGTCGGGTAGAGCCGCTCGATCTTGAAGTCCGAGGGTGGCTCGCCACCGGGACCGACGTCGAGGTACATGCGGACGCCCACCCGGCCCAGCATCGTCAGATTGTGCGAGCGGTCCGTGGGGGCGCCCGCCTGCGCCCAGATGACGCCGTATCGCTCCCCGGCGGCGGCGTCCCTGGGCACCTGGATGGTGGTGCGTACCCGCGCCGTTTCGGAGGCCGCCAGCTCAAGGCCCGCCGTGTCGAATGATGTCCAGCCGGTCAGCTCGTTGGGGGTGCGCTCCGGCGCGAAGGTGAACTCACCCTTCGCGATGGTGGCTGCCGCGGCGTAGACGTTGACGTGCATCGGTGTGTCCGACTTGTTGGTGATCTCCACCCGCCGCTCGATGGTCGAGCCGGGTGCGACGTGGTCGACGATGTAGGCATGCGCTCTGGGATCGGCACGGCGGCTCTCCGGAGCGTCGAGCAGCTTGATAGCGATGGTCCTGCCCGCAGCCGGGTCCTGGGGGGAGGGCGCCCCGGGCACCCCGTGCGCCGCCGCCGGCATCACCCCGGCGGCCTGCACGAAGGCCAGCACCAGCAGGAGAACCCAGCACCGGCGCGCACCCTTCATTCCGTCAGGCAACGGATTGGGTCAGCGTTCCGGTGTAGGTTCCGCTGACGGCGCTGGCGGGCACGTTGACGGCGACCGTCGGATCCCAGGACGCGGTGTTGTCCCCGACACCGGCGCTCCCGGTGAGTACCGTCTGCGCGCTGTTGCTCAGCGTCACGTTCGTCGGAGTGACGGTGATGGTACCGGTCGTCGTCACCGTCCCGACCGAGTAGGTGGCGCTGGTGGCGGGAATCGTCGACGCACCGTTCACGAAGTCCGTCTCCGCCGCGGTCACCGTCCAGGAGGCCGAGGCGAGGGCGCGGTCGTCGGTGACGGTGCAGGGACCGATCGGCGCGCTGATCGTGGTGCCGGGCGCTCCCGAGCCGAGGATGGCGCTGGCAGGTACCGACAGCGTCAATGCGCCGGACGTGACGGTGAACGTGACCGTGGTGCTGGGGTCGTCCGCCGCGGTGGCGAGGCCCGGGTGGACCAGGGCGAGAACAGCGACCGCGGCCGCGACAGACAGGCTTCGTGTGCGCACGATAACTCCCGAAGTAGCCGCCCGCCAGCGGACATCCTGGCTGACGGCGGACATGCTGGTTGACGCGACTGAGACAATCGGGCGCGGCCTGTTCACACAAGCCGACACGCGCCGCGTTCCGCCACACGAATGGCCAAAGCGCCCTCCTGTGGCGGCTCTCCGACGGCGCTTCCTTCTCATGAACATCGAACACGGCTTCTCCGGGGCGCTGCTCGAAGTCGTGAACACCCTGTCGGGCTCGGAAAGTCATCGTCGCAGGTGGCAACGGTAGAGCAACCTCGGCTGGCACTGTCCGCGTGATCGTTTCGCTGCTTTACAAGGTGGCCCGCAAGCTGTTGCCCGTACCCGAGGTACTGCTGCGCCGCGACACCGCCAAAGACGCGGAGCTGCTCGTGCTCCGGCACGAGAACGCTGTGCTGCGCCGCCGGATATCAGGACCGCTCCGCTACGAGCCCGCGGACCGGTTCTGGCTGGCAGCGCTCTCCAGCCTGATACCCCGTCGCCGTTGGCGGACAGTCTTCCCGGTCACGCCCGGAATGAGCTGCCCCGCATTTCGTGGAGTCCGCGATCGTGTGATCAAGCGACCTGTGGGGCTTGCTCCAGTTGCGCCCAGTACGCCTGTTCGTACTCGTCGGGCGGGAGGTAGCCGAGCGCGGAGTGGAGTCATTCACCGTTGTACCACGCGACCCACTGCAAGACGGCCCGCTCGACCTCGTCATAGTCCCGCCATGGTCCCTGATGCTCGATCAGTTCGGCTTTGAACGTGCCGTTCAGGGCCTCCGCCATCGCGTTGTCGCACGAGTCCGCGACAGAGCCGACCGACGCCGAGGCGCCGACCTCGGCCAATCGTTCCGTGTAGCGAATGGATACGTATTGGGCGGATTCAACTGATCGTCGCAACACCTCGATCGAGGAGGTTGTTGTGGCTCAGGGACGGGCGCGTGCAGCGCTGAAGGCGGATCGCCCGCCGTTGCGGTCGCCCGGTCGGCCTCCGATCAGTCGGCGGGCCGAGCGGCAGCGGTTCTGGCGGTTCGTTGCGAAGGGCCTGACCAGCGAGGATGCCGCTGTCGCGGTCGGCGTGTCGCCGGTGCTGGGGACACGCTGGTTCCGTGAAGGTGGCGGCATGCCACCGATCAGTCTTGAGGATCCGTCAGGGCGCTACTTGTCGTTCGCCGAGCGCGAGGAGATCGCGTTGCTGCGCGCCCGGGAATGCGGGGTACGGGAGATCGCCCGCCATCTGGGGCGGGCGCCCTCGACGGTCTCGAGTGAGTTGCGGCGCAACGCGGCCACCCGTGGCGGGCGCCTGGACTACCGGGCCTCGGTCGCGCAGTGGTATTGCGACCGGCAGGCCCGCCGTCCCAAACCGTGCAAGCTCGTCGAGCACGACAAGTTGCGGCAGTATGTGCAGGATCGGCTGTCCGGCAAGGTCACCGGCCCGGACGGCATTCCGGTGCCCGGTCCGCAGACGAGCTGGAAGGGGCGGAACAAGCCCCGGCGCCAGGACCGGCGCTGGGCGACGGCGTGGAGCCCGGAGCAGATCGCCCGACGCCTCCCGCTCGACTTCCCCGAGGACGAGACCATGCGTATCTCCCCCGAAGCGATCTACCAGTCCCTGTACATCCAGGGCCGCGGCGGGCTCAAGCGGGAGCTCACGGCCTGCCTGCGCACCGGCCCGGCACTGCGGGTCCCCCGAGCGCGAACGCAGGGGCGCGGCAAGAACTTCGTCACCGAGGACGTGCTGATCAGCCAGCGGCCCGCCGAGGCCCAGGACCGGGCCGTGCCCGGGCACTGGGAGGGTGACCTCATCATCGGCCTGAACAGATCCGCGATCGGCACGCTGGTCGAGCGCCACACCCGCTTCACGATGCTCCTGCACCTTCCACCGATGGAAGGCCACGGCGATCCACGCTCCAAGAACGGCCCAGCCCTGGCCGGCCACGGTGCCGAGGCCGTCCGCGGCGCCATCGCCACGATCGGGTCTGTACGGTGACCGGTGTATCTCCCGATCAAGGAAGAGCACCTGATGAGCGACGTGATCGTCTCGGTTGAGGCGGTTGAAGAGGTCCGGCCTGTCGAGCTGGCGGCGGACGTGCTGGACGAGCAGTTGATCGGGCAGCTGGTCGACCGGGCCCGGGCGAGCGGGCTCCAGTTGACCGGCGAGGGCGGGCTGCTGCAGCAGCTGACCAAGATGGCGTCCCGCGGGATGGTGTAGCCGATCAAGGTTGAGGTGTGCGCGGGCTCGCTCCCGGGGCGCACACCCGCGAAGGACTCACGCTCCCTGAGCATGAGTCAGCCACACCGTGCAACTCTCCGTAGTGAACTGCCAGTTCAACGAGGGAGATGCACGGTGGCCCTGTCCCAGCATGACCTACTACGCCTGCTGGAGTCACTACGTTCGGCGGACGGGCTCGAACTCGTCCGTGGGGTGGCCGAGCGGATGCTGCAGGAGCTGATCGAGGCCGAGGCCACGGCCCGGATCGGCGCGGAATGGAACGAGCACACCGAGACGCGCACCGCGTTTCGCAACGGCCACCGGGACAAGACGCTGACCACCCAGGCCGGCGACCTGGATCTGGCCATCCCCAAACTGCGCTCGGGGAGCTTCTTCCCGAGCCTGCTGGAGCGACGGCGCCGCATCGACCAGGCCCTGTACGCGGTCATCATGGAGGCCTACGTCCACGGCGTGTCCACACGATCGGTCGACGACCTGGTCAAGGCCCTCGGCGCGGACACCGGCATCTCCAAGAGCGAGGTCTCCCGGATCTGCCAGGACCTGGACGGCCAACTGACCGCGTTCCGCAGCCGCCCCCTGGACCACGTCCGCTTTCCGTACATCTACCTCGACGCGACCTACTGCAAGGCCAGAGTCGAGCACCAGATCGTCTCCCGAGCAGTGGTCATCGCCACCGGCATCACCGAGGACGGCGGCCACGAGGTCCTGGGGGTGATGGTCGGCGACAGCGAGACCGAAGTGTTCTGGACCCAGTTCCTGCGCCACCTGCGCGAACGCGGCCTGAACGGCGTCCGGCTCGTGATCGGAGACCACCACTCGGGCCTGGTCAAGGCCATCCGGAAGGTCATGCTCGGGGCCGCCTACCAGCGCTGTCGCGTTCACTTCCTGCGCAACGTCTTCGGCGTGATCAACAAGGAGGCCGCGGAGATGGTCGCCGCGACGATCCGCACGATCTTCGCCCAGCCCACCGCCGATGCGGTCCGCACCCAGCTCGACATCGTCGCCGAGATGCTCGGCACGCAGTTCCCGAAGGTCAAGGCGATGCTGCTGGAGGCGAAGGACGACCTGACCGCCTTCGCGGTCTTCCCGGAACGACATTGGAAGAAGATCCAATCCACGAACCCTCTGGAGCGGATCAACCGCGAGGTCAAACGCCGCACCGACGTCGTTCAGGTCTTCCCGAACGACGACGCGCTCCTGCGGCTGGTCACCGCCGTGCTCTTCGAGCTGCACGACGAATGGATCGCCTTCCCCGCCGCTACCTACCCGAGGGCAGCATGGACCAGCTCTACCCCACCGAGCTCCACGAAAGCGCCCCCGCACTACCCAACACCACCAACGAGCCCACCAACTGATCGGCTACACCACGAAGGGGGCGACCGAGCCGGCGGCAACAGTGCGCGGAGCGGTGGCTCGACGCCCTGGAACTCCGCTGAAACCGGGCCGACTCCGGATCTAGGATCTGCGGCATGGCAACACGACTCGTGCAGATCAACATGAAGGCCCAGGACGACGCTGCGCTCGGCCGGTTCTGGGCGGAGGCACTCGGTTGGGGTGTCGACAGCGAGGGCCCCGGCGTGACCAACCTCGAGCCGGTCGGCTTCGCATACCCCGACCCCGCGGCCGTCTGCATCGACCTCATCGCCCGCCCAGAACCCAAGACGGTGAAGAACCGGGTGCACCTCGACCTGGCCACCACCTCGACGGCCCATCAGGCGGAGCTGGTCGCACGCTTGAAGGACCTCGGCGCGACAATCGCCGACGTGGGGCAGGGCGACGTCCCCTGGACGGTCATGGCCGACCCGGAGGGCAACGAGTTCTGCGTCCTGGAGCCCCGGGAGATCTACCGGGACACCGGGCCGATCGCCGCAGTGGTGGTCGACTGCACCGGCCCGCGGGCGATGGCCCGGTTCTGGGGCGAGGCAATGGACTGGACGGTGCACGAGGCCGCCGACGACCACGCGACCATGCGTTCCGCCCACGGCGTCGGCCCCTACCTGGAGTTCGTCCGCACCCCCGACACCAAGAGCGGGTGGAACCGCGTCCACCTGGACATCAGCCCCTACCGCGGTGACGACCCGGCAGCCGAGGAGGCCAGGCTGCGCGCTCTGGGCGCCTCCGACCCGGGCATCGACCAGTCCGCCATCTCGTGGCGGATCCTGACCGACTTGGAGGGCAACGAGTTCTGCCTGCTCAGCCCCCGTTAGCCCCGCTCCACCCCAGGTCGATCGCCTGCTCGACCACCGCTACGCCCGGGCCTCCCGGGCCGTCCGATCGGACGGCCCGGGGGCCCAGGAGCTTGGGTCCGCGTGAGGTTGTGATCAAGATCCAATCGACGAACCCGCTGGAGCGGATCAACCGCGAGGTCAAGCGCCGCACCGACGTCGTCCAGGTGTTGCCGAACGACGACGCACTGCTGCGGCTGGTCACCGCCGTGCTCTTCGAGCTCCACGACGAGTGGATCGCCTTCCCCCGCCGCTACCTGCCTGAGGGCAGCATGGACCAGCTCTACCCCACCAAGCTCCCCGAAAGCGCCCTCGCGCTACCCAACACCACCAACACGCCCGCCGATTGATCGGCTACACCACGAATGGGGACATGACCGCGCCCAACTCGCCCGCGCGCACGGGGAACAATGCGTCGCGGCGTCTTGCACAGGCCCGCCACGAGAGCAGGCGAGCAATCCCAGGGTCGGTAACGATCGGCCCGTCCCGAAAGGATCCCCGGTGCCCTCACTTGCTACGTCACAGACAAACACCGTGACGCAAACACACAGGTCAACAGCTGGCCGAACCCGGGAACTCAAGATAATCCAGGAGCAGGTCGGCCACGCCTACGCCTCCACGACGGCGTTGTACACGTGGGTGTCGGACGAGTACCGCAACCGGTTGTTGGAGGCGTCGCTGGCCAGGCGCCTGGAGCGGATAAGCGGAAAGGGGCCGGGAGTACGGTGTTGAAGCGGATGGGGTTCGAGTGGAACCTGCGGCGGCTGATGGCCGGCCAAGACATGTACCAGACCACGGACCTGGTGCCGAAGCTGGCCGAGTACGGCGTCGTTCGTGGTCAAGCACGCCCAGGCGGGCAGCGAGAGCGCCTCGTACAACACCCGGGACTTCTCCATCCAGGTCCGCTCGAAGACCACCGCCCCCTGGACGACGGTCGCCACCGTGACCGGCAACACGGCGGGCACCACCACCCATCCGGTGAACACCACCGCCCGCTACGTCCGGCTGGCGGTCACCAAGCCCACCCAGACCACCGATCCGGCCGCCCGCATCTACGAGTTCGAGGCCTGGGGCCGGTAGCCCCCTTCGTGTGAGGGGACCCTTCCCCGTGCCGGTCACCGCCCTGTTCATCGGTCCCGAGGACGCCCCGCGCCAGCTGCTGCGGGTCAGGATCGAGGCCCGGCCGCCCGGATCGCCGTCGGCGGCCCGGGCGTTCGCGGCGAGGCGACCGATGAAATCGCGGCCGCTTCCGAGGTGGGTGCAAAGGGGCCATGCCGTGGTATCGACGCCGTGAGTGCGGACCCGGATCCGGGTCGAACGGTCCGGGCATTGGCCCCCTACGCCCGGCCCGGGACCGGTAGCGTGCCGGTATGAGAAGCGAGTACACACCAGTGACGGTGGAGCAGATCGGTGCGGCCCTGACCGCATTGGGATTCCTCGGCGACCTCACAGCGGCCGAGCACGCCGAGTACGCCGCACAGTTCAGCAACCCCGGCATCGCCCGGGTACGGCTGGTCAACGCCCTGCTGGGCTTGGCGCAGAGGGAGGCGATGCTCGCTGACGTGATCGAGCTGGACGACGAGAACAGGTTCGCCGCGTTGGGCGAGCAGCTGAAGGCCGTCGACGGCTGGGACAACGACCTTGCGGTGCGGATGGCCTTCATAGGCTGGCAGGTCTACCGGGCGAGCATCCCGTTGCAGCTGGTCGCCAGGGACCCGAACTCCGGGCCGATACCGGTCGCCGCCCTGAACGCCGCCGAGGGGATGCACAGCCTGCTGAGCATGATCGGCGCAACCCACGAGGCGGCCGCGACCGGCGACATCGGCGCCTTCGCCCCCTATGCCGAGGAGCTGAAGAGGGGCCGGGAATTGATGCGGGCCGCCATCGAGAACATCGAGATCGTGCTGAACATGCTCGACTCGGCCGGCCTGTAGCCGCCCCGGCTGGCTACCGTCTGCTTGTGGTCGATCGCGAGACGGCGTTCCGCTCCCTGGGCGGCGCCGCGCTGTTCGGCACGGTCTGCTCGGCGCAGACGCCGGCATCGCCCGCCTGCCTCCGCTGAAGTTCGCCCACATCAACGTCCACGGCCGGTGCAGCTTCGCGATGCCACCGGAGCGGCTGTGAGCTGGAACACGGTTGAGGTTGACCTTGGGGCAGGGTGGAGGCTCGCCGCAACGGCCCGACGCCGACGCGGGCGCAGCGGATCTGAAGGAGCACACATGTCCATCTCCCTTCCCGGTCAGGGGCAGGATCGCCCGGAGCTGCAGAAGGCGATCGAGGAGATCGTCGAGTCCGGTCTTCTCGGGGTGCAGCTTCGGGTGAACGACCGGCAGGGCGAGTGGGTCGGCAGTGCCGGCGCGCGCGAGCTCGGCCGGAGCGCAGAGCCGCGGACCGACGGGCACTTCCGCATCGGCAGCAGCACCAAGAACTTCGTCGCGGCCTCGGTGCTCCTGCTGGTGGCCGAGGGCAGGATCGGCCTGGACACCCCGGCCGGTGACTACCTGCCCGGGTTCGGGCTGGACCGGCGGATCACGGTGCGGATGCTGCTGCAGCACACCAGCGGGATCTTCAGCCACACCGGCGAGCTCTACGAGGACGGGACGGTCGCGCCCGGGGTCCCCTGGCGGGGCAAGGAGTGGGTGGACAAGCGATTCCGGCGTGGGTCGCTCCTTCGACACCGGGTCCGCCGCCCGGCCGGCGGGGGCACCGAAGGAGCCGACCCCGCGCGGCCTACCGGTCGTCGCCCCCGAGCTGCGCGGCCAGGTCCTCGGCCCACGCCCGGGCCCGCCGCTCCTGCTCCCAGGGGGCGAAGTCGTCCAGGCGGTTCCGGAGCCGGACGACCGATCGGCCCGTCAGGTAGTCGGCGGGATCCGCACCCAGGCGCATGCCCGCGACCTGGTGGCCCACCAGGATGGTGTGCGCGAGCCGCTGAACCCGGCGGCGCTGGTTGAGCTCCTCAACGCCGGCATGGAGGCCCCACAACTCCCGCAGGTTCTCCAGCACCTGTTCGGTGGCGGAGAAGTCCGGGCGGGTCCGCTCCAGCAGGCCGGTGATCGTCTCGTCGTACGCGCCGGTGAGCAGCGCAGAGACGGCGGGCAGGGCGAGGTCGAGCAGTGCGGAGCCGTCGGTCGGCTCGTCCAGGCCCTCCGCCGTGGCGGCGTCCAGCATCGCGGCCGACACCAGGAGCGCGGCTTTGCCCACGGTGTCCGCCGGGTCGGGCCCGAGGTCCACCGGCTCCCGCTCCGCGGGGCGACGCTCGGCGTGCCAGCGCACCGCCCGGTCGCCCCACACCACGCATGCCACCCACACGCTGGGAAACGCGATGGTCATGTAGACCTCCGGGTCGGACGTCGGGGTCGCCGGCCGCAGGTGCTCCGCTGGTACGTCGACAGTCACCGCCCCGTCCAGCCGGACCCGGTAGGCACCGGGAGACGATACGACCGGGCCCTGATGGCCTGGCCGTTGCCCCACTCCGTTCCTTCTCCAGGTCAGGCGCCGTCTTCAAGGGGTCCGGGATTGTCCGTCGCCTCCCTCACTGGAGCACGACGGTGACGCCGTACTCGCGCAGGAGGTTCACGGTCTCCTCGAAGTAGGACAGGCCCCTGCGGTGGGCCAGGACTTGTCCGGCGAGGGCGTGGCGGGCGATGGCAGCGTGGTGCCACACGAGGGTGAACGGGGGGACGGCGGAGGGCCCGCCGCACAGGTAGTCCTCCACCGAGTCCAGGTCTCTGCCGTAGTTGGCGCCAGGGCCGAGCAGGGCTTCGCCGAGTGCCAGGAGCAAGCCGGTCCTGTCGGTGACGTGCTGTCCGTCCAGGTGGTACGTCCCGCCGGAGAGGCCCTGCGGCCCGTACGGGCCGACGCGGGTGAGGTCCAGCCACTCGGACCGGCCCTCGGCGTCGAACTGTGCCCACTGGTTGGGCCGCGTGGGAACACCGTCGGACCAGATCTCCCAGACTGCGCGGGCGGCCAGGGTGGGGCGGTCGTCACCGGGGTCGGCGATGGTGACGTCGATCAGGGCTCCGCCGAGGACGGATGGGCGTGCCTCGACGGTGTCCAGGTCGAGGTGGTACCCGGTCATCGTCCGGCCGTGGCGATCGAGGCACCAGAGCGTGATCGGGTCGCCCTCCTGCGGAAGGGGACGACACAGCAGGGCCAGAAGCGGTGCGGCGGGTTCGCAGCCGATCAGGTGCACGGGCTGGGTGGGTCGCTGCGGGCGCGGGGTGAACAGGCCGTCAATGGAACGGCAACCGCCCGATGGGCTGTCCCCCCGGATCGAGGGGAACCACAGGTCGAACCGCGGACTCGAAGGCAGCCGCTTGCCGCCCCAGAAGTCGTCCTCCCGGACGCCGGTGCCCACGACGATGTCCACGCGCCCGGGATCGCCCGGCGTGGGCCACTGGGCCAGGACAGCCGTGTCCTCCAGGTCCCAGAAGCGGGACGGCCCGTCGTTCGAGGGATCCACAGGCTCGATCGAGAGCATTCCGTCCCCCAGCAGCCGCACCGGTTCGGCGCCGGCCGCCACGGCCTGGACCAGCAGGCTCTCGCGCGGGCAGCCGCGCAGCGTCAGGACCTCTCGCGGCAGCGGAGGCGCGTCCATGAACAGGCCCTCGGCCTCCGCGCACCGCCCCCACAGCACGCCCTCCTCCTCATCGCCGATGTCCTCCCGCACCAGGAGATACCGGACCGGGAAGTCCCGCTCCCACCCCACGTGTTCCTCGGACCGCACGCTTCTCCCCTGCTACCAGGCTGTCTTGGCGCGCCAACCCTACGGCTCGCTGACGCCGAAGCCCTCCGAATATCGCTTGCTTGGAATGACGCTCCCCGCCAGTCGGCGCCGACGGCTGGACCACCGCGCAGCGCAAGCGCTTCGCCAACGACCTCGACCACAGCCAGCTGATCGCCGTCTCCGCCTCTTCCAACAGGTCCAAGGGGGACCAGTCCCCCGACCAGTGGGCGCCGCCGAACGTCGACTACTGGTGCACCTACGCCCGCGCTTGGCCGACACCAAGTACATCTACAACCTCAGCATCACCGCCCCCGAGCACGACAAGCTGAGCGCGATGCTCGACACCTGCGACTGATGCCCGAACAGGAACCCGCCGTCTGCGAGGACGAGGTCACCGCCGGCCCCGGCGGCGCCATGACCGTCGAAGTCGGCGTCATCACCGGCGACCTGACCGTACGCACCATCCGCCGCACCGACGGCCTCACCGATATCGCCGTGCAGTACACCGGCGCCGACGAGTGGTACACCTTGGAAGGCAGCCCCGCGACCGTGCCCGACGGCGAACTCGAGAACTACCACCACCGGGTGCTCGACGCGATCGAGCGGGGCCGCGAGGCTGAGGCACCACGCTGAACCTGCGGCCGGCCGCCGCAGTGTGCCGGGGCAGCGGGTGCGGACACGACGGACGCGGCCGGGGCGGCGACGGCGGCGCCTGGTGGGAGTCGTCATGCCGCAGGCTCTGCCCGCCCCGACGCCCCGCCGCCCCGCCGAATCCCGCCGCTACTCGAACGGCGCGGCCCCGGCCTTTCTAACCGGCCGCTGACCTGCACCGGCACCGGAAACTCACCACCCGTCGGCAAGGCTCCCCAGCGCAGGTCAGCGGTCCGGCCCCGGCCAACCATGCGGGCTCGGACGGACGGTTGCCGCGAACGGGTGGCGGACCTGCGGCTGGCCGCCGAGGGGAGCCCACGACAACACCCGGGCGAGCCACACCCGGCCTTGACGTTCCGGCGATCCGTCAGAGCCGGCTTCGGCGTACGGCGGGGCGGGTGGGCGGGGCCAGCTCGGCACCTCGCCGTCGCGATGGCCGGCCGGCGCACGGAGCTGGGCAGCCGCCTCGCCGCCGGAAACGTCGCCGACGCCGACTCCTCGCTAATGGCGCGCTTCCGTCGCGCCGGGCTGGTGACCCTCGGCCGCACGGCGACTCCGGAGTTCGCCTACTGGGCGGTTTCAACTGATCGTCGCAACACCTCGATCCAGGAGGATGTTGTGGCTCAGGGAAGGGCGCGTGCAGCGCTGAAGGCGGGTCGTCCGCCCT
>NZ_JBHTTU010000091.1:0-26249 GCF_042794375.1 Kitasatospora sp. NPDC056531 | reverse complement strand
ATCACACCCGCCACACCCGCCGCCGCCTGGGTATGACCGATGTTCGACTTCACCGACCCGAGCCACAACGGCTCACCGGCCCGCTCCCGCCCGTAGGTGGCCAGCAGCGCCCGCGCCTCGATCGGGTCACCCAGCGTCGTCCCCGTCCCGTGCGCCTCCACCACGTCCACCTCGTCCGTGGAGAGCCCCGCGTTCACCAACGCCGCCCGGATCACCCGCTCCTGCGACGGACCGTTCGGCGCGGACAGCCCGTTGGACGCACCGTCCTGGTTCACCGCCGAACCCCGCACCACCGCCAGCACCCGGTGCCCGTTGCGCACCGCGTCCGACAGCCGCTCCACGAGCAGCAGACCCACGCCCTCACCCCAGCCGGTACCGTCCGCCGCCGCCGCGAACGGCTTGCAACGGCCGTCCGACGCCAGCCCGTTCTGCCGGGAGAACTCCACGAAGGCGGTCGGCCGGGCCATCACGGTCACCCCGCCGGCCAGCGCCAGGTCGCAGTCCCCCGCCCGCAGCGCCTGCGCCGCCGTGTGCAGGGCGACCAGGGACGAGGAGCAGGCCGTGTCCACAGTCACTGCCGGGCCCTCCAGGCCGAGCACGTACGAGATCCGGCCCGAGACCACGGACATCGAGCCGCCGGTCACCCGGTGGCCCGCCACCGCCGGCGCGTCGTCCCGGCGGCCGCCGCCGTAGCCGAGCGCGGAGGCGCCGACGAAGACGCCCGTCCGGCTGCGCCGTAGCGAGAGCGGGTCGATGCCGGCGCGTTCCACGGTCTCCCAGGCGGTCTCCAGCAGCAGGCGCTGCTGCGGGTCCATCGCCAGCGCCTCGAAAGGCGAGATGCCGAAGAAGTCCGCGTCGAACTCGGCCGCGTCGTAGACGAATCCGCCCTGCCGGGTGTCGGAGCCGGGGGTGGCGTCTCCCCCGGGCCCGGTCTCCCAGCCCCGGTCGGTCGGGAAGTCGGAGATCGCGTCGGTGCCCGCCGCCACCAGCCGCCACAGGTCCTCGGCGGACCGGACGCCGCCGGGCAGTCGGCAGCCGGTCGCGACGATCGCGATCGGCTCCCGGGCGGCCTCTTCGGCCTCCCGCAGCCGCTGCTTGGTCTCGCGCAGGTCCGCGGCGGTCATCCGCAGGAAGTGGCGGAGCTTCTCCTCGTTCGACCCGCTGGACGGGTTCGACCCGCTGGGCGGGTTCGGCGCACTCGGCGCGGTGGACTCGGTGGACATGTGCGTACCCCTGTCGGTTCGAGATATCCGGTGTGGACGGCTGCTCAGGAGATCCCGAACTCCTCCCCGAGGATGTCGAACATCTCGTCGTCGCTGGCGGTGTGCAGGTCGCGGCCGGTGGCGGCCGGCGGACGCGGCCCGCCGCGCAGCCGGTCCGCGAGTTCGGTCAGCCGGGCGGCGACGCGGTCACGGTCCGCGGCTCCGGACAGCGCCGCCAGGCCGGCCTCCAGCCGGTCCAGTTCGTCGAGCGCCGACACGTCCCGCGCGGTGTCGTCGAAGAGCTCGACGCCGAGGTGGGTGGCCAGCGCCTGCGCCGTCGGGTGGTCGAAGACCAGCGTGGTCGGCAGGTCCAGCCCGGTGGCCGCGACGAGCCGGTTGCGCAGGCCGACGGCGGCCAGCGAATCGAACCCGAGGTCGCGGAACGGCCGTTCGGGCTCGATCTCGGCCGGGTCGGCGTGGCCCAGCTGGGCGGCGACCTCGGCGCACACCAGGGCGACGAGTTCGCCGTGGCGGTCGGCGGCGGACAGTCGGGCGAGGCGTTCGCGCAGCAGCTCGGGCGCCCGGGCGTCGGCGCCCGGCTGCGGCTCGGCCGGCGCCGGGGTCTCGGCGGCGGCGAGCTCCGCGATCAGCGGGCGCGGGCGGGCGGCGGTGTAGCCGACCGCGAAGCGCCGCCAGTCGAGGTCCGCGACGGTCACCCGGTCCAGGTCCTCGTCCACGGCCTGGCGCAGCGCTTCAAGGGCGAGTTCGGGGTCCATCGCCGCCACCCCGATCCGGTCGAGCGCCGCCGAGACGGTCTCGTCGTCGGACATCCCGCCGCCCGCCCAGCGGCCCCAGGCGACGGCGGTGGCGGCCCGGCCCTCGCCCCGGCGCCGGGCGGCGAGCGCGTCGAGGTAGGCGTTGGCCGCCGCGTACGCACCCTGGCCGGCGCCGCCCCAGACGCCGGCGCCCGAGGTGAAGAGCACGAAGGTCTCCGGTTCGTCGGCGCGCAGCAGTTCGTCCAGTGCGAGGGCGCCGCCGACCTTGGCGGCGACCGCCTCGGCGATGGACTCGCGGGTCATCCGGTCGAGCGGCCCGCCGACCTCGGCGCCCGCCGCGTGGACCACGGTGTCCACCCGCAGTCCCCGGCCGCGCAGGGCGGCGAGCAGCGCGGCAACCGCCTCGCGGTCGCTCACGTCGCAGACGGCGATCTCCACCTCGGCGCCGGCCGCCGTCAGCTCCTCGCGCAGTTCCGCGGCCCCCGGTGCGGCCTCGCCGCGCCGGCCGGCCAGCACGAGGTGCTCGGCGCCGGCCCGGAGCAGCCACCGGGCGACGTGCCCGCCGAGCGCCCCGGTGCCGCCGGTGACCAGCGCGGTGCGCCCGGGGTGCCAAGGGATGTCCCGACGAGGGGCGTCCTCGGCGTGCGGGAACCGGGCGAGGCGCCGGACGAAGGTGCCGAGCGGGCGGATCGCGATCTCGTCCTCCGCCGTGCCGGCGCCGAGCACGGCCGCCAGGATCGCGGCGGAGCGTTCGTCGACGGCCTCGGGCAGGTCGACCAGGCCGCCCCAGCGGTCGGGGTGTTCGAGGCCCGCGACGCGGCCGAGCCCCCAGAGGGCGGCGGCCACCGTACTGACCGGGGGTTCGCCGAGGGGGGATGCCGCGCCCCGGGTGGCGCACCAGAGCGGTGCGTCGAGTCCGGCGTCGCCGAGGGCCTGGACGAGCGTGGCCAGCGCGTTCAGCGCGGGGGTCGGGTCGGCCTGTGCCGGCCCCGGGTCGGGCAGCACCAGGACCGCGGCGGGCGCGGTCTCCCGCAGCCAGGCGGCGAGGTCGGCGCGCTCGGTCGGCACCCGGTCGGGCTCGGGGGCGAGCGTCTCGGCGCCGGCCCCGGTGAGCGCGTCCGCCACCGTGGCACGCAGTTCACCGCCGTCCGGGGCGAGGACGAGCCAGCGCCCGGTGAGCCGGCCGGGCACGGCGGGGGCGTCCGTCCACGGCTCCCACCGTTCGGTGTAGCGCCAGGAGCGGACCACGGTGTCGGCCCGCCGGCGGGTGCGCCAGGCGGCCAGCGCGGGCAGGACCTCGTGCAGCGGTGCGTCCTCGGGGACGTCGAGCAGCGCGGCGAGGCCCGTCGCGTCGGCGGCGGTGACGGTGTCCCACAGGGTGCCGTCGACCGGGTCTCCGCTCGGGGCGGCGGAGCGCTTGGCGCGGCCCGGCAGCGCGGTCCCGCTGTCGGGGTCGAGCCAGTAGCGGCGGCCCTGGAAGGCGTAGGTGGGCAGGTCGACCCGGCCCGTGCCGCGCCGGTGCAGCAGGCCGGCCCAGTCCACCGGCACGCCGCGGACGAAGGCGGCGGCCAGTGCGGCGACCAGTTGGCGCGGACCGCCCTCGTCGCGCCGCAGGGTGTGCAGCACGGTGCCGGGGGCGGCGGCTTCGGCGATGAGGTCCTCCAGGGGGACGACGAGCCCGGGGTGCGGGCTGCACTCCAGGAACACGGTGTGCCCGTCCGCCAGGGCCGCGCGCACCGCCGTGTCCAGCCGGACGGTGCCGCGCAGGTTGTCGTACCAGTACGAGGCGGCCGGCGCGTCGGCGGAGCCGATCGCCGCACCGGTCACCGTCGAGTACATCGGCACCCGGCCCGGCAGCGGGGCGACGTCCCCCGACAGCGCCTGGAGGTCGTCGCGCAGCACGTCCATGTGCGCGGAGTGCGAGGCGTAGTCGACCGGGATCCAGCGTGCCCGTACGTCCTCGCGCTCGCAGTCGGCCGCGACCGCCGACAGTGCCTCGACGGACCCGGAGAGCACCAGGCTGGTCGGGCCGTTGACCGCGGCCAGCGACAACCGCTCGTCGTCGGCGAGGAACCGGGCGGCGCGCTCGACCGGGATTCCGACCGAGAGCATGCCGCCGCCGGTCCCGGAGACCCGCCGCAGCGCCTGGGCGCGCCGCGCCACGATCCGCGCCGCGTCCTCCAACGACAGGAAGCCCGCCACGTGCGCGGCCGCGATCTCCCCCTGGGAGTGGCCGATCACCGCGGCCGGCCGCACCCCGCACGACTCCCACCACCGCGCGAGCCCCACCATCACCGCGAACAACGCCGGCTGCACCACGTCCACCCGGTCCAGCAGCGCACCCGAACCGTCCCGCAACACCTCCACCAACGACCAGTCCGTCAGCGGATCCATCACCGCCGCGCACTCTTCGACGGCAGAGGCGAACACCTCGCTGGACGTGAGGAGTTCAGCGGCCATCCCCGCCCACTGCGACCCCTGCCCCGGGAACACGAACACCGGTCCGGTGACGGTGGCGCCGGGGCCGCCCGCGTCGCCCGGGAGCGCGTTCGGGGCGGTGGAGGCCGTACCGTCCGCCACCGCCCGCAGGCCGGCGGCGATCTCGGCACCGTCGCGGCCCCAGACCACCGCACGGCGCTCCAGGGTGGCGCGCCCGGCGGCCAACGACCAGGCCGCGTCGGTGAGTTCGGTGTCCGGACGGGCGGTCAGCCACTGCCCGAGCCGCTCGGCCTGGTCCCGCAGCGCGCCCTCGGTCCGGGCCGAGAGCACCCAGGGCACCACCCCGGCCAGGCCCGCGGGCTCCTCGGCGGCCGGCCCGGCGGGGGCCTCGGCGGCGGGCGCCTGCTCCAGGATGACGTGCGCGTTGGTGCCGCTGATCCCGAACGAGGACACCGCCGCGCGGCGCGGGCGGTCCAGCTCGGGCCAGGGACGGCCCTCGGCGAGCAGTTCGACCCGGCCGACCGTCCAGTCGACGTGCGAGGTCGGCGCGTCGACGTGCAGGGTCTTCGGCAGCACGCCGTGGCGCATCGCCATCACCATCTTGATCACGCCGGCGACGCCGGCCGCGGCCTGGGTGTGGCCGAAGTTCGACTTGACCGAGCCGAGCCAGAGCGGCCGGTCCTCGGGGCGGTCCTGACCGTAGGTGGCGAGCAGCGCCTGGGCCTCGATCGGGTCGCCGAGCACCGTACCGGTGCCGTGCGCCTCCACGGCGTCGACGTCGGCCGTGGACAGCCGCGCGTTGGCCAGCGCCTGGCGGATCACCCGTTGCTGGGAGGGGCCGTTGGGGGCGGTGAGGCCGTTGGAGGCGCCGTCCTGGTTGACCGCCGAGCCGCGGACGATCGCCAGCACGGGGTGCCCGTTGCGGCGGGCGTCGGAGAGCCGTTCCAGCAGCAGCATGCCGATGCCCTCGCCCCAGGCGGTGCCGTCCGCGCCGTCCGCGAAGGACTTGCAGCGGCCGTCCGGGGCCAGCCCGCGCTGGCGGGCGAACTCCACGAACACGCTCGGGGTCGACATGATCGTCACCCCGCCGGCCAGCGCGAGGTCGCACTCCCCGGTGCGCAGCGCGTGGCTCGCCCAGTGCAGCGACACCAGCGAGGAGGAGCAGGCCGAGTCGACGGTGACGGCCGCGCCCTCCAGCCCGAGGGTGTAGGCGACGCGCCCGGAGGCGACGCCGAAGGAGTTGCCGTTGCCGATGTACGCCTCCAGTTCGTCGTCGACGTCCTGGACCCGGCCGGCGGCGTAGTCCGAGTACATCAGTCCGGCGAAGACGGAGGTGTTGCTGCCGCGCACGGAGAGCGGGTCGATGCCGGCCCGTTCGAAGGCCTCCCAGGAGGTCTCCAGCAGCAGGCGCTGCTGCGGATCCATGGCGAGCGCCTCGCGCGGCGAGATCCCGAACAGCTCGGAGTCGAAGCGGTCGATGCCGCGCATGAACGCGCCCTCTCGGGTGTAGCAGCGCCCGGAGCGGTCCGGGTCCGGGTCGTACAGCTCGGCGAGGTCCCAACCGCGGTCGGTGGGAAGCGGCGAGACCGTGTCCACGCCGTCGGCCACGCAGCGCCAGAGGTCCTCGGGGCTCGCGATGCCGCCGGGGAAGCGGCAGCTCATGGCGACGATCGCGATCGGCTCGTCCACCACCCGGGCCGGGGCGGCGGCCGGGGATCGGCCATGCTCGGGAAGGCTGAGCAGCTCGGGAAGGCTGAGCAGTTCGGTGCGCAGGAAACGGGCCAGGGCGGTGGCGCTGGGGTAGTCGAACAGGACGGTCGCCGGGAGCCGCAGGCCGGTCGCGGTGTTGAGGCGGTTGCGCATCTCCAGCGCGGTCAGCGAGTCGAAGCCCAGCTCGGTGAAGGCCCGGTCGGCGCCGACCGACTCGGTGCCGGAGTGCCCGAGGACGACGGCGGCCTGCCGGCGGGTCAGGTCGGTGAGCAGTTGGACCTGCTCGGCCTCGGGGCGGCCGGCCAGGCGCTGGACGAGCCTGCGGGCCTCCTCTCCGCCGGCCCGGCGCCGCGCGGGGACCAGTGCGCTGAGGATGGCCGGCAGTTCGTCGAACCGGCGCAGCGCGGCCAGGTCGAGCCGGACGGGGGCGAGCAGCGCCTCGCCCTGGACGAGGGCGGCGTCGAACAGGGCGAGGCCCTGCTCCGCGGAGAGCGGGAGCACGCCGCTGCGGTCGATGCGGTGGCGGTCGGTGGCGGTGAAGTCCTCCCGCATCAGGCCGCTCTCCTCCTCCCACAGGCCCCAGGCCAGCGAGACGCCGGGCAGGCCGGCCGCCCGCCGGTGCTGGGCGAGGCCGTCCAGGAAGGCGTTGCCGGCCGCGTAGTTGGCCTGGCCCCGGCTGCCGATGACGCCGGCGACGGAGGAGTAGAGCACGAAGGCGGTCAGGTCGAGGTCGCGGGTGAGCTCGTGGAGGTGGACGGCGGCGTCCACCTTGGGGCGCAGCACCGGGCCGACGCGCTCGGGCGTCAGCGCGGCGATCACGCCGTCGTCCACGGTTCCGGCGGTGTGCACCACGGCGCGCAGCGGGTGCTCCGCGGGGACGGCGGCGAGCAGGGCGGCCAGGGCCGCCCGGTCCGCGACGTCGCAGGCCGCCACCTCGACGGTGGCGCCCAGGGCGGTGAGTTCGGCGGCGAGTTCCCCGGCACCGGGGGCGCCCGGGCCGCGCCGGCTGGTCAGCAGCAGCCGGCGGACGCCGTGTGCCACGACCAGGTGCCGGGCGACGAGGGCGCCGAGCGCGCCGGTGCCGCCGGTGACGAGGACGGTCCCGTCCGGGTCGAAGGCGGGCCGGGCGGCCTCGTCGAAGGTGGTACGGGCGATCCGCGGGGCGTACAGGGTGCCGGCGCGCAGGGCGAGTTGGGGTTCGCCGGTCTGGGCGGCGGTCGCGGTGGCGGAGGCGAGGGCGGGCACCGAGGCCGGGTCGTCGTCGAGGTCGACCAGGACGATCCGGTCCGGGTTCTCGGACATGGCGGAGCGCACCAGGCCGCCGACCGCGGCGGCCGCGGTGTCGCGCACCGGGTCGTCGGTGCCCACCGAGACCGCCCCTCGGGTCACCACGGCCAGCCGCGCAGCGGCCAGGCGCGGGTCGGCGAGCCAGGTCTGGACGGTGTCCAGGGCGCGGACGACGGCGGCGTGCACGTCCTCGGCGGGCGGCAGACCGGGGGCCTCGGCGGCGGGCCAGGGCAGCACGACCACGGCCGGGGCGGGCAGGCCGTCGTCCAGGGCCCGCGCGAGGTCCGCGAGGTCGGTGTACCGGGAGGCGTCCAGGCCGGGGACGAGCTCGCCATCCCCGAACGCCGCAGCCCCGACCACCGCGCAGGCGTCGGCGGCGGGGGCCGCGGGCTGCGCCGGGTGGGGCAGAGCGGTCCAGCGCACGGCGTACAGCGGTTCCTGACGGGCCGTGGCGGCGGCGCGCAGCTTCTCCGGGGAGACCGGCCGCACGGACAGCGAGCCGACCTCGGCGATCGGCCGGCCGTGGGCGTCGGCGAGGGTCAGTGCGACGGCCTCCGGGCCGGTGCGCCGAAGCCGCGCCCGCGCCGCCGCGGCGCCGGGGGCGAACAGGCGCACGTCGCGCCAGGAGAACGGGAGCGAGACCTGTCCGGCTCCGGGGTCGGTGCGGTCGGCGAAGGCCGCGATGCCGAGCAGGTGCTGGGTGGCGTCCATCAGCGCCGGGTGGACGCCGAAGCGGTCGGCGTCGTGGGCGACGGCCTCGGGCAGCGCGATCTCCCCGTACACCTCCTCGCCGAGCCGGGTGGCGGCGCGCACGCCGAGGAAGGCCGGGCCGTAGGCGACGCCGGTGTCGGCGAGCCAGTCGTAGAAGCCGTCGAGCGGGACGGCGGCCGCGTCGACCGGTGGCCACGCCGGCAGCTCGGCGGGTGCGGCCTCGCCGGCGCGGGCCAGGGTGCCGACGGCGTGGCGGGTCCACGGCTCGGCGGTGTCCCCCGTGTCGGGCCGCGAATGGATCGCGACGGCCCGCCGGCCGTCCCGGTCCGGGGCCTCCAGCCACAGCTGGAGCTGGAGGGCGCCGCGCTCGGGCAGGACCAGCGGGGCTTCCAGGGAGAGTTCCTCGACGAGTTCGCAGCCGGCCCGCCGGCCCGCGTGCAGGGCGAGCTCCAGGAAGGCCGTGCCCGGGAGCAGCACGGTGCCGAGCACGACGTGGTCGCCGAGCCACGGGTGGCTGTCGAGCGAGAGCAGGCCGGTGAACAGCGAGCCGTGCCCGTCCGCGAGTTCGACCATGGCACCGAGCAGCGGGTGGTCCGCCGCGCCCTGCCCGAGGCCCGTCGCGTCGGTGACCCCGACGCCCGCGTCCAGCCAGAAGCGGCGGCGCTCGAAGGCCTGGGTGGGCAGCTCGACCCGGCGCCGGCCGAGCGCGGCCGGGTCGGTGGCGGCGCCCGCGGTGAGGGCCGCCCAGTCCACCGCCGCACCGCGCACGAAGGCCCGGCCGAGCGCCGTCAGGACACCCCGGGCGGTGGGACCCTCGCGGTCGGCGGTGGGGATGACGGCGACCGTCCCGTCGGCTTCCTCGGCGGCGAGGCACTCGGTGGCCATCGGGGTCAGGACGGCCCCGGGGCCGAGTTCGACGAACTCCGTCGCCCCGGCCGCCCGCAGCGCGCCGACCGCGTCGGCGAAGCGGACGGTGCCGCGCAGGTTCGCGATCCAGTGGGCCGGATCGCGCAGGCGCTCGGGGTCCGTGATCCCGCCGGTGACGGTGGAGGCGAGCGGGATCCGCGCGCGGCGCGGGCGCAGCCCGTCGAGCGCGGTGGCGAACTTCTCCAGCACCGGGTCCATCAGCTCGGAGTGGAAGGCGTGCGAGACCCGCAGCCGCGCGTGCCGCCAGCCCCGTTCCGCGCAGACGGCGCGGACCCGCTCCACGGCCTCGGCGGTGCCGGAGACCACCACGCTCGCGGGCCCGTTGACGGCGGCGAGCCCGACCCCGGCGAGCGGGGCCAGGACGGCGGCGGCCTCGGCCTCGCTGGCCCCGACCGCGAGCATCGCGCCGCCGGCCGGCAGCGCGCCCATCAGCCTGGCGCGGGCGGCGACCAGGGTGACGGCATCGTCCAGGGTGAGCACCCCGGCCACGTGCGCGGCGACGATCTCGCCCAGCGAGTGGCCGGCCACGAAGTCGGGTGCCGGCGCCCACGCGGTCCACAGCCGGTAGAGGGCCACCTCGTAGGCGAACAGGGCCGGCTGGGCGACGCCGGTGTCCTCGGGCTCCTCCCCGCCGGGCTCGCCGAGCAGCGCCTCGCGCACGGAGAACGGCGTCACGGCCTCGAAGGCGGCGCAGACCTCGTCCAGCGCGGCGGCGAACACCGGGAAGGCCTCGTACGCCTCGCGCGCGACGCCTCGGGTCCGGGTGCCCTGCCCGGTGAACAGGAGGGCGGTGCGCCCGGCGCGGCGCGGCGCGCCACCCTCCGGTGTGACGGCCTGCGGCGCGTCCGCGCCGCCGTCCGCTCCACCCTCCGCGACAGCGCCCAACCCAGCGGCCAGTTCGGCGATTTCGCTCCCGACCAGGACGGCCCGGTGGTCCAGTACGGCCCGTCCGGAGGCCAGCGACCAGGCGACGTCGGCCGGCCGGGCGTCGGGGTGCGTGAGCGCCCAGTCGCGCAGCCGGGCGGCCTGGGCGCGCAGCCCCGCCTCGGTGCGCGCGCACACCACCCACGGCACGGCGGCGGGCGGGGCCGCGTCGACCTCGTCGGTGCCGGGCGCCCGGTCCTCGGCCGGCTCCTCCTCGATGATCACGTGCGCGTTGGTGCCGCTGACCCCGAAGGAGGAGACGCCGGCCCGGCGCACCCGCTCCCCCGCCGGCCAGGCGACCGGCTCGGTCAGCAGCGCGACCCCGCCGGACGCCCAGTCGACCATGGGCGTGGGCTGCTCGGCGTGCAGGGTGCGCGGCAGCAGGCCGTGCCGCAGCGCCAGCACCGTCTTGATGACTCCGGCCACACCGGCGGCGGCCTGGGCGTGCCCGAGGTTGGACTTCACCGAGCCGAGCCTCAACGGCCGTTCCGGGGAGCGCCCCTGGCCGTAGGTGGCCAGCAGCGCCTGGGCCTCGATGGGGTCGCCGAGCACCGTGCCGGTGCCGTGGGCCTCGACCGCGTCCACGTCGGCCGGGGTCAGCCGGGCGCTGGCGAGGGCCTGACGGATCACCCGCTCCTGCGCGAGGTCGTTGGGCGCGGTCAGGCCGTTGGAGGCGCCGTCCTGGTTGACCGCCGACCCGCGCACCACCGCGAGCACGGAGTGCCCGTTGCGCCGCGCGTCGGAGAGCCGCTCGACCAGCAGCATGCCGACGCCCTCGCTCCAGCCGGTGCCGTCCGCCGCCGCCGAGAAGGACTTGCACCGCCCGTCCGCCGCCAGGCCGCGCTGGCGGGAGAACTCGTCGAAGGCGCCCGGGGTCGCCAGGACGGTGGCGCCGCCGGCCAGCGCGAGGTCGCACTCGCCGGCCCGCAGCGCCTGGCAGGCCAGGTGCAGGGCGACCAGCGAGGAGGAGCACGCCGTGTCGACGGTGACCGCCGCGCCCTCCAGGCCCAGGGTGTAGGCGATCCGGCCGGAGGCGACGCTGACCAGGCTGCCGGTGAGCAGGTGGCCTTCGACCTCCTTGGGGACGCTGGGCAGCCGGGACAGGTAGTCGCTCGCGATCACCCCGACGAAGACCCCGGTCCGGCTGCCGCGCAGCGAGGTCGGGTCGATCCCGGCCCGCTCGACCGCCTCCCAGGAGGCCTCCAGCAGCAGCCGCTGCTGGGGGTCCATGGCGAGTGCCTCGCGCGGCGAGATCCCGAAGAAGCCGGGGTCAAAGTCGGCCGCGTCGTCCAGGAACCCGCCCCGGTAGGAGGTGCCGGCCGCACTCTCGGCGTGCTCCCAGCCGCGCCCGGACGGGATGGCCGAGATGGCGTCGCCGCCGGTGCGCACCAGCTCCCACAGTTCCTCGGGCGAGGTGACCCCGCCGGGGTAGCGGCACTGCATGCCGACGATGGCGATGGGCTCGTGCCACCGGTCCTCGGCGTCGCGCAGCAGCGTCCGGGTCTCGTGCAGCTCATTGGCCGCACGGCGCAGGTAGTCGCGTAGTTGCTCTTCGTTCGCCATCGTTGGTCTGCTCCGTGAGTGTCCGCGAGGGACGGGGATGCCCCAGCCCCGTGAAAGGTGGTCAGCGATCGGCGCCGCGGTCGATGAAGTCGAACATCTCCTCGTCGGTGGCCGATCCGAACTTCTCTTGTGCGACTGGGATTTGGTGGTCCACCAGCTCGTCGGGACCGTCGCCGGCCAGCTCCCGGAGGCGCTGCACCGCCTTGGCCCGGTCCTGTTCGTCCAGCAGACCGAGCATCGCCTCGACCCGGTCGATCTCGCCGAGCACGGAGTCCCAGGAGACGGTGTGCTCGCGGCGCAGCAGGGTCCGCAGGTGGCGGCCGAGGGCGGCCGGGTTCGGGTGGCTGAAGACCAGCGTGGCCGGCAGGGCCAGCCCGGTCGCGGCGCGCAGCCGGTTGCGCACCGCGAGCGCGGTCAGCGAGTCGAAGCCGAGGTCCTTGAAGGCCGTCCCGGGGTCGATCTCCTCGGGGTCGGCGTGGCCGAGGACCGCGGCGGCGCCGGCCCGTACCAGGTCGACGAAGGCCTGCTCCTGCTCGTCCTCGGGCAGGTCCAGCAGGCGGGCGGCGAGAGCCGGGCCGGCCTCGGCGGGGCCGGCGGACGGAGCGCGCCGGCGGTCCGTCACCAGGCCGGCGAGCAGCGGCGCCACGTCCTCGTCGCCGCGGCGCACGGCCGCGGTGTCGACCGCGAGCGGGGCGAGCGCCGCCTCCGGGCGGCCGAGCGCCTCGTCGAGCAGGGCCATGGCCTCGCGTTCGCCGAGGGCCAGCAGCCCGTCCGGGCGGGTGTCGCCGGCCTCGGCGTCCGCGGCGGCCCACGGCCCCCAGGCGAGGGCGAGTCCGGGCAGTCCCTGGGCGCGCCGGTGCTGGGCCAGGGCGTCGAGGAAGGCGGCGCCCGCGGCCCGCCCGGCCCGGTCCGGGTCGCCGGCCTGGCCGGCCCAGGAGCCGTGCAGGACGAAGGCGGCGAGGTCCAGGTCCCGGGTCAGCTCGTGCAGGTGCCAGGCACCGTCGACCACCGGGCGCAGCACGGCCTCGGCAGCCTCCGCTCCGTCCGCGCCGTCCGTGCCGTCGGCTCCGTCCGCTCCGTCGGCTCCGTCGGCTCCGTCGGCGCGCGGGGCCTCGGCCGCGTGCACCACGGCGCGCAGCGGGTGCTCCGCCGGCACGGCGGCCAGCAGCTCGGCCAGGGCGTCCCGGTCGGCGGCGTCGCAGGTGGCGAGCTCGACGGCGGCGCCGAGGGCGGACAGCTCGTCGACCAGTTCGGCCGCTCCCGACGCGGTGAGGCCGGGGTCGGCGAGCAGCAGGCGGCGCACGCCGTGGGCGGCCACCAGGTGGCGGGCGGTGGCGGCGCCGAGGCGGCCGGCCGCGCCGGTCACCAGGACGGTGCCGTCCGTCGGGAGGTCCGGCGCCTCCACGCCGATTGCGGGCGCCCGGCCGAGCACCGGCACGAGGACCTGCCCGGCCCGGACGGCGAACTCGGTCAGGCCCGCCTCCACGGCTGCCGCCAGGGCCTGTGGGGAGGCGTCGTGCCCGTCCAGGTCGGCGAGGGCGATCCGCTCCCCGCCGGTCGAGCGCAGCAGCCCCCACAGTGCGGCGGCGGCCGGGTCGGCGACACGGTCGCCGGGTTCGGCGAGCACCGCGCCCCGGGTGACCAGCACCAGGCGGGCGCCCTCGAAGCGCCGGTCCGCCTCGTGCTCGCGCAGCACCGCGAGCACGGTGCGCACCCGGTCGCGGACGGCCTGCGGCAGCGGCTCACCGTCCGTCAGGGCGTCCGGCACCAGGGCGATCCGCGCAGGCACCGGCAGCCCGGCCGCCACCGCGGCGCCCAGGGCCGTCCAGTCGGGGTGGGCGCCGGCCCCGAGCTCGCGGGCGAGCAGGCCGGCGGCGCCGAGCACGGCCCAGGCCCCGCCGGACGCCTCGGCGACCGGCTGGTCCGGCGCCACCCACTCCAGCCGGGTCAGCGCCGGGCGCTCCCGGCCCGCCGCCCGCAGTTCGGCGGCCGACCAGGAGCTCAGCCCGACGGACTCGATCTCCGCGACGGACTGCCCCTGCTCGTCGGCGACGTGCACGGCCAGGGTGTCCGGGCCGGTGGCGCGCAGCGTGAGCCGGAGGGCCTGCCGTGCGCCGGGCACGGCGGTGACGCCACGCCAGGAGGACGGCAGGCGCACCTGTCCGTCGGCTGCGGGCTCGCCGGGGGCGAGGCCGAGCAGGGCCGCCTCCAGCAGCGCGGGGTGCAGGTCGAGCCGGGCGGTCTGCGCCTCGCCGCCGGTGTGGGCGGTCTCGGCGAACAGTTCCTCGCCGCGGTGCCAGGCGGCCCGCATCCCGGCGAAGGCCGGGCCGAGCCGCAGGCCGGTACGGGCGAGCCGTTCGTAGGCCTCCGCGACGGAGAGCGGGGCCGCGCCGATCGGCGGCCACTGCTCGGGGCGGGCGGTAGGGCGGTGGCCGCCGGGGGCCAGTGTGCCGGTGGCGTGCCGGATCCAGGGGGAGTCGGCGGGCGCGGACTCGGGCCGCGAGTGGACGCTGACGGTGCGGGCGCCGGTGCCGTCGGGCACCTCCAGGGCGACCTGGACCCGCACCCCGGCCGTCGCGGGCAGCACCAGTGGGGTGAGGACGGTGAGCTCCTCCAGCACCGGGCAGCCGCTCTCGCCGCCCGCCCGCAGCGCGAGGTCGACGAGGAGGGTGCCGGGCACCGCGGCGGAGCCGAGCGCGAGGTGGTCGGCCAGCCAGGGGTGCGTGGCGGTGGAGAGCCGCCCGGTGAACACCGTCCCGGAGCCGTCGGCGAGGTCGACGCCGGCGCCGAGAACGGGGTGCTCGACCGCGGACTGCCCCCAGCCGGAGCCGCCGGAGCCGGTGGTGGTACCGGGCTCGATCCAGTGGCGGCGGCGCTGGAAGGCGTAGCCGGGCAGGTCGACCCGGGTCGCGCCGTCGTGGGCGAGCAGCCCCGGCCAGTCGACGTCCAGCCCGCGGGCGTGGGCGTCGGACAGCGCGGTGACCAGCCGGTCCGCGCCGCCGTCGCCCCGGCGCAGGGTGCCCAGCACCGCCGCGGGGACGCCGAGGTCGTCGAGGGTGTCCCCGACCGGTACCAGCAGGCCGGGGTGCGGGCTGCACTCGACGAAGGCGTCGTGGCCGTCCGCCGCGGCGGCGCCGACCGCACTCTCGAACAGGACGGTGCGGCGCATGTTCTCGAACCAGTAGGCGGCGTCCATCGGGGTCGTGTCGTCCAGCAGCGCGCCGGTGACGGTGGAGTACATCGGGATGCGGCCCGGCAGCGGGCGCAGGTCCGCGAGCAGGCGGGTGATCTCCTCGCGGGCGGGGTCCATCTGCGCGGAGTGCGAGGCGTAGGCGGCCGGCACCCAGCGGGCGCGGGTGCCGGCCGCCTCGCAGCGGGCCATGATCGCGGCGAGGGCGTCCGCGTCGCCGGAGAGCACCACGCCGGTCGGGCTGTTCACCGCGCCGAGCGACACCCGGTCGGCGGCGCCGGCCGCATCGATCTCGGCGCGGGCCCGCTCCGGCGTCAGGGCCACCGCGAGCAGGCCGCCGTGGCAGGCGTCGACCGCCTGCACGGCCCGGACCCGCATCACCGCGACCCGGGCGGCGTCCGCCAGGGAGAGCCGACCGGCCACGTACGCGGCGGCGGCCTCGCCCTGGGAGTGGCCGATCACGGCGGCCGGGCGCACCCCGCAGGACTCCCACCAGCGGGCGAGGCCGACCATCACGGCGAACAGGACGGGGTGCAGCACCTCGACCCGGGCGAGGGTCTCCTCGGTGCGGGCGTCGGTGCCGCGCAGCACGTCGAGCAGCGACCAGCCGGTCACCAGCGGGTCGACGACCTCCGCGCACTCGGCCACCGCCTGCGCGAACACCGGGCTGACGTCGAGCAGTTCGGCCGCCATGCCCAGCCACTGGGAGCCCTGGCCGGGGAAGACGAAGACCGGTCCGGGGCCGGAGGCGAGCACGCCCGGAGCCTCCGTCGTTCCGTCGGCCACCTCGCCGAGGGAGGCGAGCAGTTCGGCGGTGTCGCGGCCGCGGGCCACCGCCCGGTGGTCGAAAGCGGCCCGGCCGGTGGCCAGCGACCAGGCGACGTCGGCGGGTTCGGCCTCCGGGTGCCGCAGGACCCAGTCCCGCAGCCGGGCGGCCTGGGCGCGCAGCGCCTCGCCGGTGCGGGCGGACAGCGGCCACGGCACCACGCCGGACACGCCGGCGGGCTTCTCGGCGACCGGCACGGCAGCCGGCGTGTCAGGCGCCTGTTCGAGGATGACGTGCGCATTGGTGCCGCTGACGCCGAAGGAGGAGACGGCGGCGCGGCGCGGGCGGCCGGTCTCCGGCCAGGCCCGGTGCTCGGTGGCCAGCGCGACGTGGCCGGACGCCCAGTCGACGTGCGGGGTCGGCTCGTCGGCGTGCAGGGTGCGCGGCAGTTCGCCGTGACGCAGGGCGAGCACCATCTTGAGCACGCCGGCGATGCCGGCGGCGGACTGGGTGTGGCCGATGTTGGACTTGATCGAGCCGAGCCAGAGCGGGCGGTCGGCGGTGTGCTCGCGCCCGTACACGGCGAGCAGGGCCTGCGCCTCGATCGGGTCGCCGAGCCGGGTGCCGGTGCCGTGCGCCTCGACGGCGTCGACGTCGGCCGGGGTGAGCCCGGCGTTGCCGAGCGCCTGGCGGATGACCCGCTGCTGGGACGGCCCGTTGGGCGCGGTGAGTCCGTTGGAGGCGCCGTCCTGGTTGGTCGCGGAGCCGCGCACGACGGCGAGGACGCGGTGCCCGTGGCGCCGGGCGTCGGAGAGCCGCTCGACCAGCACGAGGCCGGCGCCCTCGCCCCAGCCGGTGCCGTCGGCCGCCGCCGCGAACGGCTTGCAGCGGCCGTCCGGCGCCAGTCCGCGCTGGCGGCTGAACTCGACGAAGGCGTGCGGCGAGGTGAGCACCGCGACGCCGCCGGCGAGGGCCAGGTCGCACTCGCCGGAGCGCAGTGCGCTCGCCGCGAGGTGCAGGGCGACCAGGGAGGAGGAGCAGGCCGTGTCGACCGTGACGGCCGGGCCTTCGAGGCCGAGCACGTACGAGACCCGGCCGCTGATCACGCTGGTGGCGGTGCCGGTGAGCAGGTAGCCCTCCTGGCCCTCGGCCACCGCGCCCGAGGCGGTGTGGTAGTCCTGCGCCATCGCGCCGACGAACACACCGGTCGCCGAGCCGCGCAGCGAGGTGGGGTCGATGCCGGCGTGTTCGAAGGTCTCCCACGCGGTCTCCAGCAGGACGCGCTGCTGGGGGTCCATCGCGGCGGCCTCGCGCGGCGAGATGCCGAAGAACTCGGCGTCGAAGCCGACGGCGTCGTCGATGAAGCCGCCCTCGCGCACGTAGGACTTGCCGGGGCGGTCCGGGTCGGGGTCGAAGAGGGTGTCGAGGTTCCAGCCGCGGTCGCGCGGGAACGGCGTGACGGCGTCGACGCCCTCGGCGAGCATCCGCCACAGGTCGTGCTCGTCGGCGATGCCGCCGGGGTAGCGGCAGCCCAGGCCGACGATGACCACCGGGTCGTCGGCGGTGTCGGGGGTGCGCTGTGCGGGCAGGGCGGGCGCGGACTGCTCGGGGGAGCCGAGGAGTTCGGCGCCGATGTGCTCGGCGAGCGCCTCGGGGGTCGGATGGTCGAAGACCAGGGTGACGGGCAGCCGCAGCCCGGTCGCAGCGGTGAGCCGATTGCGCAGTTCTACCGCGGTGAGCGAGTCGAAGCCGAGCGCCTTGAACGGGCGGCCGCGCTCGACGGTCTCGGCGCCGGGGTGGCCGAGGACGGCCGCGGTCTCCTGGCGGACCAGGGTGGTGAGGGTCTGTCGGCGCCGGTCCTCGGGGAGCCGGGCGAGGCGCTGCGCGAAGGCGGCCGTGTCCGGGTCGGGGCCGGCGGCGGCCCGCCTGGGCCGGGGACGGACCAGGTCACGCAGCAGGGCGGGGACGTCGCCGGCCCCGCGCGGCGCGGCGAGGTCCAGGCGGGCGAGCACCGCGGCCGGGTGGTCGGCGGCGCGCGCGGCGTCGTACAGCGCGAGCGCGTCGTCGGTCTCCAGGGCGGCGACACCGGTGCGCGCGATCCGGTCGAGGTCGGCCCGGTCGAGGTGTCCGGTCATCCCGCTGGCCTGGGCCCACAGACCCCAGGCCAGCGAGGTGGCGGCCAGGCCCCGGGAGCGCCGGTGTTCCGCGAGCGCGTCCAGGTAGGCGTTGGCGGCCGCGTAGTTGGCCTGTCCGGCGCCGCCGAAGGTGCCCGCCATCGAGGAGAAGAGCACGAACTCGGCCAGTTCCCGGCCGAGGGTCAGCTCGTGCAGGTTCCAGGCGGCGTCCGTCTTGGGGCGCAGCACGCGGTCGAGCTGTTCGGGGGTGAGCGCGTGCAGGGCGGCGTCGTCGATGGCACCGGCCGCGTGCACCACGGCGGTGAGCGGGTGTCCGGCGTCGACGGTGGCGAGCAGTGCGGCCAGCGCGTCCCGGTCGGCGGCGTCGCAGGCCGCGATCCGCACCTCGGCGCCGAGGGCGGTGAGGTCGGCGGCGAGCTCGGCCGCGCCGTCGGCGGCCGGGCCGCGGCGGCTGGTCAGCAGCAGGTGCCGGGCGCCGTGCTCGGTGACGAGGTGGCGGGCGAGCAGGGCGCCGAGGGTGCCGGTGCCGCCGGTGATCAGGACGGTGCCGTGCGGGTCGGCGGCGGCGCCGGTGACGGTGGGCGGCAGGGTCAGCACGATCTTGCCGGTGTGCCGGGCCTGGCCGAGGTGGCGGAAGGCGGCGACGGCGTCGCGGACGTCCCAGGTGGTGACGGGCAGCGGGGCGAGCGTGCCGTCGGCGAACAGGGCGCCGAGTTCGGTCAGGATCTGCTGGATGCGGTCGGCGCCGGCGTCCATGAGGTCGAACGCCCGGTAGTCGGTGCCGGGGTGGGCGGCGATCACCGCGTCGCGGTCGCGGATGTCGGTCTTGCCCATCTCCAGGAACCGGCCGCCGGGGCCGAGCAGGCGCAGCGAGGCGTCGACGTAGGCCTGGGCCAGCGAGTTGAGCACGAGGTCGAAGCCCTGCCCGGCGCGGGCGGTGCGGAACCGCTCCTCGAAGTCGAGGTCGCGGGAGGAGGCGATGTGCTCGTCGTCCAGCCCGAGGGCGCGCAGGACCGGCCACTTGGCGGGCGAGGCGGTGCCGTGGACGTCCAGGCCCCAGTGGCGGGCGAGTTGCAGGGCGGCCATGCCGACCCCGCCGGTCGCGGCGTGCAGCAGCAGCGACTCACCCGGCCGGACCCGGCCGAGGTCGACCAGGCCGTAGTAGGCCGTGAGGTACACCACCGGCACGCTCGCCGCCTGCGGGTACGTCCAGCCGGCCGGGATCGGGGCGAGCAGGCGGCGGTCGGTCACCGCGAGCGGGCCGGTGCCGCCGGAGAACAGGCCCATGACGCGGTCGCCCGGCGCGAGGTCGTGGACCTCGGCGCCGACCTCGACCACCACGCCGGCGCCCTCACCGCCGGGCGGCCGGGTGTCGGTCACCATGCCGAGGGCGACCACGACGTCGCGGAAGTTGAGGCCCGCGGCGCGCAGCGCGACCCGGACCTCGCCGGGGGCGAGCGGGCGGACACCGTCCTCGTGGGGCACCAGGGCCAGGCCGTCGATGGTCCCGGTGCCGGTCAGGTCGAGGCGCCAGGCGACGGCGGCGGCGGGCACCGCGAGGCGCTCCGCCGGGCCGCTCCGGGCGAGCCGGGGCGCCGCCGCGGTGCCGGACCGCAGGGCGAGCTGGGGCTCGCCGGAGGCCAGGACCGCACCGAGGGCGGTGTGGGAGTCGGGGTGCCGGTCGAGGTCGACCAGCACGATCCGGCCGGGGTGCTCGGTCTGCGCGGAGCGCACCAGGCCCCAGACCGCGGCCGCGGCGAGGTCGTCGACCGCCTCCCCGTACGGTCCGGGGACGGCGCCGCGGGTGAGCACCACCAGCGGGGTGCCGGCGAACCGCTCGGTGGCGAGCCAGGACTGCAGGAACGCCAGCACCCGCCGGGTGGCGGTGTGGACGGCCTGCGGGCTGCCGTCTGTGGCGCAGGTGAGCGCGACGGCGTCCGGCAGCGGGGCGCCGGGGTCGAGCGCGGCCGGGTCGGCCAGCGTGGTGACGGCGGCGCCGGCCGCGCGCAGGGCCGTCTCGGCACCGAGCTCGTCGGGCCCGGCCAGCACCCAGTCGCCGAGCGGGGCCGGCTGCGGCAGCGTCAGCGGCGGCCAGGCGACGGGGTGGAGGCCCTCGGCGGCGCCGGTGCGGGCGGGGGCGAGGCCGTCCGCGGTGACCGGCCGGGAGAGCAGCGTTTCGACGGTGGCGACGGGCGCGCCGGCCGGGTCGGTCAGGGCGAGGGTGACGGCGTCCGGGCCGGTGCGGCCGAGCCGGACGCGCAGGGTGCGGGCGCCGACCGCGTACAGCCGCACACCCGTCCAGGCGAACGGGAGGCCGGTGCCCCGGCCCTCGCCGTCCGCGCCGTCGAGCGCCCCGGCGGTGTGCAGGGCGGCGTCGAGCAGCGCGGGGTGGAGCGCGAACCGCCCGGCGTCGTGGTCGTCCCCGGGCAGGGCGACCTCGGCGATCAGTTCGCCGCCGTGCCGCCAGGCGGCGCGCACCGCGCGGAACAGCGGGCCGTACTGGTAGCCGGCGGCGGCCAGCCGTTCGTAGAGGCCGTCGGTGTCCAGCGGTTCGGCGCCGGCCGGCGGCCACGCCCCGTCGTCGGCGGCGGGCTCCTCGCCCGGTCGGGCGGGCGCGAGGACGCCGGCGGCGTGCCGGGTCCACGGGCCCGGCACGGCGGTCTCGGGGCGCGCGTGCACGGTGAGCGCGCGGCGCCCGTCCTCGTCCGGGGCGTCGAGGTGGACCTGGAGCTGGACGGCCGCGCGCTCCTCCAGGGTCAGCGGCGCCTCCAGGGTGAGCTCCTCGATCACCGAGCAGTCGGCCGACTTCCCTGCCTGGAGGGCGAGTTCGACGAAGGCCGTGCCGGGGAGCAGCACGGTGCCGAGGACGGCGTGGTCGGCGAGCCAGGGGTGGGTGGGCAGCGAGATCCGGCCGGTGAGCAGGTGCCGGTCGTCCCCGGCCTGGGCGAGGGCGGCGCCGAGCAGCGGGTGGTCGGCGGAGCGCAGGCCCAGCCCCTGGGCGTCGGCGGCGGCCGGGGCGGGCTCCAGCCAGTAGCGCTCGCGCTGGAAGGCGTAGGTGGGCAGGTCGGTGCGCAGCGGCGTGCGGTGCGCGTGCAGCGCCGCCCAGTCGACGGGCACGCCGCGCACGGACAGGCCGGCCGCCGCGGTCAGCAGGCGGTGCAGGGTGCCCGCGTCGCGCTGGAGCGAGCCGACGACCAGGGCGTCCGTCCCGGCCTCCTGGGCGGTCTGCTCGACGGCCGGGGCCATCACCGGGTGCGGGCTGGTCTCGACCAGCGTGGTGTACCCGTCGCGCAGCAGCGCGCGGGTGGCCCGCTCGAAGACGACGGTCTCGCGCAAGTTGCGGTACCAGTACTCGGCGTCCAGCGCGGTGCCGTCGAGCGGCTCGCCGGTGACGGTCGAGTAGAACGCCACCGCCGGGGGCGCCACCGGAGTGATGTCGCCGATGCCGGCGAGGAGTTCGGCGCGAACGCGCTCGACGGCGGCGGAGTGC
The DNA here is from genome assembly GCF_042794375.1 of Kitasatospora sp. NPDC056531. Classification (NCBI taxonomy): domain Bacteria; kingdom Bacillati; phylum Actinomycetota; class Actinomycetes; order Kitasatosporales; family Streptomycetaceae; genus Kitasatospora; species Kitasatospora sp. NPDC056531. The sequence goes on along the minus strand of NZ_JBHTTU010000091.1, from coordinate 5,129 downwards.
GCGGCGTAGTCGACCGGCAGCCGGCGGGTCCGCACGCCCTGGGCCTCACACCGCTCGCGCAGCTCGTCCAGGGCCGCGGCGTCGCCGGAGACGACCACCGCGCCCGGTCCGTTGACGGCCGCGATGCCGAGCCGGCCGGGCGAGGAGGCGATCAGCTCCTCCGCCTGTCCGGCCGTCGCGGCCAGCGACATCATGCCGCCGCCCGCGATGGCGCGCAGGGCCCGGCTGCGCAGCGCGACGATCCGGGCCGCCTCCTCCAGGGTGAGCGCGCCGGCCACCTGGGCGGCGGCGATCTCGCCCTGGGAGTGGCCGACGACGGCGGCCGGTTCGACGCCGAGCGAGCGCCACACCGCGGCGACGGACACCATGACGGCGAACAGCGCGGGCTGGACGACGTCGACGCGCTCCAGCGAGGGCGCGCCGGGGCGCTGCCGCAGCACGTCGAGCAGTGACCAGTCGGTGTGCGGGGCGAGGGCGGCGTCGCAAGCACGGATGCGCTCGGCGAACACCGGGGACTCGTCCAGCAGCCGGGCACCCATGCCCGCCCACTGCGAACCCTGCCCGCCGAACACGAAGACCGTCCGGCCGGGCTGCCCGGCGGTGCCGGTGACGAGCCCGGGATGTGCCGCGCCGGTGCTCAACGCGTCGAGTCCGGCGAGGAGTTCGGCCGGATCGGCGGCGACGAGCACGGCGCGGTGGTCGAGCGCGGCGCGGGTGGTGGCGAGCGCGTGGGCGGTGTCGGCGGGCCGGATGGCGGGGCGCGCCGCCAGGTGGGCGCGGAGCCGGCCGGCCTGGTCCCGCAGGGCGGCCGGGGTCGCGCCGGACAGCGGCCAGGCCAGCGCGGCCTGGTCCGGCTCGGGGAGCGGGGCCGCGGCCTCCTCGACCGGGTCGCCCTGCTCCAGGATCACGTGCGCGTTGGTGCCGCTGACACCGAAGGAGGACACCCCGGCCCGGCGGGGCCGGCCGGACTCCGGCCAGTCCGCCGGCTCGGTGAGCAGCGAGACGGCGCCGGCCGACCAGTCGACGTGCGGGGAGGGCGCGTCCACGTGCACGGTGGCGGGCAGTTCGCCGTGCCGCATCGCCATGATCATCTTGATCACGCCGGCCACCCCGGCGGCGGCCTGGGTGTGGCCGAGGTTGGACTTCACCGAGCCGAGCCGCAGCGGCCGTTCGGCCGGCCGGTCCTGGCCGTAGGTGGCGAGCAGCGCGTGGGCCTCGATCGGGTCGCCGAGGGCGGTGCCGGTGCCGTGCGCCTCGACCGCGTCGACCTCGGCCGGGGTGAGCCCGGCCTGAGCCAGCGCGGCGCGGATCACCCGCTCCTGGGCGAGGCCGTTGGGCGCGGCCAGGCCGTTGCTGGCGCCGTCCTGGTTGACCGCACTGCCCCGGACCACCGCGAGGACGGGGTGGCCGTTGCGCCGCGCGTCGGAGAGCCGTTCGACCAGCAGCATGCCGATGCCCTCGCCCCAGGCGGTGCCGTCGGCGCCGGCCGCGAAGGACTTGCAGCGCCCGTCCGGGGCCAGGCCCCGCTGGCGGGAGAACTCCACGAAGGTCGCCGGGCTCGACATCACCGTCACCCCGCCGGCCAGGGCGAGGTCGCACTCCCCCTGGCGCAGCGCCTGGCAGGCCAGGTGCAGCGCGACCAGCGAGGACGAGCAGGCGGTGTCGACCGTCACCGCCGGGCCCTCCAGTCCCAGGGTGTAGGCGACCCGCCCGGAGGCGATGCTGCCGGCACTGCCGTTGCCGAGGTAGCCGTCGACGCCCTCGGGGGCGCCGGCCAGCCGGGACGCGTAGTCGGCGTACATCAGGCCGGCGAAGACCCCGGTGCGGCTGCCGCGCAGCGAGCGCGGGTCGACGGCCGCCCGCTCGATCGCCTCCCAGGAGGATTCCAGCAGCAGGCGCTGCTGCGGGTCCATGGCCAGCGCCTCGCGCGGCGAGATGCCGAAGAAGCCGGGGTCGAAGCGGTCGGCGTCGTACAGGAAGCCGCCCTCGCGGACGTACGAGGTGCCGGGGTGGTCCGGGTCGGGGTGGAACAGGTTCGCCACGTCCCAGCCGCGGTTGTCGGGGAAGGCCCCGATCGCGTCGGTGCGCTCGTGCACCAGCCGCCAGAGGTCCTCCGGGCTCGCCACCCCGCCGGGGTAGCGGCAGCTCGCGGCGACGATCGCGATCGGCTCGTCGCTCACCCGGGCCGGGGCCGCGGCGCGCGGGCGCTGCGGCGCGTCGAGCAGTTCGGCGCGCAGGTGCCGGCCGAGGGCGCTCGCGGACGGGTGGTCGAACAGCACGGTGGCGGGCAGTCGCAGGCCGACCGCGCCGTTCAGCCGGTTGCGCAGTTCGAGTGCGGCGAGCGAGTCGAGACCCAGCTCGCTGAACGCGCGGTCCGGGTCGATCGCCCCGCCGCCCGGGTGCCCGAGGACGGCGGCGGCGTGGGTGCGTACCAGGTCGACCAGCTGCCGTTCCTGCTCGGCCGCCGGGGCGGCGGCCAGCCGGCGGACCAGCGCGCGGCCGGTGCCGGAGCCTGCGTGCCCGGCACCGGGCCGGCGGGCGACCAGGCCGGCCAGCACGGGCGGCAGGTCGTCCCCGTCGAGGCGGGCCGGGTCGAGCCTGACCGGCGCCAGGACGGCCTCCGGCCGGGCCAGCGCCGCGTCGAACAGGGCGAGGCCGAGCCTGGTGTCGAGCGGCTCGACCCCGGAGCGGGCCATCCGCTGCCGGTCGGCCGCGCCGAGGCCGGCGGTGAGCGCGCTGTCCTGCTTCCACAGGCCCCACTGCAGCGAGACGGCGGGCAGGCCGAGGGAGCGGCGCCGCTGCGCGAGCGCGTCGAGCACCAGGTTGGCGGCGGAGTAGGCGGCCTGGCCGGGGTTGCCGGTGAGGCCGGCCGCCGAGGAGAACAGCACGAAGGCCCGCAGGTCCAGATCGGCCGTCAGCTCGTGCAGGTGCAGCGCCGCGTCGGCCTTGGGCCCCATGACGCGCGCCACCCGCTCGGGGGTCAGCGCCGGGAGCAGACCGTCGTCGACCACGGCCGCCAGGTGGACCACCGCGGTGAGCGGGTGCTCGGCCGGGACAGCCGCCAACACCCGCGCCAGCTCGGCGCGGTCGGCGACGTCGCAGGCGGCGAAGGTGGCCTGCGCGCCGGCCGCGGCGAGGTCGGCCCGCAGCTCCCCCGCCCCGGGGGCGTCGGCGCCGCGCCGGGACACCAGCAGCAGGTGCCGCACGCCGTACGCCGCGACGAGGTGTCGGGCCACCAGGGCGCCCAGGGCTCCGGTGCCGCCGGTGACCAGCACGGTGCCGTCACCCGCGAGCTCCGGCGGGGTCGGGGCGGCCGGGAGGGACCGCGCCCGGCGCAGCCGGGGCACCAGCAGGGCGGATCCGCGCAGCGCCGCCTCGGGCAGGGCGCCGGCCGCGGCGATCGCGTCGAGCCGGGCGTCGGCGGGTTCGGTGCCGTCCGGCTGCCCGCCGCCCGCCTCCAGGTCGAGGAGGGCGAAGCGGTCGGGGTGCTCCGAGCGCGCGGCCCGCAGCAGGCCCCACACCGCGGCGGCGGCCGGGTCGGGCACCTCGGCGGCGCCCTCGGCGAGCGCGGCGAGCGCGCCGCGGGTCCCGACCACCAGGCGGGCGGCGGCGAAGCGCTCGTCCGCGAGCCAGGCCTGCGCGACGGCGAGCGCCTCGTGCACGGCGGCCCGGACGGCCTCCGGCCCAGCGCCCGGGTCCTGGGCGGGCCGCGGGAGGAGCAGCACCGCGTCGGGCGGCGGCGCGCCGGCGTCCACCGCCGCGGCCAGCGCGGCGAGGTCCGGGTACCTGTGGGCGTCGAACCGGGCCGCGAACGCGGCCGGGTCCCGGTCCGGGTCCCGGTCGCTCCCGCCGCCCACGACCGCCCAGCGCGCGGGCGGTTCGACGGCCGGGGCCGGGGCCCAGTCCAGGTCGAAGAGGTGCTCGGTGGCGGGCGCCGCGACGGTCGGCAGCTGGTCACGGTAGAGCGCGCGCACCGTCAGGGTCTCGACCGAGAGCACGGCCCGGCCGTCCGCGTCCACCGCTTCGACGGCGATCGTGTCGGCGTCCAGCGGCAGCAGGCGCACCCGCAGCGCCCGGACGCCGCCCGCGTGCAGCTGAACACCGCGCCAGGAGAACGGCAGCCGCACCCGCGTGCCGGCGTCCTCGGCCGCCACGGCCGCCGAAGTCAGCCCGAGCGGATGCAGGGCGGCGTCGATCAGGGCCGGGTGCAGAGCAAACCGGCCGCCGGCCGCCTCCTCGGGGAGGGCGACCTCGGCGAACAGCTCGGGGCCGCGTTGCCAGGCCGCCCGCAGTCCGTGGAAGGACGGGCCGTAGCGCACCCCGGCGTCGGCCGCGTCGGCGTACAGCTCGTCCACTCCGACCGGCACCGCGCCGGCCGGCGGCCAGACGGCGAGTTCTTGAGCCTCCTGGTCATCCAGGCCGTCCTGTACGGGCGTCAGCGCGCCGGTGGCGTGCAGCGTCCAGGTGTCGTCCGGCTCGGCGGGCCCTTCGGTCCGCTCGGGGCGGGCGTGCACGGTGATCGGCCGCCGGCCGGACCCGTCGGGCGCGCCGACGGCGACCTGGACCTGCACTCCCCCGGCTTGCGGCACGGCCAGCGGCGCCACCAGCGTCAGTTCGTCCACGCGTGCGCAGCCGAGCCGGGCACCCGCGTGCAGCGCGAGTTCGAGGAAGGCCGCCCCGGGCACCAGCACGGTGTCGAGCACCGCGTGGTCGGCGAGCCACGGGTGGGTGTCCAGCGAGAGGCGCCCGGTGAACAGCGCGCCGTTGCCGTCGGCGAGGCCGACCACCGCGCCCAGCAGCGGGTGGTCCACCGCGCCCTGCCCCAGGCCGGCGGCATCGCCCGCGCCGGTGCCCGCGTCGAGCCAGAAGCGCTGCCGCTCGAACGCGTACGTCGGCAGCTCGCCGACGCGGCGGCGGGCGGTGCCCGCGTCGACGCCGGTCGGCGCCGTCCAGTCGACCGCTCCGCCGCGGACGAACAGCCGGGCCAGCGCCGTCTGCAGGGTTTCGACGCGGTCGCGTCCCCGGTGTTGGGCAGGGATGGTGGCGGCGTCGGTGCCGGCCGTGCACTCGGCGACCATCGGCGTCAGCGCCGCCTCCGGACCGAGCTCCACGAACACCGATGCGCCCTC